>NZ_SJPO01000006.1:0-300000 GCF_007859935.1 Posidoniimonas polymericola | reverse complement strand
GCTGAGCGCCCAGTCGCCCCACTTGGGGCTGAGCTGCGTCAGGGCGGCGAGGATCCGGGCCTTGGCGGGGATGACCAGCTCGCTCTGACGCTTCTCGCACGCCGCAAGCAGCTTTTGGGAGAGGACGTCGGGCGCGATTGACTTAACCTTGGCTCCGCCCCCCGGCCGGTTGGCGGCCTCTGGGAGGTCGCTCGTTTGCTGCTGATAACGCTGCCCACCATCGGGGCGGGCGATGGGGCCCGGGCAGACAAGCAGCACGTGCAGTCCCTCGGGGCCGCGTTCGAGCCGCAGCTGCTGAGCCAACGCCGCGACCGCGTGCTTGCTGGCGGGGTAGGCGCCGAGGTACCGGGGGGCGAACTTGCTCGCCAGCGAGCCAATAAACGTCAGGTGGCCCCGATTCGCCTCGAGCAGCGGCCCGGCCGCGTGCGCCATGTCGACCGCGGCCAGGAAGTTGACCGCCATCAGCTCCTCGAACCGCTCCCGCGAGGTCGAGATCACGTCGCCCCGCATCGATTCTCCAGCGCAGCAGCACGCGAAGTGGAGCCCGCCAAACCGCTCGGCCGCAGCGTCGACCGCCCGCCGGGTCTCGCCGGCATGAGCGACATCGCACGCAACGCAAAGGACGTCGCCGCCGAGGCCGCGCAGACCGTCGGCGGCCTTCTCGAGCCGATCGGGCCCGCGGCCGCAGATCGTCACCCGCGCGCCCTCCGTGACGAGCGTCCGGGCCAGGGCGAGCCCCAGCCCGGCCGAACCGCCGGTCACTAAGGCCGATTTACCGTTCCAGTAGCTCACAGTGCGCGAATCCTGCCGCAGGCGTGTGGTTATCCGGCGACCATCTTAACCTGCGGGGCGGCTGATGAGCTACGGTTGAGGGCGCCGTGTGCGTCGCGAGGTTTGTGCAGTTCCCGTTAAAAAGAAGACGGTCCTATGTCGCCACCATTCCCAGACACGTGCCCAACGCCCACAATAGGGCCCGGCGACCCTCACCTGGCGCCGACCATTGCAGGCACGAAGCCCACCTCACCCGACAGTATCATGCCCCTACCCAACGATATCCGTCACCTCGCCCGCACCAAGATTGTCGCCACGGTCGGCCCTAGTTCGTCGGACCCGGAGACGCTGGCCGCGATGATCCGCGCCGGAGCCGACGTGTTCCGGCTGAACATGGCCCACGGGGGGCCCGAAGAACAGCAGATTAATGTCGACAATATCCGCCGGGTGAGCGAGGAGCTGGATACCCCGATCGGGATCCTGGTCGACCTGGCTGGTCCCAAGTTCCGCCTGGGTGAAATCGACAACGATCGGATCTTCTGCGAGACCGACGCCGAGTTCTGGTTTGTCGAGGGTAAGGAACGCAAGGAGCCCAACGAGTTTACCTGCAGCTACGCCCCGTTGGTGCGCGAGCTCTCAGTAGGCGACCAGGTGATGCTGGCCGACGGCACCGTCAGCATGGTGGTGATCGGCAAGGAGCCCGGTCGCGCCCAGATGCGGGTTGTGCAGCGGGGCGTGATCCGCAGCCGCCAGGGCATCAACCTGCCCGGCGTAAAGCTCAGCGCGCCGGCCATCAGCGTCGTCGACCACCAGCACGCCATCTGGGCCGCCGACGCGGGCGTCGACTTTGTCAGCCTCAGCTTCGTCCGCGCCCCGGACGAGGTGCGGGCGCTGCGTGACATCCTCCGCTCGAACAACTCCGAAGCGTACGTGGTCTCGAAGATCGAGAAACGCGAAGCGATCGACCGGATCGAAGAGATCGTCTCGGCGAGCGACGCGGTGATGGTCGCCCGCGGCGACCTGGGCGTCGAGATCGACGTGGCCGAGATGCCGGTGCAGCAGAAGCGGATCATCCAGACCTGCCACCGCTACCAGAAGCCGGCCATCATCGCGACCCAGATGCTCGACAGCATGCACGAGTCGCTGCGCCCCAAGCGGGCCGAGGTGACCGACGTGGCCAACGCTGTCCTGGACGGCGCGGACGCGTGCATGCTGTCCGGCGAGACCGCGATCGGCCAGTACCCGGTTGAGACGGTCGCCATGATGAACCGCATCTGCTTGGCTACTGAGGCCAGCATCGCCGATCAGCCGCCCCGCCACAACGACGGTGGCGTGTCCCCGGTGCTGCACGACATCACCCGCGCCGTGGTGCGGGGGGCTGGCGCCATGGCGCACTCGCTGCGGGCCAAGCTGGTGGTGGTGGCCAGCTACTCGGGCAGAACCGCGTTGGCGCTCTCGCAGCAGCGGCACACGACGCCCACAATTGGGGTCAGCCAGAACCAGCAGACGCTGCGGCGGATGTGCCTGTACTGGGGCGTGACCCCACTGACCGGCGCTCCCGCGGAGGACATGCAGCAGCTCATCCGACACGCGGACACCTGGGCCTGCCGCGTCGGATTTGCCTCCAAAGGCGACCGGATCGTGATCCTCGGCGGCAGCCACCTGGCCGCAGGGCCGGGCGGAAACGCCAAGGGCGTGCACGACGTGGTCGTCGTGCACGAGGTCGAGGGCGCGGTCTAGGCTGGCGGCTCCGCCTCGTTCCCGGCGACCACAACTCTTGCCAGCCGACCAGCATCGTTGGCCGACCAGGGTGGTTAGCCGACCAGCGTGGTTAGCCGACGAGGCGGCGGCCCTCCAGGGCCGTCAGCAGGCGTCGCTGCATGAGCCGCGCCATTTCGGTGCGGCGGCGTTTCTCTTGGTCGGTCCAGTGGCGTCGAATCGTGTTCTGGACCGAGTGGATGTTGGTGCGTCGCAATCCGGTACTCCCCGACCCGGGCGGTAGCCCTGCTGCAATGGACATGTTGGCGTCTCCTAAGTGGCGGGGTCTCCGCTAGCGTCACGCCAGGGAAATCCCGCTGCCAGCCCCGTTGGTCTAGAAAAGCCTGTCGTTGTTAAAACGCTTCTAGCCGCGTCCCGCTTGCAGGACAGCGCCCCGACAGCCGAATCGCTCGGGGCTGCATAACCAACGCTCGAAACTCATCCTTGACCCGCTTCCGCGGGAGGGTGCCTAGTCGACCGTTCTACGCGAGAGGGTTCGAACAGGTTCGAACTGCCTGCGTGATCTGCCCGCACGAGCGACTAATCCCAATAACAACTGCCAGTTTAATCACCGGCCGCCTTGGAGTATTCAAAAACGGGCCCCAAAATTCCAAAAAAGGTACGCGACGTTGAAGTCGTGCCGTCGCGCTGCCGCTCCTGTTCCGTTCTCGTAAACGTGCTAGTATGGCAATCGCTCGTCGATCGTCGTTTTCTTCCCGAACCCGCAGAGAAAGCATGAGCAACGCGAGACCGCCCGCCGCGTTTCGGCGGTCCTGCTTCTTTTTGGCCTGCCTCGGGCTGGCCTCGCTCGCACACGGCAGCCACGACTGGGCGCCACAGCCCGTTGCGGAGCCCGCGCTGCCAAACGCGATGTGGCTCACAGAACGAGTTATTTCTGGCGGTTCCCCGGTGGGGGACGAAGGCTTCGCCGCGCTCAAGCGGCTTGGCGTAAATACGGTGCTGAGCGTGGATGGCGCCCGGCCCGATATCGCCGCCGCCAAACGCCACGGCCTGGCGTACGTGCATCTACCGCACGGGTACGATGGTATCCCCGCTGTGCGCGCGAAGGAACTCTCCAAGGCGGTCGCCGACCTGCCGGGGCCAATCTACATTCATTGCCACCACGGCAAGCACCGCAGCCCGGCGGCGGCGGCGGTCGCCTGTATCGGCGTAGGCAAACTGAGTGTCGCTCAAGGCAGCGAGGTTCTAGCGGCCGCCGGCGCGAGCCCAAGGTATATCGGGTTGTTCGCGTCCGTTAGGGCTGCTGAGCGATTCGATCGGGCGACGCTCGACGCGCTGTCTTCGGACTTCCCGGAAGTCTCCGAGCCGCCGCTACTGGTGCAATCGATGATTGATCTCGAGCACGCCAGTGACCGTGTCGCCCAAATCCAGCAGTCCGGCTGGCAGACGCCGGCCAACCACCCCGATCTTGCGCCTGCCCACGAGGGGTTACTCCTCCGCGAGCACTACACCGAGCTGCTGCGTCTCGAAGAGGCCCAGGCCAAGCCCGAGGGATTCCGAAAGCTAGCCCAGCAGGGGGAAGAGGCCGCTGCCAGGTTGGAGGACGCCCTGCGGCAGGCAAACAGCGAGCGGCAACGGCGGCTAGCGAACGACGCCTACGCTGGCGTGACGCAGAACTGCCGCGATTGCCACGCCCGATTCCGCGACGTCTCGCCGGCGTCGCACAAAGTTGTTTCGGATAAGTAGCAGCTTCTGTGTCTAGAGCGGGCCGGGCCACCGCGGTTGAACGGTGCGTAGTGTCCGTGGGCTGGGCGTGACGCCTCGCAATGACCGCCCTTGCTCTTCCGACTCCCGATCTAGTCGTGGCCTGCCATGTCGACACTCCGCGCAGTCACCTACTGTGCTCGGCTGGTATGTTGATCGGCCCCAGACCAAACTGAGCCACTCTGACGGGACCCTGCCGAACGACGTTAGTCGCGGGGTTCTCTGACTCGCTCAGTTCCAGACCTGGCGTGCAAGCTAAGGCGCCAAGGCGGGGCCATCAAAGAACGGCGGCATGACAATGCCCAAGCCCGGGGGGTGCCCTGCCCTCTTGGCCGAGATCCTGTGCAAGCTGCACTAACGCCCGCGGAGCCGCTGATCCGACGCGGTACGGTGTCTGCGGGATTGGCGGCGGGCCAGCCGCGGCCAAGCTCTAGTAGACGTCGCGGACGTAGCGGTGGGTCTTCCGCAGGTTCGTGACGTACTTCTTGGCGTCTTCGGGGCTCATGCCGCCGTGCTCGGCGACAATCTCGTGCAGCGCCCGGTCGACGTCGCCGGCCATCCGCTTGGCGTCGCCACAGACGAAGAACCAGGCGCCCTCTTCCAACCAGTTGTAGAGCTCGGCGCCCTCTTCACGCATCCGTTGCTGGACGTAGATCTTCTCTTCCTGGTCGCGGCTGAAGGCGGTGCTTAGCTTCGTGAGCAGGCCCTGCTCCTGCATCTCGGTGAGCTCGCCCTTGTACAGGAAGTCGGTCGCCTCGTGCTGGTCGCCGAAGAACAGCCAGTTCTTGCCGCGGGCCTTGAGCGCCTTCCGCTCCTGCAGGAACGCTCGGAACGGGGCGATGCCGGTGCCGGGGCCGACCATAATCATCGGGGCATTCGAGTTGCTCGGCAGCGTGAAGTCGGCCGATGGCTGGACAAACACCCGCACGGTGTCGCCGACGCCGATGCGGTCGGTGAACATGGTCGACGCGACGCCCTTGCGTTCTCGGCCGCCGAGCATGGTCGTGACCTTGGCGATTGTCAGGTGGACGCTGTCTGGGTGGGCCCGTAGCGAGCTGGCGATCGAGTACAGCCGCGGCGCCAGCGAGCCGAGGGTCAGCGAGAACGCCCCCTTCGAGATCCGCGCCGACGGGGCGAGCCGCAGGACGTCGAGGACGTCCATATCGTCGAGTTCATCGCCGTCGCCGTCGACCAGGTCGCGGAGCCGCTGCTTCTCGTCGAAGTCCGATGTGCTCGAGGCGATCAGGCGGACCAGGTCCTCGCCGACGTGCTTCAGATTGCTCTTCACCGTCAGGGCCTCGCGGAGCGGCGCCTCGACGCCGTCGCACGCGGTGACGTGCTCGGTCCCGTGGGCCTTGAGGGCGAACAGGATCTCGTCGACAAGATCAGGGCAGTTAGTCGGGAAGGCGCCCAGCGAGTCGCCCACCCGGAACGAGATGTCGCTGCCGGCAAGGTCGAGCTCGACGTGGCAGGTGTGCTTGGCGGACTCTTCGCCGTTGAGATTGTAGAGTGTGTTGACGCGGGCCCGGTACGGTTTCGCGCGGCTGTAGGGGATCGGCCCGTCGGCCACGGCGACTGCCGTCGCCTTGGCGTCCGAGACGGGCGCCGGCTTGATGCCGCCGTTATCCTTGACGACCTTCTTGAGCATCTTGGCGGTTTCTTTGCCGCCGGGGGTGCACAGCGCGGTGCTCTTCTCCTTGCCGCTGGCGATGGCGATCGCGTAGGTGTCGCACATGTAGCCGCAGGCGCCGCAGTCGAGCTGCGCCATGGCGGCCATCAGGTTTTTGGTGACGCCCTGGCCCTCGGCGAGCTTCATCCGCTCTTCGATGTCGAGGTTGGGGTCGTGCCAGGCAAAGTCGCCGTCGTCAAGCGACGTGTCGACCGCGACAGCCGCCGATTCCGCGGCGGGTTCGACCGGCTTGGCGGCCGATTTCTTGGGGGGGGCGCCGTTCGCGCCGCCGGCGCCGTTCCTGGGCGCCTCTTTCAGCCCGGTGAGGTCCGATGGCAGCCGGCTGCCCGACTGTTCGGCCACGCCGGCCCAGGCGGCCAGGAAGCCGTTGAGCCAGGCGCGCTGCTCTGGGGTGAACGGGGCGGAGTCGGGGATCGAGGGGATCGGCATGGGTGCGGCGGGGCCTTCAATGGCTCCCGGGGGGTTGTCTTCTACGCCCAGCATGGTCGGCACATTTCTGTCGGCGGTCAAGCGACACGACTATAACGGTGAAACATAGCACGCCGGGCAGGATTTGGCAGCCGCAAAGCAAACCGTAAAGGTTTTTCTGCGCCAATTGAGGCCCCTTATAGCGTGACCGAGGGGCCGACTTCTCCCCCTATGGTACGCGTTGCCGGTGCAATCATCCATTGCCACATTCCCGGCGCCACCGGACCGGCAGCAGGCGGTTTGCTTGCGGGTCGCTCCATCGTCTATAATCACGCCAGTCCGGCGGCTGATGCCGCCCGGCCCCCTCCCACCGGATCCCCTCTCGCAGAGTCCCCATGGCGATTGCAACCCAGTCTCGCGACGGCATCCTCATCATCCAGGTGAAGGACCCCCGGCTGGTTGACGAGGTGGTGCTGGAGCAGCTCGAGAAGGACGTCCTAGGGGCGATCGACCAGTCCGAGGCCGAGCGGGTGATCATCGATTTCACCCCCGTGCAGTTCATGTCGTCTTCGATGCTGGGGAAGCTGGTGAAGATCCACAAGAAGTGCAAAGAGTACAAAGCCAAGCTCAAGCTGAGCGGCGTCACGCCGGATATCCGCGAGGTGTTCAAGATCACCCGACTCGACAAGCTTTTCGACTTTGAAAAGGACCTCGAGTCGGCGCGCAAGGCGTACCTGAAGCGCGGGCTGTTTGGCTGACGGGAGCGTCAGCTGGCGCCCGTGTCCTTGAGCCCCAGGATCTTGCCCGCCGAGGCGGGCCGGCCGTAGAGGAAGCCCTGGGCGCAGGCGAAGCTCATCTGCTGGCAGGCTTCGTGGTCGGATTGGGTCTCGACCCCCTCGGCCAGCGGGATCGTCCCCAGCTCGATCGTCATTTGGACGAGCCTCGCAACCATATTCTGGCGTTCGCGCGGCGCCGATCCGAGGCCGCGGATCAGCGAGATGTCGAACTTCAGGTAGTCGGGGGGCACGTCGGCCATCTCGACCAACCGCGCCTGCCCGGCGCCGAAGTCGTCGTAGGCGAGCCCGATGCAGAGCTCGTTGAGGATCTCCCGTACCTGCCCCATTACCTCGCCGTTGGTGGCGGTCGCCTCGTGGATCTCAAGGACGATCGGGCGGTTCGGCGCGATCTCGCGGGCCTCCCGGAGCGACAGCTCCAGCAGGCCGGTGTCCTCCAGCTCGGAGGGGTGCGTGTTGACGAACAGCAGGTGGTTGCCCGGGAGCGGGGCTCCGTCTCTGAGGGCCTCGTCCCGCAGGATGCGGCTCAGCTCGGCTTCCAGGTTCAGCACGGCCGCCGCGGAGAACATGGTCTGCGGGTCCGACAGCCCAAAGAGCTTGCTCCGGCCTAGCGCCTCGTAGGCGAAGGTCTGCCTCTGCATCGTGACGATCGGCTGGTAGTGCGGGGTCACCGCCCGTTCGGCCAGGAGCTTGTCGAACTGAATCAACGCCAGAGCGCGGTCGGACGAATCGTTCTGCATGGTCTGGCACTGGGTCGCGGGTTTGTCGACCCCCACCCGCAGCACCACCTGGGCGAACTGCACCAGGTCGCCTGGGTTGAGCTCGCAGAGGTCGTTCACCCGGACGCCGTTGACGAACGTTCCGTTGGTGCTGCCCAAGTCGTGCACGAACAGCTGATCGCCTTTGGTCAGCAGCTCGGCGTGGCAGCCAGAAACCGAAGAGTTGCCAAGCGTGAGCGAGACGTCACGCCTGCGTCCCACGACGAACGGGGTCCGGTCGATAAGCACCTGCCGGACCGGAGAGTCCTCTTCGAACTGCCCGCTGAGCTTCCAATCGGAGACGCCGGTTATGGTCAGTGTGTCAATCATTGAACTGCCTCAGGCATGGGAGACGCTGGTGCAGTGCCTGAGACAGACCCGCACTCGATGTTGACTTGCAGGGTGCCGCAGGAATCCGTGGACTCGCTGCGAATTTGCGTCTGGGCTAGGAGATCGTTCCAGGCGACGTCGCGACGCGTCGCGACACGCTTGGCGAACTCCGCGTAGTCGCGGCGTCCTCCCACCAGCGCCACGGCGGCGTGGGTGGCCGAGAGTCCCTCGTACTCGCTGACCGCGTAGGAGTCGTTGGTGGTATTCTCAATCACGATTGCCGCGTCGCGGGACTCCGTCGGCTCCGACGCCCCGGGCGGGGAGAGCAGTATGCGTCGGAAGCCGGTGCAGCATTCGGCCAAGGGCGACACGCTCACATCGGCGTTGAACTCGACAGCCTCTCCGCCGCCTCGCGTCATCAGGGCCTCGCGGACGCACTGCTGGGAGTGTCGTTTGACAGCCGACACGATCTCACGACGCCCCTCGTCCGACTCGAGCAGCTGCGCGAACGAGACGCTGCCGCCCTGCCACTCCTGTTGCAGCTGGCCGTCGAGCTCAACGGCCAAGCGGGCGGGGGAAGTGTTGGCGTCGGCCAATATTCGATGCGTCTCACGCGGGTCGCCGCGGTCCTCTGTGGAGAGGTCCTTGGCGACGCTGCCGGCCGCGACGCGGAGCTCGCTGAGCCGGCCCATGATCTCGCGGAGCTCGGTCTTGAGCCCCGCGGTAATCAGCGCCGCCCCTTCGAGCGCGGCGAGGTCGGTCTTCAAGTGCGTGTACCGATCCTCGACTGACCTGGGGTCTGCGTCCGGCGCCGACGCCTGCTGCGCGACCTGCTGAAGCTTTTGCTGGGTGGCGGAGCCGTATCGTTGAAATTGCGAGGTCAACGACTCGCAATGGTCGTGCAGCCAGTCCGCGGCCTGCCTCCCCCCATTGAGTCGGTCGCCGGGCTTATCCAGCTGCGAGAGGACCCACTCGGCAATCGACGCCTGGAGCTCTTCCGCGAAGGGCCGCACCAGGTCCACTATCGAGACCTCCCCAATCTGATTTGTCGCCGACTCACCCAGGAGAGGGGTGTTGAGGTCTGGCGAGGGCACGAAGAACGCGTTGATCGCTTCTAGACGTTCCAGCATGCTGGTCGACTCGCCGGTATCCACGGCGAGGCTTGCTGCTTGTTCTTCCACGATTGCTCGGCTTTGCGTTGCGATGTGGGCGGCGTCGAGTTTCAGCCGCCCGACCAATTCGCCGGCGCCCATGACCACGCGGTTGGTGCCGGAGGCGTCCTTCGCAGAGCGGTCCGGCTTGCTCTCCCCGAGCCACGCCGAGAGCAGCAAATTGATCAGCAGCTGCTCTGCGTCCCGACGGGCGTCTGCCGGGGCGGCCTCGTGCCGCTTCACGGCAAAGGTCCGCAGTTCCAGCGGCGAACGGTCCTCGCCGCTCGCTTGCCGGCACGCTTCCAGGCACGGCGCCGCAGGCGTGGAGCTGGTGGCGAATAGGTAGTCGGCGACCGACTTGCAGCCCTGCAGGAAGGCGCCGTCGTCAAGGCGTTCCCCGAGGTGCGCCAGGTAGCTGTGGTCGAACGGGCGCACGCCCTGCTCGTGCGGCGGGAAGCCGGCGGCGTCGTCTCCCAGGTAGGCGTTGGCGGGGTGGCAGAAATGTTGGTGTTCGGTGAGCCACGAGTAGGCGTTGACCCTTGCCAGCCCCGCGCGTTCCGCCTCGCGGCCGGTCGAGAACAAGTTGATCCCGACCAGCTGGGTGTCGGCCAGCCCCAGTTTTTCGAGGAAGCCCCTCACGGCGTACGCGACGTCCAACGCCATGCCGCCGCCGGTTGCGCCGGCGATCGAGGAGACGATGAACACCCGCACCGCGTCCCGTCTGAACTTGCGTCCGGTGAGCTCCTCAGAGGCGTCGATGTTCTCCGCCGAGACGCACTCCGCCAGGGCGCCGCGGATGCGTTGCAGCGTGCGGCGTGAGTTGTCGACCAAGGCGAGCCTCCCTAGCGGCCGGATGCCTTCAGTCTGCAGGGACTTCGGGATATTGTAGAGCCAGCGGCGGCCGAGCCACCCCAAGATCTTGTCCGACTTCTCACGGTACTCCTGCGGGCGCCTGAGATTGAGGCAGACGGTTTCTTCGCGTTTCAGTCCGGCGCCGCCGTCGGCGTTGCGGCTCACGGCCGAGATGGTCCGCGGGTCGGTGTCCATCAACAGCATCGGGCCGGCCGGGATAGGGCCGCTCAGCTCGTACCGCTCGCTCTGCTGCTGACGCAGCTCTCTTAGAACACACGCGGCGGCGCCGCCGATTCCCAGATAGAACGTGGGCACGGCGGCCTGGTCATGGGAGTCCCATTCCGGCTCGTCCAGCTCGGTAATCGGGGGCAGCTCGGCGTCTGGGAGCTGCATCCGGAGGTCGGTGCTGATCGGGCCGCCCTGGTCGGCGCACGGCACGGTCGCCTGAACGTCTCGGTGGCGCGATGCCTGGTCCGAATCACCGGCTTGGGCGGCGGGCGCGGAACGACCGAGCTGAACCGGGCCCTCGCTCTGGGGGGTGAACGTCCGCTGCGGAGCGGAGAGGGCCTGCACAAACTCGGTGCACGTGGAGTAGCGGTGGGCAGGAGTCTTCGAGAGCGCGCGGGACACGACGTAGCGATCGTCGGCGGAGAGCACGTCGAGGCTCGGCTCGTCGTGCAGGTGCTGCATCGTGAGCTCCGCCGCATTCTCGCCGTTGAACGGGAGCGTGCCGGTGAGGAGCTGCTGGTACAAGACCGCGAGGCTGTACTGATCGCTGGTCCTGCCGGGCGCGCCCTTGAAGACCTCGGGGGGCGCGTACGCGGGGGTCATGCCACCGACGATCGACTGGGTTCGGTCGTCGATGGCCTTCACGAGACCAAAGTCCGCCACCTTGGCGTGCCCGGCCAGCAGGAGGATATTCTCCGGCTTGATGTCCAGGTGCTGCAGCCCGTGTTTCGACGAGAGGTAGTCCAGGGCGTCGGCGGCGTCTCGCAGGTACCGGAGCAGCTCTTCCCGAGGAATGCCGCAGAGGCCCATCTGAACACAGTCGCGGTGCCGATCCCGCAGGCTCCCCTCGGCCAACTCGCTCACCACGACGAGCCGGTTGTCGACAAACTCGACCCGCTCGAGAGAGACAACAAACGGGTGCCGGACCTCGCGGATCCGCTCGAGGGACTTGAGCTCGTTCGCCGCGCGCGACTCGTCATGCCGGCCGTGGATCACCTTAACGGCCTTGATAAGCCCGCCGGGGACCCGCGCACTCCACACCTCACCGTACCCACCACTGCCGAGGTGATCGAGCAGCTCGTAACCGGTTAGTTGCGGCTTGTCTGCTTGTTCGCTGCTCATGACTGACCCCCTGGCGTTGCTGGCGACGTCGCGTTGTCGCCGCAGGTGGCAAAGTAGCCCGCGACCGCCCGGTCCAGGTAGTCGGGGCGAAGCTCCATCGGCAGCCCGCGGTAGACGCAGTAGTTCTTGATCTGGGTGAGCAGGTCGCGGGCCTGGCAGCGGCGGAGCGGGCGCCCCAGCGGGCGGTAGTGCTTCTGCACCAGGTAGTCGACCGCCTCGGGCCGGTACTGGCAGCCAAGCGATTTGCAGGAGAACTGGAACAGCATGCGGAACTCTTCGATGCTCGGGTCGCCGACCTCGACCTTGTACGGGATGCGGCGGAGGAACGCCTCGTCGGCGAGGTCCATCGGCTCGAGGTTGGTCGAGAAGATGATCAGCTGGTCAAACGGGACCTGGATCTTCTTGCCGCTGGCGAGTGTGAGGAAGTCGTGGCGGTTTTCGAGCGGCACGATCCAGCGGTTCAGCAGCTCGGTCGGCTCGCACTTCTGGCGGCCGAAGTCGTCGATCAGCAGGCAGCCGCAGTTGCTCTTCAGCTGGAGCGAGGCCTCGCTGATGTTGCTGACCGGGTCGTGGCGGATCTCGAGGGCGTCGAGGGTCAGCTCGCCGCCCACCACCACGGTGGGACGCTTGATCTTGACCCACCGCTGGTCGGAGTTGCCGCTCTTGAGCAGCGACGACTTGCTCTCAGTGACCCGCTCGTGGAAAGCGGCGTCGTAGAATTTGACGATCTGCCCGTCTTCGATGATGGTGTGCGGCACCCAGATGTGCGAGCCGAAGCACTTGGTAATCCGCTTGGCGATGGTGGTCTTGCCGTTGCCTGGGGTCCCGTAGAGGAACAGGCCAGCGCCGGAGTTGATCGCGGGGCCGAGCACGTCGAGCATCTGCGGCTCGACGCTGATGTCGCTGAACGCCTGGGCGAGGGCGTCCTCGCCGGCGGCCTCGGCGCGGATCGACTGGGCCTCGACCGACAGGATGTAGTCGTCAAGCGGGACGGGGGCCGGACCGACGTAGGCGTTTGAGGCCATAGCGGCCTGTGCGCGGTCGACGCCCTGTTCGGTTAGCGCGTACTGGTAGTCGCCCAGCTGCGCCTGCCCCTGGTGGAACAGCAGCTGGCGGCCGCGGAGGTCGGCGAACATCGGCTCGAGCAGCGCGAACGGCAGCGCGATGCTCTCGGCGATCCTACGCCCGGCCGCCGAGCCGACCTGCAGCAGGTACTTGCACAGCAGCGATTCGATCAGGACCGGACTGAGGCCCAGCTCGCGGACCGACTGCGGCTCGGATGGCAGGTAGACGTCTTCGCTATTGAACAGCGTGTCTAGCAGACCGCCGCCAACGATTTCTGACTCGACTGTCGACATAGGGGCGAGGGGGCTCGGTGGGCATCGGGCGCAGTGTTCCACAGAAACCTAGGTCGCCTGGCGGCCCGCGCCTGCCGCGGGGGTCAGAGAACCGCGGCTGGCGAGCAACGCCCAACGCCGAGGACTGTCGCAATCGGATCAGCGATAGTCGTCCCAACCGGTCCAACCGTCACGGCCGGCATGAGGGGCTACCACCAGCCGAGCAGCTTCCAGTAGGGGAGTCCCACTCCGAGCCAGACAGCCAGGTGCACCAGCCCCACCACAAACCCGACATAGAACCACTTGGGAGCGGTGACATACCCCAGCCCGTAGTAGATCACAACAGGACCGGTCGAGTAGTTGGTGGTGCAGCCGCAGAGGTTCGAGAAGTAGGCGATGAGGGCGACCATCAATAGCGGCGGCGCGCCGGCCGCCAACGCCGTCGCGAAGAAGACCCCGGCGAACGCCATGATGTGCCCCGTCAGCATGCTGAACGCGTACATCGAAAAGAAGTACACCAGCGTCAGCGTGACCGCCAGCACCAGCGGCGAGAGCCCGGTGACATGGCCCCCTACCGAATCGGCGAACCAGCCGGTGAAGCCGGTCTCGCGGAGGGCGTTGGCCATGCTCACCAGCCCGCCGAGCCAGATCAGGGCGTCCCAGGCGCCGGAGGTCGAGGTGACTTCTCGCCACGAATCGACCCCCAGGACGACAATCGCGGCGACCCCCAGCAACGCGACTAGCGTGGTGTGCAGCGAAAACCCGATCCACATTTGCTGCAGGGGGGCCGTCATCCAGAGCGTCAGCATCGAGACCAGAATCGCCCCCATCGTCAGCTGCTTGGGAGTCCAGGGGCCCATCTCTTGGAGGTCGGCCTGGGCCTTCTTGCACGCCTCGCCGGAAGCAGTTGCCTCGGGTCGGGCAAGCCAGTAGATCACCAGCGGGAGCAGCGCCAGGCTCAGCAGCCCGGGCGCCGACGACCCGAGCAGCCACTGCCCCCAGCTCAGCTTAGCCTCGGGGCCGAACACGTCCTCGGCCGCCTTGTTGACCAGCGGGTTGGCAGCCATGCCGGTCAGGAACATCGCCGCGGTGATGAGGTTGGCGTGCGCGCCGACCAGCACCAGGTATTCCCCTGCCTTCTTCGGCGAGTCTTCTGGCCGGGAGCCAAGCACCTGCGACAGCGAGTTGACAATCGGCGCCATCACGCCGCCGCCACGGGCCGTGTTGGAGGGCACGAACGGGGCAAGGATGAGCTCGGCCGCTCCGATCGCGTAGCCGAGTCCCAGCGTGGTGCGTCCGAACAGGGTCACCATAGAGAGCGCAACTCGCTGCCCCAGCCCCGACCGGATCATGGCGCCGGAAATCATGAACGCCGACACCACGAGCCAAGTGGTGGTGTCCGCGAAGCCGGCCAGCGCCCTGCCGAGCGCCTGCTTCATCCCCGCGCTGTCGAGTGTTTTGTGCTCTGCCAGCCACTCCCGCGCAGCAGCGACTTCGTCGGCAGTCGCCCCGTCGGCCTGGCCTGCGAGGACGACGGCATAGTCGTCGGTCGCGAGACGCAGGTCGCCGGAGGTCGTCAGCGCCAGCAGTCCCAGCAGCACACACGGTCCCATCGGCAGCGGCCGGATGAGGAAGCTGAAGATGGTCGCGGCAAACACCGCGAAGATGTGCCACGCGGGGGTCGTGAGCCCCACAGGGGTCGGCAGCGACCACAGCGCGGCCCCAACTGCAACGCAGACCGCTAGTCCGACCAGGCTGCGTGGTTCGCTAGCGTGCGTCTGCATGAGGACTCAGGCTCGAGGAGAGACGCGCTCGCAGCCGCTGAATACGATGTAAGCGCTAAGCAGGTAAACGCGACGCGTGCGCCCAGAGGCCTAGCGCGGGGTTCGCGATGTAGAAGATACGCTCCCCCCGAACCTCGTTCCAGCCGTGCGTTAAATTCTCGGGTTGGTATTGCGCATTCATCTGGTCGAGGTCGCCGTAGCCGTAGCCGACCCCCTCAATCTCGTCCCGGCTCAGATGACCGGGGCAGTAGGTCACGCGGAACCGGTTCTCGGGCGAGCCGTGGATCAGGTGGGCCGCGGCGGACAGATTGCCCCGCAGGTCCTCGTTCTCGGCGACCAGCCGCTGGACCTCTGCCGAGGGCCGGTAGCCGTACTTCCGGATCAGACGGTCGATCTCGGGGTCCTCACCGAACATCCGCACGCCCGGCGCCAGGACGATCAGCTCGCCCTCGTCGGCGATTGCCATGCGGGTTCGGTAGATCGACTTGTTGCCCAGCCACGTGCTGTGGAACTCGTGCGGGTCGAGGCTCACGACGACCTTCTTCGGCGCCCGGTCGAGGATGTCGAAGTTAACCTGCAGCGAGAGCTCCGCCGCCCGCTCGAAGCAGTCGTGGTGGTCGCCGATGAACAGCCCGCGGATCTTGCCGTCGCTCACGACGGTCATCACGTACACGATTGGCAGGCCGCCGCAGTACAGGTCCTGCGCCCGGTTCATGATCCGCCGCAGCGGGTTGTCCGCGCGGCCCATGATCCGCTCCATGCCGTAGGCGGCGCTCAGGTAGTGGCTCTCGTTGATTCCCCGCACGCCGCCCGCGCCGACAAAGATGTTCTTGTTGTAATTGGCCATGCCGATCACCTCGTGGGGCACTACCTGGCCGATCGAGAGGATCAGGTCGTGCCCGCCGTTGGCGATCAGGTCGTTCGTCTGGGCCGGCCAGGCGTCGGTCCAGGCGCCTTCGGTCTGCTCGCTGACGTAGTCGGCGGGCACCTCGCCGAGCGTGACGATGTCGTCCCGCCAGCGGTGAACCCGGATCAGCTCCCGCGGCACAGCGGGGTACATCTCGGCGAGTTCCGCGTCGGTCATCGGCTTGTGGGTGCCGAGCGCCGGCATCACGTCGGTCAGCCGCTCGCCGAGCAACTCGTGCAGCAGGCAGGTGATTGGGCCCGCCTGGCTGTGGGCCCGCGACATGTCGGGCGGCACCGCCATCACGCGTTGGCGGTCGCCAAGCTGTTCCAGCATGCTGGCGAGGGCGGAGCGGAGGTCGTCGGTGGTCAGGTCAATGTCGGCGCTGCCGTGGGCGTAGAAGAGCGTCATCGATCAATCCGGAAGGGAGAGACATCCATGGTGGGCGGCTGCCCGAGCATCTGCTCTCTGATAAGCATCGCCGTGGCGCTGGCGAATTGCAAACCCGCACGGAAGTGCCCCGCCGCAACATAGGTGCGTTCTGACGCAGGCCCGATCAGCGGCAGCTCGTCGGCGGTCGCCGGACGCAAGCCCGCCCACGCCTGCTCGAGACGCAACCCGCCCAAGCCGGTTTGATTGACAAAATGCAGCAGCCGTCCGCAGCCCGCGGCGGTGGTCGACTTGTCGAATGCCGCCTCCTCAACCGTCGCGCCGGCCAGCACGCGGCCGTCGGTACGGGGGGCCAGGTAGTGCGGGCCGACGTGCAAGTTCATGCCCAAGGGCTCGATCGACTCGGGCCGGCTGAGCAGCAGCATCTGTCCGCGTACCGGCCGCACCCAATCGATTCCGTCCCGCTGCGGGAGAAAACGCGACGCCCAGGCGCCGTTGGCGATGACGACGCGTCCCGCGACGAAGCGATCGCCATCCGCCAGCCGCAGCGTCACCTGCTCCGGGCTTTCCGCGATCTCTACCACCTCGCTGTGTTCAATCACCCGACCGCCCCACGCCTGGCACAAGGCCGTCAGAGCTCGCAGCCGCCGTGGGTTACGGGCCTGCGACTCGCTGGGCACGTAGTGCGCGCGACCCTCGGCCGCGAACCGCTCGAGTTCGTCCGAAGCGTACGGCGCCAGATCGGCCAGGTCGGCTTGGTCGATCACGTTGACCGCGATGCCGCGTCCCCGCCAGCGGTCGTACATGGCAGCTAGTTCGCGGTGCTGCCGGTCGTCGCCGGCAAAGTAGAGCGCGCCGCACCGCCAGAACCCGTCGTCCAGGCCCGTGAACTCGCGAAGCCGCTGGGAGAGCCGCTCGTTGAGCGGGTCGGACAGGGCGGCAAGCTCCTCGATGGCCGGATGCGAAGAGTAGCGGGACCCGGGCGGCAGGATGCCGGCGCCCGCCCAGGAGGCCTCGCGCCCTGCCCGCTGGCGGTCGAACACCGTAACCGTCAGGCCGTGGGAGAGCAGCTCTTCCGCGACCGACAGTCCGACGACGCCGGCGCCAATCACAGCGACATCGCAGCTCGGTTGGCTTGCGGTCACGTGGGATCAGCCTTTGGCGATCAACGCCAGGCAGGTCGCGCGGAACTTGCCGGGGTCGATGTTGGGGTTCTTCTTCTTGGCCTGGCCGATCAGGGCTCCGATCGCCTGCTGCTTGCCGCCCTGCACGTCCGCGACCACCTTCGGGTTGGCGTCCAGCAGCTCTTGGCAGAGCGACTCAATCTCCGAGTCGTCGACCTGCGCAATGCCGAGTTTGTCCATGGCAGCGTCGACCTCGAGGCCGTCGTCGGCCATCAGCTCGAACACCTCTCGGCCCCGGGCGCTGGGCAGCTCGCCGGCCCCGATCTTCTTGACAAAGTTGGAGAGCCGCTCGGCGGGGATGCTGAACTCCTCGATCGCGAGCTCACGATTCTTGAGGGTGCGGAGGACGTCCTGCGTCAGCCAGTTCGCCGACGACTTGGCGTCGCCCGAGCCGTCGGCGACCGTCAGGTAGTAGTCGACCGTGGGCCGGCCCTGATTGACGATGACGTCCGCGTCGTAGAGCGACAGTCCGTAGTCGGCCACGAGCCGCTTGCGGAGGTCGGCCGGCAGCTCGATCAGCCGCTCGCGGACCTTGGCGACCACTTCCGCGGAGATCACCACCGGCGCGAGGTCGGGGTCCGGGAAGTAGCGGTAGTCACTCGACTCCTCCTTGCTCCGCTGGGCGCGGGTGACGCCGGCGGCGTCGTCCCAGCCGCGGGTCTGCTTGGGCGACTGCCCGAGTCGGCGGCCGGTCTCCTTCCACTCGCGGTACTGGCGGTCGGCCTCGTAGTCGATCGCCCGCTCGACCGCGCGGAAGCTGTTCATGTTCTTGATCTCGACGATGGGGGTCGCGATCTTGCCGTCCTGTGCGTTGTCGTCGTTGGCGGCGGCGTCGGACGGGATGTGCAGGTTGACGTTGGCGTCCACGCGGAGGCTCCCCTCCTGCATGTTGCAGTCGGAGACCCCCAGGTAGGTCAGCAGCAGCCGCAGCTCGGTCAGGTAGGCCTTGGCCTCGGCGGAGCTGCGGAGGTCGGGCTCGCTGACGATCTCCAGCAGCGGCGTGCCGGTGCGGTTGAGGTCGATGAGCGTGTCGCCCTTGCCGGCGGACTCGTCGTGCAGGCTCTTGCCGGCGTCTTCCTCGAGGTGAGCGCGGAGGATGCGGATCTTCTTGGGCTCGAACGCGCCCTTCGGGTCCTCGATCTCTAGCCAGCCGTCGTGGGTGATCGGCAGGTCGTACTGGCTGATCTGGTACCCCTTTGGCAGGTCGGGGTAGAAGTACTGCTTGCGGTCCCACTTGGTGAATTTGGCGATCTGCAGGTTGAGCGCCAGCCCGGTCTCGATGGCGAGGGCGACCGCCTCTTCGTTCATCACCGGAAGCGACCCCGGCATGCCGATGCAGACCGGGCAGGTCTGGGTGTTTGGCTCGGCCCCGTACGCCGTGCTGCAGCCGCAGAACAGCTTGCTCTTCGTGGCGAGCTGCACGTGGACTTCCAGGCCAATGACGGTGGTGTACATAGGGAAGCTGTTGGCTATCTGCTGTTGGCTGTCGGCTGCGAGCCCGTCCGGCCCACCCCGCCGGGGGTGGGGCAATCTACAACGCGCACCGTTTGCTCTTCCACACGCCGCTCTGCTCGAACATCCGGGCGGCGCGCAGCAGTCGGGATTCTTCCAGCGGCGGCGCGTGCAGCTGTAGACCGATCGGCATGCCGCTCTTGGTCGCTCCGCACGGCAGGCTCATCGCCGGCAGTCCGGCCAGGTTGGCGCTGACGGTGTACAGGTCCAGCAGGTACATGCCGAGTGGGTCGTCGGCGAACTCGCCGAGCTTGTTTGCGGGTCCGGCGGTCGTGGGGCCGACGATCATGTCGACCTTCTCGAACGCCTGGTCGAAGTCCTGGCGGATAAGCCGCCGGACCTTCAGGGCCTTGAGGTAGTAGGCGTCGTAGTAGCCGGCGCTGAGGGCGTAGGCGCCGAGCATGATGCGTCGCTTGACCTCGGGGCCGATCGCCTCGGAGCGGCTCTGCCGGTACATCCGCACCAGCGCGGTGTCGATGTTGTCGAGGGCGTCGGCATCGCCCGCTTCTTGAGCGGCCTTGCGTTCTGCCTGCAGCGACGCGAGCATCGCCCGCTCTTCGGTGCGGCGTCCGTAGTGGGCGCCGTCGTAGCGGGCCAGGTTGCTCGAGGCCTCGCACGGCGCGATGACGTAGTAGGTCGCGACCGCGAAGCGGCTGTGCGGCAGCGAGAGCTCAACGATCTTCGCGCCCTGCGCTTCGTAGGCGGCGATCGCGGCCCGCACGGCCGAGTCGACCTCGGGGTCGAGCCCCTCGCCAAAGTGTTCCTTGACCACTCCTAGCCGCAGGCCCTCGAGCGGCTTGTCGACGTCGGCGGTGTAGTCGGGCGTCGGGGCATTGAGCGAAGTCGAGTCGCGCGGGTCGTGCCCGGCGATCGCCTGCAGCAGCAGCGCGGTGTCGGCGACCGTGCCGGAGATGGGGCCGGCCTGGTCGAGGCTGCTGGCGAAGGCGACCAGACCGTAGCGGCTGACCCGGCCGTAGGTTGGTTTCATCCCCACGACGCCGCAGAAGGCCGAGGGCTGCCGGATCGAACCGCCGGTGTCGGTTCCGATGGAGAGCGGGGCCATGCCGGCCGCCACGCACGCGGCGGCCCCGCCGCTCGACCCGCCGGGGGAGCGTTCGAGGTCCCACGGGTTGCGGGTCGGCTGGAACGCCGAGTTCTCGGTCGAGCCGCCCATGGCAAACTCGTCCATGTTGGTGCGTCCCAGCAGGACCGCGTCGGCCGCCTTGAGCTTGGCGACCACGGTTGAGTCGTAGGGGGGCCGGAAGTCTTCCAGCATCCGCGAGGCGCAGGTCGTCGGCTCGCCGGTCTGACAGAGGAGGTCTTTGACAGCGACCGGCAGGCCGCCCAGCACCCCGATTTGCTCGCCCGCGCCGCGGCGTCTATCGATTGTGTCGGCCTGCTTGAGAGCCGCCTCGGCGTTGACGCGGAGGAAGGCGCCGACCCGCGCGTCGTGCTGCTCGATCTGATCCAGGTACGCCTGGGTGAGCTCGCGAGAAGTCAACTCGCCCGCGGCGAGCTGCTTGAGCAGGTCGGCGGCGGATTGTTCGACGAGGGTCATACCCAGGCAGACGGTTAGCGGGGTTGCCGGCAGCGACGCCCCACAGCCGGCGCCACTGTACCCGGTGGAACGGGGAGCTAGTCGCCCAGCACGGCGGGCACGAGATAGCCGGCGCCTGAATGCTTGGGCGCGTTGGCTAGCGCCGACTGACGGGGAAGGCTGTCGCGGACCTCGTCGGGGCGGAGGACGTTGTGCACCTCGATGGCGTGGGCCATCGGCTCAACGCCGTCGGTATCGACCTGCGACAGTTCGTCGACATAGGATACAATGTCGTTGAGCTGTCGCGTCATCAGCTGCGCCTCGTCGTCGCTCAGCGTGAGCCGGGCGAGCAGCGCAACCTTCTCGACCTCTTGGCGGGAGATGGACATCCGCGGTCCGTCATTCCTGACTTGGTGGCAGCGATTCGCAGCGACGCTACTTGCTGGGCACGACGAACGGCGCCTGGCGGACGACCTTCGCGATCGCTCCCGAGCGGATGCACGACACGCAAACCAGCGCGTGGCGGTTCTTGCCGTCTGGGCCGGCAACCTTCACGCGCTGCAAGTTCGGCTTGAACCGCCGGCGGGTGATGCCGGTGACCTTGGTGCCGACGCCGCCGAGGTACTTCTTCTTACCACGGGTCGTGACTTGATTGCCCATCTGGGCCTGCTTCTCACAAATCTCGCACTGCCGAGCCATCTGCTCCGCTCCTAACTCGTGTGTGTTGCTTTGCTTCGGTCTATCCGAAGTCCGCCAATATAGCCGATTCTCGGGATGCCACAATGGCGAGAGGCCCCCTTAGACCCGGCCTACTTCCCGCGAGTGAAGCCAAGCACCTGCTCGGAGACCCGCCGGTTGGTGGCGACCGCGTCTCCCGAGTGGATGCTCGGCTCGCCCTGCCAGTCGGTGTAGACCCCGCCCGCCTCTTCGATGACTGGTTTCAGCGCCGCGGCGTCCCAGAGGCTGAGCTTGGGATCGATCATTACTTCGGCACGCCCGGTTGCCACCATGAGGTAGCCGTAGGCATCCCCCCAAGTTCGGCTGAGACGGCAGGCGTGCATCAGCTCGAGGTAGGCGTCGAGCGCTGCGGGGTTCCGTTCTCGCGCCATCGCCGCGACATCGGTCGTCAGCAGTAGTGAGTCGCTAAGTTGTTCTGTTTCAGAGACTTGCGTCTTGGTTGGGGGGCTGTCTCCGGTGCGGTACCAGCAGCCCCCGCCGGTCGCGGCATAGACGGTTTCACGCGTGGCTGGCGAGTGGATGACGCCGATGAGCGGCTGCTCGCTCTCGGTGTCGCTCTCGTGGGGCGGAGTGTAGGTAACCGCAACCAGTGTGGTGTAGAGCGGGGCCCCGTGGATAAACGACTTGGTGCCGTCGATCGGGTCGAGGATCCAGCGGAATGGCGAGGTCCCGGCGGTTTCGCCGAACTCCTCGCCCAGGATACCGTCGTCTGGAAAGGCGGCCGCGATACGCTCACGCAACAGGGTTTCGGAGGCTCGGTCAGCCGCAGTCACGGGCGAGCTGTCCTGCTTGCGGTCGACCTTTAAGTCCTTGTTGCGAAAAAGCTTAAGTGTTTCTTCGCCGGCCTCCATCGCGATCGCAACCGCGGTGGCCAAACGGTGCGTAACCTCTGCGGAATTGGCGGGGATGCTGTTCATGCCAATCAGCCTACCGGGCGGCGTCTTCTCCGCAAACGGTCGGTATGGCTGTGCGGGGCGCCACGGTCTAAATTCACAGGGTCCGCCCGGGCGGGATTTGCGTGTCGCGCAGGATACGCGGGTCGTCTCAAATGCCTTGCGGTAGAGGATTTAGCTTGAATCGGTTGGGCGCCCTTTTAGAATGAGGTTACGCCTGCCGGTTCTTACCAGGAACGGTCTTCGGCCGCCGCCGCGCGGTTCGAGACACACCCGAAGGAGCCGTCAAGATGACCGGAACGAGCCGCGTTTTGCTGATTGCGATCCCTTGCTTGGTCGCCCTCTCGTGGGGGAGCCAGTGGTTGGGCGCCCAGCAGCCTGTCACCCTGCCGCCTGCCCAGGTGGGTTTAGTCACACACGTGATCGAGCAGGAGGGTCGGCCCCACACGGTTGTCGTGGCGGACGTAAACCGCGCGGTGGTTGCTGTGTATCACATCGATCCGCTGAGCGGTAAGCTAGCACTCAAGAGCGTCAGGAACGTCTCTTGGGACCTGCAGATGTTGCAATTTAATAGCGAGAGCCCCCTGCCAGAGGAAGTGCGGAGCGGGCTTGAGCGGTAGGAACGCTTAGATAAACCATCTGACGCCCACGCGGAGGAGCCGTGCTGGTGTCTGGAGTCCCGGTCTAACGGACCGGGTTAGACGACAGAACGCCATGGCAAACAAGTTCATCGGACTCGAAGACGCCGCGACCCAGCTCGGGATCAGCAAGGATCAGCTCAACGAGATCCGCGAGTCGGGCAAGGTCCGGGCCTACCGTGATGGCGCGAGCTGGAAGTTCCGCACCGAGGAAATAGACTCCCTCGTCGAGGACATCAAGAGCGGCAATCTGCCGTCTGGGATCGATCTCGGCGATTCAATCTCGCTAGATTCTGACGAGAGCACCGGGCTGAGCTCGCTCGCCCTGGCTTCCGAGAGCGACTCCATCGAAATCGACGAGCCGGCCGAGAAGAAGGAGGCCTCGGCCGAGGTTTCGGACCTCGACCTCGCCGCACTCGACGAGCCCACCGTCGAAGCCGAGGGCGACGACGACAACGAGTCGATCCTGCTGAGCGAAGAAGAGCTCGGCGACTCGCCCGACCGGCCGCCAAGCACGATCATCGGACGCTCGCAACTCCGCAACGAACCCTCCGACGACGACCTCCAGTTCGCTAGCCCCGACGAAGCTGCCGGCATGAGCGACGTCCGCCTGGCCGACGACGACGACCTGCTGGGGGCATCGGGGTCGGGTGCGGGCAAGTTTGAAGACCTCGAGGAACTCGAATTCGACCTGGAGGCCGAATCGAGTCGGATCCTCGAGGCCCAGGACATCGCCGCCGCGCAGGCCGCGGCCAAGAGTGCGGCCGAGGAATCGGCAGTCAAGCCGAAGGCCGATGCGCCGTCGGGCATGGGGAGCGAGCTTTCGCTCGAGTCGCTCGACGAGGGCTCTTCTGCCTCGGGTGCACCGGCCGCTAGCGACGCCTTCTCCCTCGCCGCGGACGAAGACGACGAGCTCGAGCTCGACCTGGCCGCGTCGGACGCGGGCCTGCAATCGGGCTCCGATCTCCAGTCCGACGGGTCGGACGACATGGTGCTGGACGCCTCGGACGACGACTTCACGCTTTCTGGCGGCGACAGCGGCATCAACCTCAAGCCGTCGGACAGCGGCCTCGCGTTGGACGATGGTTCGTTCGCGCTCGGCGGCTCGTCGCTGGGCTCGTCGCTCGACCTGGGCGACTCGCTTGCCGCCAGCGGCGACTCGCTCGCGATTGGTGGCGCGTCGGAGGTCTCGCTGGAAGGCTCGACCGCGTTTGCTTCGAGCCCCGACTTCAATCTGCAGCCTTCTGACGACGGCGACGATGAGGACGAGGACGACAGCTCGCAGATTATTGCCCTCGACGCTGTCGAGGAACCAGGGCTGGAGGAGGACGACGAGGTCCAGCTGACCGACGCCTCGGCCGTGACGATGGGCGTGCCCGGCGCTACGGCTTCTCCGGTGATGGCTCAGGAAGCCGTGTTCCCGGTTTGGATCGTCGCCTTCTTGGGGCTGAGCGCCATGCTGATGGCGGTCTCGGCTATCATGGCGGCCGATCTCCTGCGGACGATGTGGGCGTGGGACGAGCCGTACTCGCTCGGCAGCCCGCTGATCGAGGGCTTCCTCGGCCTTATCGGCATGAACAACTAGCCGCTCGGCTAGCGGGGCCGACCGAGGGGCGCGTCCGACTGCAGGAAGTTGCAGGCGGGTGGGTCTTGCCTCTGCGGTGGCTGACGGCAGGTGCGACAAACCGACGCGGGTCGAGTCGGGTAGGAATCGCCGAGCCGAAACTCCTATAATGCGGGATTGAAACCACCGGCGGCAGGCTGCTTGCCCCGGCGCGTCTTTCCTCACCCGCGTTTTCTCACCCAAGGCCGCCGGCGCCTACGTGCCGACGGACCCCGATGACCCGCCCTGCTCTGCCCCTCTCGGCGACGCTGTCGTTGGCGCTGCTTGCTGTCCTGGCCGGCTGTCAGCCCGCCGACGAAATCCGCACGTACACGGTTCCGAAGGAGCGGTCGGCGCCCGCCGCTCAGTCGGCGCCGCCGGCCCAGGCGACGCCGAGTCGGATGATCGCCGCCATGCTCGAAGGCGAGCAGCGGGCCTGGTTCTTCAAGGTGATGGGACCGGTCGAGTCTGTCGATCAGGTTGCCGACTCGGTTAAGCAATTCCTGAATTCCGTTGCGTTCGACGAGCAAGCCGGCCGGCCCGTGTGGGAGACCCCGGCTGGTTGGACCGAGCGGCCGGCGTCGCAGATGCGGCTGGCGACCCTGGTGATTCCGACCAGCGGCCAGCCGGTCGAGCTCTCGGTGATCGGCCTCGGCCTGGCCGACGACTGGGACGCCTCGGTGCTGGACAACGTCAACCGTTGGCGGGGCCAACTCGGGCTAGAGCCCATCGCAGCAGGCGACGCCGAGCAGCTCGAATCGATCAAGCTGGGCGACCGCCGCGCAGTGATTGTTGACCTTTCTGGAGAAGCCGAGGCCTCGGCCATGATGCCCCCAATGGCGGGCGGCATGCCGGGCGCCGCTTCGACGCCCCCGATGGCGAGCGCCCCGCCGAGCGGTCTTTCCAAACCCCTTGTGCACGAGCTGCCCGACGGCTGGCGTGAGGTCGCCCCGACAAGCATGCGGGTCGTGAATCTCCGCGTTGGCGAGGGGGAAAGTGAAGCAGAGGTTACGGGGATGGCGTTCCCGGCCGGAGCGCCCGATATCGCAAGCGTGTTGAGCAACGCCAACCGCTGGCTGGGGGAAAACAGCATGTCACCGGTCACCGAGGAGGGCCTCGACGCGATCACCGATTCGATCCGGCTCGACGAGCAGGACGCCACCTACTTCGAGCTGCTGTCGGACGACCACGAAAAGAACACGCTGGCCGCCATGGTCGAACGCGGGCCAATGGTTTGGTTTTTCAAGCTACGCGGGCCGGCCGCGACCGTCAGTGGGAATCGCGATACCTTCCGCCAGTGGCTGTCGACCGTGCACTTTAATGTTCCGTAAGGAGGCCTCATGGCCACAGGCGAGATTGTGCAGGATGAGCAAGCGGCGGCCGTAACGAGCGGGCGCACTACGCCCCCGCGCGCGTCGTCGCAGCGGTCGCCGCTGATGGCGGTGCTCGAGGTCGTCGCCTCGCTGCGTCTGACCGTGACGCTGTTCGCTCTGCTGATCTTCCTGATCTTCATGGGCACCCTAGCCCAGAAGGACCAGGGCGTGTGGCAGGTGGTCGAGCAGACCTACTTCCGCGTTTGGTTTGCGTGGATCGATTTCCAGGCCTTCGCCCGCCTGTTCGAGCTTTGGACCCGCTCGCCGATCGACAACGTGCCGGGCGGGTTCTGGTTCCCCGGCGGCACGCTGCTCGGCGCGTTGCTCGGGATCAACCTGCTGGCGGCCCACTCGATACGCTTCCGCGTCAACGCCCGCGGCAGTCGCCTGGTGGCCGGAGTGGCGATCACGGCGATTGGGGTTGGCCTGGCGGCCGCGCTGGTCATCGCCGATCAACGCGGCGCCGTCGAAGGGGTGTTCACCGCCGGCGTGCAGTCGCTGCTGTGGCACGCGTTGCGCGTGTCGGTGGCTGGGGTCGCGTTGTTTGCTGGCTACCTGTTCGCTGCCAGCACCAGGGCGTACCTGTCCCCTCAGCGTGCGCTCGCCGGTGGCGTGGCGCTCGTCGTTGGCGCGGTCGCAATCTGGTTGTACGCCAACCCCGAGGTCCGGCTGAACCCGTCCGGGCTCCGGATTTTGTGGCTGCTCGCGGTCTGCATGGCGGTCTCTGCGATCGGCTACGTGGGTTGCGTGCTGCTGTTCAAGAAGCGGAGCGGCGTCGTGCTGCTGCACGCGGGCGTGATGGTGCTGATGCTCGGCGAGCTGATCGTTTACACGGCCGACGAGGGCCAGATGCTCATCCCCGAAGGGGGCAGCAGCAACTACGCCGTCGATAGCCGCACCTCGGAGCTGGCGATTGTTGACGCTTCGGATCCCGGCCACGATGTCGTGACGGTGGTGCCGCAGGGTTACCTTGCGAACAGAGGTGTGGTCGAGGCCGAGGGGCTGCCCTTCAAGATCAAGCCGCTCGAGTTCCAGCTTAACTCGTTCCTGGTTCCGCTTAATTCGGGAACCAAGTACCCATCGACCAAGGGCGCCGGCTTGGGTATCAGCGCGGCGGGGGTGAAGCAGGTGAGCGGCGTCGACCGCAAGCAGCGGTCCGATATGCCGTCGCTCTACGCGGAGCTGCTGGACCCCGAAACCGACGAGTCCCTGGGCGTGTACCTCTTCTCAACCGCGATCGACCGCGAGAACCGTGGGCTGAACCCCCAGCCGGTAGAGGTCGACGGCAAGACCTACCAGGTTGCCCTGCGGATGAAGCGGCAGTACAAGCCGTACTCGGTCGAGCTGATCGACTTCAGCTTCGATAAGTTCATCGGCACCTCGACCGCCAAGAATTACTCGTCGGACGTCATCATCCACGACGACTCGCGGAGCGTGGACCGGCAGGCGCACATCTCGATGAACAACCCGACCCGCCACGCGGGCGACACGCTCTACCAGTTGAGCTTTGACCCAAGCGAGACCGCCACGGTTCTGCAGGTCGTCACCAACACGGGGCGGTTGATCCCGTACCTGGCGTGCACCATGGTCGGTCTGGGGCTGTTCTCTCACTTCGGGCAGACGCTGCTAAGGTTCTTCGACCGCCGCGAGCGAGAGCTTCTGCCGGTTGGAGATCGCCCCGAAAAGAAGCGTGGTGGATCGTGGAGATCGCCCGCGGCGCTCGTGCCGGCGGTGGTCGCGGTTTTGGCGGCGGGGTACGTGCTCGGCAAGGCCCGACCGCAGGACCGCGGTCCTGGGGCGATGCCGGTCGAACGCTTCGGCGCCCTCGCTATGGTTGAGGGTGGGCGGGTCAAGCCGTACGACAGCTACGCCCGGACGGTGCTGCAAAAAATCTCCGAGCGGCAGGAGGTCGGGCTGTCGCGTCTGAGCGAGTCGGAAGTCCCGGCGTGCGCTAAAGACAAGAAGAAGGTCACCGCGGTCGAGTGGATGCTCGACGTCATCTCCGGTCGAGAGGGCGCCGACGACTACCGCGTGTTCCGCATTACCAACCTGGACGTGCTCAACGCACTGGGCCTGGAGCCCCGCACCGGGTCGTTCCGCTACAGCCTGAACGAAGTCAACGAGAAGACCGCGGTCGTCAAGCCAGACGACCCCGCTAATCCCGAGGGCGGACAAACGGCGCCCGAGCTCAGCCGGCAGGTGGACCTAGCGGTTCAGGTCCCCGAGGAACAACGCTCGCTGTTTCAGCGGCAGGTATTAGAGCTGGCCTCGAAGGTGACCCAGTACCGTGTGATGGACGGGGCATACCGCTCGTTTGATATCCTCAACCGGGAAGAGATCCCCAGCGGCTTTGCCACCGCGGTCGCCCAGGCGGCCGTGAGCCTACGCAATGCGGGCGCCCCACTGGTTGTGCCCCCGTCGGGCGTGGAGGACACCTGGAAGACGGTGGTCGACGCCGAGATCCAAGCCTTTATGCAGCGACGCGACGGCGGCGCGGGCGAACCCCCGGTCGTCGCGCTCGACAGCGCGATCGCCGCGTACCGCGAGCAGGACCTGCGGGCGTTCAGCGAGAGCCTCGACGAACTCGAGGCCGAGTACGCCAAGTTCGAGAAGCAGCTGAACTCGCCGCTCAACATCGAGGCGGTCGGCGCCCTCAAGCCGGCCGAGCGGCTGAGCCTCGCCAAGGCTCGGTTCGAGCAGTCGTTCAACGAGTTCAGCCCGTTCTCGGTCGCCGCCGCGCTCTACGTGGCCGCCTTTGTCGCCGCCGTGCTGTCCTGGGTGGTTGCGCCGCGCGTGCTGGGCCGCACCGCGATGGCGATCGTCGCGGTGACACTCGCTTTGCACACCTACGCGATCGTGGGGCGGCTCTACATCTCGGGCCGGCCGCCGGTCACCAACCTCTACTCGTCGGCGGTGTTCATCGGCTGGGCGATGGTCGTGTTCGGCCTGCTGATCGACGGCGTCTACCGCGTGCGGCTCGGCACGGCCCTCGGCGCCGCGGCCGGCTTCCTGACGATGATCATCGCGTACTTCCTCGGGCAGGACGGCGACACGTTTACCGTGATGCAGGCGGTGCTAGACACCCAGTTCTGGCTCGCGACCCACGTCGTGTGCATCACGCTCGGCTACAGCGCCACGTTCATGGCGGGCGCGTGTGGCCTGGCCTACCTCGCCTCACGGACGCCGGCATTGTTCGGCTTCGTGCTGGCCGCCGGTCTGCTGACGCTCCGGCCGCTGCTGCACATCGGAGCCGATGAAACTTGGGGGATGGCGATGATCGGCGCCGCGGCCGCATCGATCGGCCTCTCTCTGCTGGTCGGCAGCAGGCCCCGCCAAGGCGACCCGGTCGAGGTTGAGCGGCTGCTGGAGCGGGTCACCTACGGCGTGCTCTGCTTCGCCCTCTTCTTCAGCTTCATCGGCACCGTGCTCGGCGGCCTGTGGGCGGACGACTCGTGGGGGCGGTTCTGGGGCTGGGACCCGAAGGAGAACGGCGCGATGATCATCGTGCTGTGGAACGCGTTGATCCTGCACGCCCGTTGGGGCCGGATGATCACCCCCCGTGGGTTTGCGGCGCTCGCGGTGCTGGGCAACGTCGTGACGACCTGGAGCTGGTTCGGCACCAACGAGCTCGGCGTCGGCCTGCACGCCTACGGCGGCGTCAGCGATGAGATGTCGCTTGGGCTGGCGATCATGACCACCGCCCTCGTGACGCACCTGCCGCTGCTGCCGCTCGCCAACTGCCCACGCGACGCGTGGCGGGTCTGGTTTGGGGGCTCGGCCGCCCAGTCGTAGGCGACCGACAGTTGCCCTACGGCGAGCACTAGGTTGCGGCGCACGTTGGGGTTGTCTGAGTGTTGAGTTCAGCAATCAACGCGTCTACTAGGTTCCCCATGGAAATCTCGGGGGGACCAGGTTTGTTGTAGAGAACGGCCACCCGGCGCGGTCCAATAGCGGTAGTCGTAGTCCTTGGCCTGTTCGGTTCGCCCGTCGCCCTCCGCATAGGCGTGACGAAGGCGGCCTTCTGGCAGTCATTCCCGATGCTCGTTCGGCGGTGTCCCCTCTCATACGCAGTGGGCTGGGCGTGCTGCTGCGCGATTGGCGTTTGCTGGGCAGTTGGGGTGACGCGAGGCTCCTCCACGGAGACGCGGACAAAACTCCCCCGGCGGGCAGGTCGCCCGGTAGCGAGAAAGGCTGCTATTCAAGCGGCAAGTGAGATAGCGGGGCGTCAGGTCGGCCGGGGTTTTGTCCCCTCCGCCCGTAATTCCGGACAATAACTACGGCGCCCGGCTGCCAGAGGCGCCGGGCAGAGCCGGCTTGCGGGGCTCGTGCGACACATGTTTCTTCCGCTCGGGTGGCGTGGACAAATCCCCTCGCGGGCGAGTCTCCTCAGGAGCAAATAACGCTGCCATGCATGGAACAAACGAGTCCACTGGGCATCAGCGCGGTGGGGGTTTTGTCCCCTCCGCGGGTTTTAGCGGACAGAACCCCGCCGGCACGACCAATCACCGCCCGTGCGGAGAGATTCCGACCTTGGCAATTCGTGGGACGGCAACTGCTGTGGAGCTACTCTTAGAGAGGCAGGCCCGCCAGCCTCGCGGTCGAGCCGTAGTCGCCCAGGGCGGTTGTGGCGCCCATTTCCGTGACGCACCGCGCGCCGCACGCGGCCGCCAGCCGACCGGCGTCGGGGAGGGGCAGGCCGCGGAGGACCCCGCACAGCAGGCCGCCCAGGAAGCAGTCGCCGGCGCCGGTAGTGTCGACGACAGGCCCCGGCGGTTTGACCGCTGCGACGCTGACGAACTCGCCGGGCTTCGAGCTCAGCAGCGCGCCCTCGCAGCCGAGCTTTACGCCAATCGTTCCCGTGGCGCCGGCCTCGCGGTAGGCGGACAGGATCTGTTCCGGATCGGTCAGGCCGGTTTGGTGCGCGGCCTCGTTGAGGCTCGGCACGTAGAGGTCCAGCCACGGCAGCGAGGGGGCCAGTCCCTCGAGCGTGCCGCCGTCGCCCGCGGCGTCCATCGCGGTCAGGCAGCCCGCGTCCTGGATGAACTGCAGCACTTCCGGGAGGTCGGGCCCCAGCTTCGGGAGCAGCGGGAAGTAGCCGAGCAGCATCGCGCGGCTCGCGGCGAAGAGCTCGCGGTTGGCGAAGAACGCCTGCTTGTCGAGCAGCTTCGGCGCGCCGACCGCGTGCAGGAAGCTCCGTTCGCCCGCCGGGTCGACCAGCACGGCGGTGGTGCTGGTGGGCGCCTGGTCGTGCGGCAAGAGCCCGCGGGTGTCGATCCCTTCGCCTTCGTACCGCGACCGGAGCAGCTCGCCCCAGGCGTCGCGGCCGACGTAGGTAAAGGCAGCCACCCGCATCCCGAGCCGCGCCAGCGTCACGCCGGCGTTCGAGACAATCCCGCCGGGCGCGAGCTCGAGGGGCTCGGTCCGCACGAGTTGCCCGCCGCCGATTGGCCGGTCCAGCGGAACGGGACGCACCAAGACGTCCACCACGCACGAGCCACACACCACAACGTCACGCGACGCTTGCACCGTCCGCCTCGCCTGGTTGGAGGAGTCGTGTCGCAATGGCCGCCCACGTGGGGGCGGTCAGATCGCTTCGGGCCCGCGTTCGCCGGTGCGGATCCGGACGCAGTCTTCGAGCGGCACGACAAAGATTTTGCCGTCGCCGATTTCGCCGTGGTCGCCGGTGCGGCCCCCCTTAAGGATCGCGTTGACGGTCGGCTCGACGAAATCCTCGTTCACCGCGATCTGCAACTGCACCTTGCGGAGCAGGTTCATCGAAACCTCTTTGCCGCGGTACAGCTCGGTCTGCCCCTTCTGCCGGCCAAAGCCCTGGACGTCCATGATCGTGAGGCGCACGACCTCGACTTCCGAGAGCGCCGCCTTGACGTCCTCCAGCTTGGTCGGCTGTATGATCGCGATGATGAGTTTCATTGAGGGAGCGAGAAGGGATCGTGGTGTTGCTAGAAGCCTTCATGATAGCCCGACCGCCCACAAGGGTGGTAGGCCTTGCCAAGTTCTCCGGCACGCGGCTGCCAGACGCCGAGAACCGCAGCCGCCGGCTGCCCTGCGAGACAAATCGCAGCAGAGGACGCGGCCTGCCGCCCGATTGATCAAGGACACCCCGGCTTGGGCAGGTTAGGCGGAAAACCCACCCAAGCCTTACGGGGCATCCTTCTGGATCGCATGCGGTCGAGGTCCGCTGCTCGGTCGGGGAACCGGCAGCCGGACCGGCGCGGGGATTGGGGTCGGGCCCGGGGAGAACAATCGGGCGGCGAGTTCCAGGATCCTCGCCAGGCTGTTCCGAAGAGCCGACGAGGCGATGGGGCGTGGCATCTGCATTGCCAGACTACCGGGCGTAGGCCGCGGCAAAGATAAAGTCCCACCAACTCGGGCGAGCCAGGCGGATAACCCGCCCGAGTTGGTAGGGACACTCGGTTGGACGCTCTTGTTTCGTAGCAAAGGTTCCCAGCCCGGGTGAGCCAGGCGGATAACCCACCCGGGCTGGAAATGAACCTTATTTCATTGGGCCCGGTTGTTTGGTCGGGCCGCGTTTGACTCTTTAAAAGGTTCCCAACCCGGGCGAGCCAGGCGGATAACCCACCCGGGTTGGAAATGAACCTTAGTCGTTGGGCCCGACAGGGGTCGGACCAGTGATTGGTTTGAGAGGCTTCCAACTCGGACGAGCCAGGCGGTGAACCCGCCCGAGTTGGAAGCGACACTCGGTTGGACGTCGTTGGTTGCGGTTAAAGGTTCCCAGCCCGGGCGAGCCAGGCGGATAACCCACCCGGGCTGGTAATGAACCTTGGATCGTGTGAGTGTCGCCTCGTGAGAGGCCCCCAACTCGGGCGAGCCAGGCGGATAACCCGCCCGAGTTGGAAGGGACACTCGGTTGGATGGTTAGTAAAGGTTCCCAGCCCGGGCGAGCCAGGCGGATAACCCACCCGGGCTGGCAATGAACCTTGTCTCGTTGGGCCCAGTTGTTTGCTTGGGCCGCGTTTGATTCTTAAAAAGGTTCCCAGCCCGGGCGAGCCAGGCGGTAAACCCACCCGGACTGGAGATGAACCTTGTCTCGTTTGCCTGAAGCTCAGGCAGGTATCTGTTCGACGTTCTCTATCCGCTTGGTGTCGATGGTTTCAAATCGCGGCAGCCGCTGTTTTCGACTAGTGAGTCGAGTAGGCCTGCATGCCGTGCTCGCTGATGTCGAGGCCCTTCTGCTCGTCCTCAGCCGAGACCCGCAGGAGGCCAGCGGCCTTCAGAGCCCCGAACAGGACCAGCATCGTGACGAACGACCAGCCGCAGATCGACACGGTGCCAATCAACTGCGTCATGAAGCTGGTGGTGCCGTCTTCGAGGTAGCCGTTCGGCAGGATGCCGATGGCCATGCAGCCCCACACACCGCACAAACCGTGGACCGGCCAGGCGCCGACCGGGTCGTCGATCTTGAGCTTGTCCAGCAGGATGATGCCACCGATCACCAGCACGCCGGCGACGGCGCCGACCAGCATCGCTTGCCAGTCGCTCATGCAATCGCAGCAGGCGGTGATGCCGACCAGACCGCCGAGGATGCCGTTGAGGCCCATCGACAAGTCGGGCTTGCCGAACATGACCCAGCTCAGCAGAGTGGCGGTCAAGCCGCCGGCTCCAGCCGCGAGGGTCGTGGTGACGGCACAGTGCAGCGTGCCATCCATGTCGCCGGTGGCCTGGAACGCCAGCATCGAGCCGGGGTTAAAGCCGTACCAGCCGAACCACAGGATGAAGACACCCAGGCCAGCCAGTGTGATGTTGTGGCCAGGGATCGGCACCGACTTGCCGTCGACGTACCGACCGATTCGCGGGCCGAGCAACATTGCGCCGGCCAAGCCAGCGAAGCCACCCACACCATGCACAACCGCGGAGCCGGCGAAGTCCTGGAAGCCCATCTCGGCCAACCAGCCACCGCCCCACTTCCACATGCCGCTGATCGGGTAGATCAAGCCGGTGAGAATGGCGCTGTAGATCAAGTAGCCGCTGACCTTCATGCGTCCGGCCACGGCGCCGGAAACGATTGTCGCCGCGGTGGCGGCAAACACCGCCTGGAACAGCCAGTCAACTTCCGGGCTGAACGTGCGGTCTGGCTCGATAACATAGTCGTCGAGTCCAAAACCGCCGAACGCCGCGAACTTGGTCTCGATCCCCTCGACACCGTAAAGACCGGGGTACATCAGCCCGAATCCGACGATGAAGAATAGCAGCACGCCGACGCAGATGTCCATCGAGTTCTTAAACAGGATGTTTACGGCGTTCTTCGAGCTGTTGAAACCAGCTTCGACCATTGCGAAGCCGGCCTGCATCAGGAAGACCAGCACGGCAGCGATAAACAGGAAAGCGTTGTCGAGGGCGTATCCGACACCCAGGTCGACGTCTTCAGTCGCGGCTTCTTCTTCAGCTGGCGCGTCGGCCTCGGCCGTCTCTGCGGCCTCGGCTTCTTCTTGCGCAAGGACCGCCGGCGTGGCGATCAGCGTGACGGCGAATCCCAGCAGCATCATCGCTGCGAGACTACGCCAAGAAAAGTCGGTAGTCATGAAATAGTCGTCCTCAGAAATTAGTGATCGTTCAGAAGGATTTTGGAGACGCTTCAGCGACGCAACTCGGTCTTCCACCAACGTCGCTGAAACGCTTGGCCCACTTGGGCCGGGGAGGGATAGCTAGCTATGACGAGGCGATAAAGCAACGGTTGTGCCAGAACAGCAGGCGTCGGCGTGCGCGAGGTCGTAAGTCGTTTGTGGAGAGTTGTTTAGGTTTTTTCGATGGCCCGCCAACGGGGGGGGCCGCGTGCCGCGAACCCCTGATGTCGCCGGCTTTGCGCGCACACGAAGCTTGCTCATTGGGCACAGCTTTTTGCGCCGGGAGTTGCTAGGCGTATTCGCTCACAACCTGTAGGCGCCAACGCAAAGAACCCCCGGACGCAGCGCGTCCGGGGGTCTGTGAGGTCAGTCAGCCGGGTTGTTCGTCTTAGAAGTAGTTTCGTGCTCTGCGTTGGTGAATCTTTGTGGCGCCGCCTAGTAGGTGAGAATCCAGTCGATGCCGAAAGTCGTTTGGTGATCAGAGTTGTCTGCGTAGGCGCCCGAAGTCGGGCTCCAGTCGTGTCGGATTTCAGGCCGCAATATCATGTTGGAGTTCACGCGGTAGTTCATTCCGTAGGTCATCTCGTAGTAGGAAACGCCGTCGCTCTTCCACCACTCCAAGCGGGCCCCCAGGGCGACGCAGTCGTTCAGGTCGTAGAACACGTACTGGTTGATCCCCAGCTGGTCGTCGCTCAGGCCCGCACCGCTCTGGTCGACGTAGTCAACGTAGTCGCTCTGCAGCACATAATTCAGGCTGTCGGTCAGGGTGAAGTCCAGCACGATGCTGTGCGAGTAGCCGCTGCCGCCCGAAGACCGGGCGCCAAAGTTGCCGATTGTCGAGATGTACGTCACGGTGATGTCGTCGCCGATGTCGCCGCTAAAGCCGCCCAGGTAGTTGCTGCCGCCGTTGGCCTGGTCGAAGCCGGTGTCCCAGCCGGCGGTCCAGCCACCGTACAGCGTCACCCCATCGAGCCCGCTGTAGGTAGCCAACACGCCCGTATGGGCGAACGGCTCGCTGTTGAACATCGTCAGCGAGTGGCTGTAGAAGAAGTTGTCCGGCGCGGTCACGACCTCGTACCCAACCAAGGTGAAGAAGTGGCCCGCGATCACCGACCAGTCGCCGAAGGCGACCTCGCCGTACAGCTGCGGCATCGCCCAGCCGTACTCGCCGTGGTCGAGCGACGCGTCCCAGCTGCCGAAATAGCGGTTGGCGGCGCCCGGGTTCCCAAACGCCTGGGTCTTCTGCGCGTCGGAGCCGTACATCACGTCGAAGCGGAACCCGAAGTCGAGCCCGCACGAGCCGTCGGCCACCCGTTCAAAGTAGAGCCACTGCTGGTGGAGGTTCAGGCGGTGCGGCATGTCGTTGAACGACAGCCCCTGGTTGCCGGCCCCGGGCCGCGAGAGGGGCGTGTAGTCGCTGTGGTAGCCGAGCTGGGTCCAGCCGCCAATCTCCATCCACGGGTCGCAGCCGCAGACCGCCTCGCCGAGCGACCACGGCTGACTGTCACGGCGGCTGCACGAGCGCGGCACGCATGTGTCGCACGGTTCGGCCGCGCTGGGGGGGGCGACCGGAACCGGGGTGATCGGCGCCGCGTTGCTTGGGGGCGCTGGCGTCGGGGCCGGCACGGCGTCGCTGGGGGAGGTCTCGTCGGAGTAGTACCGTTCGTACTGGAACGACGACGGCCTCACCGATCGAGGCTGGGCGATGTCACTCGCCGAGGCCCCAACGCCGGTTAGGGCAATCAGGCCGGTCGCCAGGGCGACCTGGCGAGGGGGGAAGGAGGGCATTGCTGGAAGCTCCGCGGGTAGGAAAGCGGGGAGGGAGCCGGCCAGTCAGGGGGGTCGGATTCAGGATCGAGACCGGCTAGAGGAGGAGTATCGGAGCCCCGGCCAGTCCGCCTGCTAGCATCTCTGGCGGAATGAGGGGAATCCTCGCTCCGGGCGCGCAGCAACGCGGCGCAGCGAAGGGTTCCGGGCCGCTCAAACACGGACGGTGGCGCCCGTGCAGCCGGTTGTGGCGGTCGTGCGGCGGGCTAGGCGTCGGCGCTCATCACGTCGGCGAACAGGGCCTCGACGAACTCGTCGGGCACGAAGGGCGCCAGGTCCTCGTGCTTCTCGCCGACGCCGATGTACTTGACCGGCAGGCCGAGCTGCTGGCGGATCGCGACCACCACGCCGCCCTTCGCGGTGCCGTCGAGTTTGGCGAGCACCAGTCCGGTGCAGCCGGCGGCCTCGGCGAAGCTGTTCGCCTGGCTGATGCCGTTTTGCCCGGTCGTGGCGTCAAGCACCAGGAGGGTCTCGTGGGGAGCGCCGGGCACCGGCTTGCCGATCGACTGGCGGATCTTCGTCAGCTCGTCCATCAGGTTCCGCTGCGTCTGCAGGCGGCCCGCGGTGTCGACGATGCAGACGTCGATGCCGTCCTTGGCGGCCTGCTCTGCTGCGCGGTACGCGACGCTGGCCGGGTGGCTCTGGGGTTCGCCGGTGACGATCTGCGCGCCCAGGCGGTCGGCCCAGATCGTGAGCTGCTCGACCGCCGCCGCGCGGAACGTGTCGCCGGCGCCGAGGATCACGCTCTTGCCGTGGCTCTTGAACAGGTGGGTCAGCTTGGCGATCGAGGTGGTCTTGCCGGCGCCGTTGACGCCGCACACCATCACCACCGTGGGACCGCTGTCGGCGAACTCGATCGGCGACTCCGGCTGCGCCATCAGCTCCTTCAGCTTGACCTTCAGCGCGCCGACCAGGTCCTCACGGTGCACCACGCGGGCGCGGAACTGCTGGGCGATCTCGGCGACCAGGGCCTCGACCGAGTCGTAGCCCATGTCGGTCTTGAAGAGGATCGCGCGGATATCTTCCAGGAACTCCTCGTCGACCAGCCGGCCCTCGCTCTTGAAGAGGTCCCGGATGTCGGTCTTCAAGAGGTCGCCGGTCTTCTTGAGTCCCTTCTTGAAGTTGTCGAATAGGCCCATTGCAGTCGTTGAGTAGGAGTTGTCGGTGGGAAGAGGGTAAAGGCCGCAAGCCAACAGCGGCCCACCCCGCCAGGGGTGGCGCCCCCGCGTGCTTACTTCTTCATCTTGTCGAGGATGCCGTTGACGAACGGCGCCGAGTTCTCGCTGCCAAACCGCTTGGCGAGGTCGACCGCCTCGTTGACCGCCACCTTGAAGGGCGTGTCGCCGTACAGGATCTCGAAGGCCCCCAGACGCAGCACGTTGCGGTCGGTCGCCGCCATCCGGGTGAGCGACCAGTTCTGGGCGATCCGCTCGATCTCCTGGTCGATCTCGCCGCGGTTGCGGCGGACCCCCAGAATCAGCGTCTGGGCGAACGCCTCGGCATCGGGGTTGTTGAGTCGCCCGTGCAGGAAGTCCTTCAGCTCGGCGACCGAGTCGCGCGAGTTGTGCTCGTCCTCGAACAGGATCTGAAGGGCGACCTCGCGGCTGCGGCTGCGGACGGACATAGGAAAGGGGCCGGCCTAGGGGGCCGAGTGCGGGGGTCGGGGGCGACGCGGTGCCCGCCGACGTGGCGGGCAATCCCTTATTATCGCGTTGGGAGGGCCGCCAGCAAGCCGGCCATGTGAAGGGCCGCCTCGGCGCACTCCGAGCCCTTGTTGCCGACGCTCCCGCCCGCCCGCTGGATTGCCTGCTCCAGCGTCTCGCAGGTCAATACGCCGAACAGCACCGGCAGGCTGTGCTCAATGCCAATCCGCATCAGGCCGTCCGTCACACCGGCGTTGATCCAGTGGTCGTGCACGGTGTCGCCCTTGATCACCGCCCCCAGCGTCAGGATCCCTGCGTACCGGCAGGTGTCCGCCAGCCGCTGGGTGATTACCGGGATCTCCCAGGCCCCCGGCACCCACGCGACATCCACTGCGTCCTCGGCCACGCCCCGTTCGGCGAAGGTCGCCACGGCGCCGTCGAGCAGCTTCTGGGTGATCGACTTGTTCCACTCGGCGACCACAATCGCGAAGCGGCAGTTGTCGGGTGCGTCCACGGGGGTAATGACGTTCATTGGCTTATTGAGGGTGATTGGCCTGACTCAAGGGCCGATATTAGCACGGAGTCTGTGGGCGCCAGACAGTGCGTTGCCTGTCGGGATAGGAAATCCAACCCAGCTGCTTCGAATTCTCGATCTTGATCGAGGTGTATTCCATAACATTCGAACAAGCCGGACCGAGCACCCGCGCCTGGCGACTTCTTCCTGATCGTAGTCGCCAACTCGCGCGCCCTTGACCTCGGTAGCACCATGACCTCCCCACCAGGCGTCAGCCAGTCAAGGTGTGACAGATAGTCAGGGTGGTAGCCATCCGCGGAGTTGATCCTGTGCACCACCTGCAGCCAGTCGTGCAGGCATTCCCACATGTCGATGGTGTAGCCCTGCAGTTCATCGACCGCGGTCATGGCCTGCAGCGATCGCCAAACCGGTAGTGCTGGGTCGAGTGACAGCAGCTCGCCTTCCGAAATAACAAACGATTGGATGGTTGCTTCGGCGGCTAGCTCCCTTTTGCACGCTGTCTCTTGATGTAGGGCGAACCCCCTCCCCTAGCCCCTCCCCCTGCCGGGGAGGGGGATTCTGGAGTTCGCTTGCGACTCAATCCGCAATCTGAAATCTAGAATCGCTAGGCTTCCTTCATGCTCATCAAGAATTCGGCGTTGCTGCCGGTCTTGAGGAGCCGCTTGGTGAGCATGTCCATCGCATCGGCCGGGGCCAGCTCGTTGATGACCCGACGCAGCAGGCAGACCCGGCGGTACTCCTCGGGGTCCATCAGCATCTCCTCCCGCCGGGTGCCGGAGCGGTTGATGTCGATGGCCGGCCAGATCCGCTTGTCGACCAACGCCCGGTCCAGCATGATCTCCTGGTTGCCGGTCCCCTTGAACTCCTCGAAGATCACCTCGTCCATCCGGCTGCCGGTGTCGACCAGCGCGGTCGCGACAATCGTCAGCGAGCCCCCCTCTTCGACCTTGCGGGCCGAGCCGAAGAACCGCTTGGGACGCTGCATCGCGTTGGCGTCGATGCCGCCGGACAGCACCTTGCCGCTCGACGGGCACTCGGAGTTCCACGCCCGGGCCAGCCGGGTGATGCTGTCCAGGAAGATCACGACGTCCTTGCCGTACTCGACCATCCGCTTGGCCTTCTCGATGACCATCTCGCTGACCTGCACGTGGCGGGCGGCGGGCTCGTCGAAGGTGCTGCTGATGACCTCGCAGTTGGGGCCCTTAACCTCTCGCTCCATGTCCGTGACCTCTTCGGGCCGCTCGTCGATGAGCAGCATGATCACGTAGGCGTCCGGGTAGTTTGTGAGCACCGAACGGGCCATCTTCTGCATCAGGATCGTCTTGCCGGCGCGGGGCGGGCTGACGATCAGGCCACGCTGGCCGAACCCGATCGGCACGATCATGTCGACCACCCGCATATCAACCTCCTCGGGGGTGGTCTCCATGCGGATCCGCTCGCCCGGGTGGCACGCCGTCAGGTCGTCGAACGAGACCTTCCGCGACAGCATGTTCGGGTCCTCGTCGTTGATGGTCTCGACCCGCAGCAGGGCGAAGTACCGCTCGTTCTCCTTGGGCGGGCGGATGGCGCCGGCCACCGTGTTGCCGTTGCGGAGGTTGAACCGCCGGATCTGGCTCGGCGACACGTAGATGTCGTCCGGGCAGGAAAGGTAGTGGTAGTCCGGGCTGCGGAGGAAGCCGAACCCGTCCGGCAGGATCTCTAGGGTCCCCTCGCCGAACATCAGGCCGTTGAGCCGGACGCGCGACTTCAGGATCTTGAAGATCAGCTCCTGCTTCTTCAGGCCGGCGCAGTCCTCAATGCCCTCTCCCTTGGCGATCTCGATCAGGGACGGCATGGTCTGCTTCTGCAGCTCGGCAACGTGGATGTTGCTGTCGAGCTCCTTGGCTTTACCCAGGGCCGGGCCGGCGCGGCGGACCCGCTCGGCGGCCTTGTCGAGTTCTTCGGCCAGCGACAGCGGTTCTTCGCGGTCGAGGCGGCGGAGCAGCTCTTGGTCGATGTAGCGGCTGTTGTCGCTGCCGCCGCTAGAAGTTCGGTTGGGGCGGCGGTGATGGGGCGGGCGCACGCCGTTGCGTGATCCGCGATTGCTCGCGTCAGCCATGATGAATTTTCACTCCTGAACAGGACGAGTGGAGGGGTGGCCGAGGTGTGAGACCGTGGGCCGGTAGGTGGGGGGAGGGATCGAGGGCGCCCAAGCTGCTTATCGCCCGCCGCCAGGCCAGAACAGGCCCGCACGATCAGTTCGCTTGGGAACTCTCAGATAGCTCTAGTATGACAAAAATAGTCGCGATGGGGATGCTTATTTTTGCGATTGTTCTAAACGAAGGGGTTACGGATCCCCTCAAGCGGGTCACCGAATCGGTCGGCCAGCGTTCGTCAGCCCGCTAACCGGGGGGCTATCTCTCGACTCCAGAGCTCAGCGATCTCACGCTCGAGGGTCGCGAGGTCGGCGTCGTTGCTGATCACCAGGTCCGCACGCGACCGTTTTCGGTCTATCGGCAGCTGTGCCTGCTCTCGTTGACTCAACTCAGCGGAGTCCCAGCCGCGTGTGGAAGTCCTATCCGACCGTGCGGATTGGGGGGCATCGACAAACAGGACGAGGTCGCAGTCGTCGGCCCAGCCGGCCTCGATCAGCAGCGGGATGTCGAGCACCGCCACCCGGCCGCCCGTCGCCGCGTAGTCGCGCAGGGCTTGCTTCAGCAGCTCGCGGACCCGCGGGTGGACGATCCCCTCGAGGAAGCGCCGCTCGGCGGTTGCCTCCGGCGATTCGCCGAATACCCGTTGGGCGACCTGCCGGCGGTCGAGCTTCCCCGCGGGGGTCAGGATCGCGTCGCCCCACCGCTTGGCAAGCTCGGCGAGCACCTCCGGCTCGGCCAGCACCTGGTGGGCAAACTGGTCTGCGTCGAGCACCTGGGCGCCGTGCTCGGCCAGCAGCCGGCCGACGGTCGATTTTCCACTGGCGATCCCGCCGATGAGTCCTAGGGTGAGCACGTTCGCGGTAGGGTTCCTGGTTGGTTGCTGGGGGCCCCGGCCCGCGGGGGGCGGGCGGCCGACCGTTTTGTCCGAAATATCGATCGGAGGGGACAAAACCGGCGGCTGTGAGGCAGCCCGGTTGTAGTAAGGTACTTGCCAGTAAGGCTTTTCGAAGGTTGTTTCGCTAGGGCCGCTGGGGTTTTGTCCCGTTTCGTCCCGTTTTGTCTCCGGCCAGACGCCCCTCGAGCCTTGGAACCTCCGCCCCTCATTGGACGCTCGACGCTGTCGTGTAATCGGACCCAATGAGGCCGAGTGGGTGCGTGATCCAGTGATTCGGGCTACCCCCATTTGACCGCGCAGAGCGGTAATTTTCAGCTCAGAAGTGGCCCGGTTTTTGAGATTCTTGGGCGCCCCGCTGCGGGGCGGCCTAGCGCGCCGGCGCCCACAGAAACGCGACCATCAACGCGCCCGCCGCAAGGCCCGTCATCGCTAACACGCGGACTGTCGAATTCAGCCGTCGCCACCTCAGCAGGACCGCCACGCTGCCGGCGCCGCCGAAGACCGCCAGCACGATCGCAGCGATTGCCGGCCCTTGGTGCTCGGTTGCCGGCGGCAGCACGCGGTAGACCACGGCCAGGAGAATTGCCCAGCTCAGCAGCGAGCAGGCAGCGGCCAGAATGGCGCCGAGCAGCAGCCGCGTTAGGGTGCGCGGGGGTATCCAGAAGCGCCGAGGCTGGTGATTGGTAGGGGTTCTCGTCCCTACTCACGAATTGGCGCCCAGCTTGTGCATTGGGATGGGTACGCGACGGGCGACCCTTTTTACCCGACCAACGCCGCCTCGATCGCCAAACCGGGCCCGAAGCCGAGCATCACCGTCGGCCCAGGGCCGTTCGAGCGGAGCAGCTCGCGGAGCACGAACAGCACGGTCGGCGACGACATGTTGCCGTACTTGCTGAGCGTCGCCCGCGAGGCGGCCAGGGCGCTGGGCGGGAGCTTGAGGGTCGACTCGCACGCCTCCAGGATCTTCGGCCCGCCGGGGTGCACCGCCCAGTTACGGACGGTCTCGACCGTGAGGTCGTGGCGACCGAGCCACTGCTCCATGCAGGCGGGCAGCGTTTGATCGATCAGCGTCGGGACCTCGGGAGAGAGGGTCATCTCGAAGCCGTGGTCGCCGATGTTCCAGGTCATCGCGTCCGCCGAGTCCGGCGCGACGTGCGACCAGTTGTCGCGGACCGCCAGGCCGTCTTCGCCCGCATCGGCGCCGCGGACCACCAGGGCGGCGGCGCCGTCGGCGAACAGCGAGTTCGAGACAATCCGCTGCGGCGTCCAGTCGTACTGGTAGTGCAGGCTGCAGAGCTCGACCGCCACCAGCAGCACGCACGCCGAGGGGTCGGCGTCGGCCATCATGCGGGCGACACGCAGGCCGTTCAGTGCGCCGTGGCAGCCCATGAACCCGACGTGCGTACGGCCCACCTGGGCGTCCATCGGGAGGCCCTGGATCAGCGACACGTCGAAGCCCGGCGCGTAGAAGCCGCTGCACGAAACGGTCACCAGCTGAGTCACCTGCCCCGGCTCAACGCCGGCGTCGGCCAGGGCCTCGCTGGCGGCCTGGTGGGCCAGCGTGCTGGCGTACGCCCTGTACGACTCCATCCGTTCGGCGGTCGACGGGCCGTTGCGGTACTCTTCGCTCGCCGGGGAATAGTAGGACTGCTGCACCGGCTCGCCCGCCTGGGAAGAGGCCTCCAGCAGCACGCTGTGCCGCGACATGATGCCGGCGTTCGAGTAGACGCGCGCGGCGAAGTTGCGCTGGCCGTTGCTTGCAAGTGAGGTCGCCAGGGCGTGCTGCGTGGCGTCGTCTTGGGTGACCCAGTGCTCGGGGAGAGCGAGGCCGATTCCGTTTATCGTGGCGCCCATGCGGCGTAATCCTTGCGGTGCGACGAAGTGGAGCTGATACGTTTGGCGGTGTGAGCGCCGAGAGCGGGCCAGTACTCCAGCAACCGCAAAGTGAGGTGCGTCATGCGGGGACGGCGGAGCAGCCAGGCGAGGCGTGAGCAAGCGCGTTGGCGTGTACGCACCGACGCAGTGTAGGTGGTTTGCCAGGATTCCGCCATCCTTGGGCGCCAGTCGTTGCCGGATTGCGCGAGCAGGTCCGCCGCTAGCACGCTCCCTTCCAGCGCTGCGGCCATCCCCTCGCCAGTGAACGGTTCCACGTAACCGGCGGCGTCGCCGACCAGCAGCAGGCGGTGGTCGGCAACTCGCCCCACCCGCTGAGACAGCGGCTTGGTGCCACGCCACGCGGCCTCTTCCAGCGCCGGCTCGTCTGCCACGCGCGCCTCGCGGAGCACGGCCCGCAGCGTGTCGGCCGGCCCGTTGCCCGTGGCGATTGCCCCACGGTCGACCGCGGCGGCGATGCTGACTCGGCCCGCTTCGCAGAGCGAAAACCCGACGTAACCGCTACGCCCTACCACCATCTGCAAGGCGGCAGCTGGGTCCAGCGACTTGAGCGACCCGGCCGGGACAATCGCACCCAGCCCCAGCCGGGAGTTGCTGGACACCGCCGGCATCAAGCCCGGCAGTTCGGCGAGTGACGGCCGGCCGAGCCCGTCGCAGGCGATCACGACCCGCGCCCGGACCGTCTCGGGGTTCTCTGCCCGCGGGCCGCCGAGGCGAACCTCGCGGTAGTCGTCCTGCGCCGCGGCGGCGACCCGGGCGCGGACGCCGTGCTGGAAGGTGACGCCGGCGCCAACGGCCCGCTCCACCAGCAGCTGGTCGACCGTCTCGCGGGTGGCAGCCAGCCCCGCGGGGATAGGGAGTTGCACGCTCCGCCCGTGCGCGTGCAGCCGCATCTGATCGTAGGGGCGTGCGCCGGCCGATTCGAGCAGGTCGCCGAGGCCGATCTGACGGAAGGCGTCGATGGCCCGTTCGTTGAGGCAGCCGCCACAAACCTTGCCGCGCGGGAACTCCTTGGCTTCGACGAGCAGCACCCGCTTGCCCCAGCGGGCGAGCTGGTAACTGGTCGCCGCGCCGGCCAACCCGGCGCCGATCACGACGGCGTCCCAGATCTCGGCGGCGTGCCCTTCGCTCATCAGGCCTCCCAGGTTAGCAGGTACCGCTGCGGCCAGTGGAGCTTGCACCGCGCGCCCGGCAGGCCCGCCTCGGCCGCCAACGCGACCGCCTCTTCCGGCGTGAAGGCGCCCCGCACTGACACCGGCCCGTCGTTGTGAACGATCGTGCTGCGCGACAGTATCCTGCAGCCGGTCCAGGCGAGCCAGTAGCCGATCCGCGAGCGGATCAGGTCGTCGACCAGCACGGCCGCCTCCGCCGCTGCCGCCATCTGACGGAACAGGGCAACCCCCTGCGACTCGGTCATGTGGTGCAGGAACAAGGTGCACAGCACTACATCGTAGCGGTGGGGGAACGGGGCGGCGAGCGCGTCGTGGACATAAAAACGTGTACCGGTTTGGCCGGCTCGGTCGGCGAGCTGCTGGGCCTGCTCGACCGCCGCCGGGCTGATGTCGCAGCCGTCGACTTCCAGCCGTACGCCGCCGGCAAGCGGCCGGGCGGCAAGCGACCGCGCCATGTCGCCGCTGCCGCACGCCACGTCGAGCACCCGTAGCTCTGTCAGCGACCGGTGGGCGGCGATGCGCGACAGCTCGCGACGCAGGTAGCTAGCGGTGCGGCTCCAGGTGTTGATCCGCCGCAGTCCGGCGTAGGCCGCTTGGTGCAACGATTCGTCGAGTGCGGGGTCGTCCAGCAGCTCGGGCGTCAGGACTCGTTGCATCGGCAGCAGCTTCACTCAGAGAGGATGGTCGGTGGGGATCGGTTAACTGTCAGGCAGGGGCAGGCAAACGTCAACCCAATCGGGGGGCCTTGGGCCGGGTCTCCGCGGCTAGCACTCGGCCCAGTTATCGCCGCTTCCGATGTCGACCCGCAGTGGGACGAGCAGCGACATCACGCCCTCCATCTCTTGCTGCACGAGCTGGCTGAGCTGCTCGAGCTCAGACTCGGGGGCGTCGAAGACCAGCTCGTCGTGGATCTGCAGGATCAGCTTTGACTGCAGCTTCTCCTCACGCATGCGGCGGAAAACGGCGAGCATCGCAAGCTTGATCAGGTCGGCCGCGGTGCCCTGAATGACGGTGTTAACCGCGGTCCGCTCGGGCAGGTTGAGCTGCAGCGGCGCGGGCCGGTCGTCGAACAGCCGGTCCTTGGGGGGCTCGATCTTCCGCACGCCGGCGATCGCCCGGCGGCGGCCGAGCAGCGTCTCGACGTAGCCCTGCTCGCGGCAGGCGTCGAGCGTCTGGTGCATGAACTCGCCAACGCCCGGGTAGCGGGCGAAGTACTCGTCGATAAAGCGGGCGGCCTCGTCCTTGGGGATCCCGAGCGACTTGGCGAGCCCGAACGCGCTCTGCCCGTAGATGATGCCGAAGTTGACCGCCTTGGCTCCGCGGCGCATTTCGCTGGTGACCTCCTCCAGTGGCACGTCGTTCACCTGGCTGGCGACCAGGGTGTGGATGTCCTGCTCCTCGCGGAAAGCGCGGCAGAGGGTCTCGTCTTCGGTGAAGTGGGCCAGCACCCGCAGCTCGATCTGCGAGTAGTCGGCGGTGAGCAGCTTCCAGCCCGGCTCGCCGGCGGTGAACGCCGAGCGGATCTCCTTGCCCTCGGCGGTGCGGATCGGGATGTTCTGCAGGTTGGGGTCGCTGCAGCTAAGCCGGCCCGTGGCCGCGACCACCTGGTTGAACGAGCAGTGGACCCGGCCGGTTTCTTCGTTGATCAGCTCCGGCAGCGCGTCGACGTACGTCCCCTTGAGCTTGGCGTACTGGCGGTGCTCGACGATCAGCCGCGGCAGCGGGTGCATCTCGGCGAGCTGCTCGAGGACGCTGGCGTCGGTGCTGGGGCCGGTCTTGGTCTTCTTGAGCACCGGCAGCCGCTGCTCCTGGAACAGCACCTCGGCCAGCTGCTTGGGCGAGGCGATGTTGAACGGGTGGCCCGCGATCTCCTCGATCTCCTCCGCCAGCTCCTGCAGCCGGTCGGCAAACCGTGTGCTGAGCTCGCCCAGCCGGTCCCGGTCGACGCGGACGCCGTTCCACTCCATCTCGGCGAGCACCTCGATCAACGGCGCCTCGACGTCGTCGTTCAGGGTGACCAACTCGGCGTGGTCTAGTCGTTCCTCCAGGATCGGCTGCAGGCGGAGCGGCACGTCGGCGTCCTCGGCGGCGTAGTGCCCCACCTTGGCGACCGGCACCTCGTCCATCCGCTTCTGGTTCTTCCCCTTGCCGATCAGCTCCTCGATCTTGACGTTCGTGTGGCCGAGGTAGCGTTTGGCCAGGTGGTCGAGGTTGTGCGTCCGCTCGCCCGCGTCGAGCAGGTAGCTGGCGACCATCGTGTCGAAGCGGATGCCAGCAAGGTTGACGCCGGCGCCGCGGAGGACGATGGCGTCGTACTTGAGGTTCTGGCCCAGCTTGGGGACCTCTGGGTCCTCGAGCACCGGCCGCAGCAGGTCGAGCGCCGCCTGCTCGTCGAGCACCGTGTCGCCCGCCGGGCCGCGGACCGGCAGGTAGTACGCCTGGCCGGGCGCCGTGGCCAGGCTGATCCCGACCAGCTTGGCGGCCCGCGGGTTGATGGCGGTGGTCTCGGTGTCGATCGACAGCCACTCCGCCTCGCGGAGCTCAGGGATCAGCCCCTCGAGCGCGGCGAGCGAATCGACAATCTGGTAGTCGCCCGAGAGTTCTTCCTGCGGCTCGGCGGAGTCTCCGTCGAGCTCGGCGGCGCGGTCGGCCAGGCTGCGGAATCCAAAGTCGGCAAACAGCTCGGCCAGCCGCTCCTGGTCCCGGCCGCCGACCCGGGACGCCGGCCAATCGACTTCAATCGGCACGTTGTTGTCGAGCCGCACCAGGTCGCGGGACAGCATCGCCTGGTCGCGGTGGTTGCGGAGGTTCTCTTGGGTCTTCTTGCCGCGGGCCTGCTCGGGCTGGGCCAGGATCTGCTCGAGGGTGCCGAGCTCGGTCAGCAGCGTGCTGGCCGTTTTGGGGCCAATCAGCGGGACGCCGGGCACGTTGTCGATCTTGTCTCCGACCAGCGCCTGGAAGTCGACCACCTGGTCGGGACGGATGGCCCAGTCACCGAACAGGGCTGTGGCGTCGTAGACCTGGTCTTTGCGGATGTTGTAGACCGAGACATGCCGGGTAATGAGCTGGCGGCAGTCCTTGTCGCCGGTCACCAGCAGGCAGCGCGCGCCCGCCTCGTCGCACTGGCGGGCGAGCGTGGCGAGGACGTCGTCGGCCTCGAAGCTGGGGACGCTGAGCACCGGGATCCCGAGCGCCGTGACGACCTCGTGGATCTTGGGGATCTGCGAGCGGAGCTCGTCGGGCATGCTGCCGCGGTCGCCTTTGTAGGCCTCGTAGAGAGCGTGGCGGAAGGTGTCGCCGGGCGGGTCGAACGCACAAATGAGTGCGGTTGGCCGTTTTTCGTGCAACAAATAGAGCAGGTCTCGCGTAAATCCAAAGACGGCGTTAACCGGCTCGCCCCTTGGGCTGGTCATCTCTGGAATCGCGTGAAACACCTGAAAAATCAGGCTGTGCGCGTCAATGACGTACACGGTCCAGTCGGGCCCGGGGGCTCCTGCGCCGGCATCCGTGTCGGTGGGCCCAGTTTCGGGCGAGGGGAGGAGATGCTCGTCGGTCGCCATCAATTTGCTGGTCGGTGTCGCTGATCCGTGACGCGGTTGGCAGGGCGACGGGGCCCGGCAGAGGACCGCGGTCGACCGGCCGCAGCGGTTGTGGCGGTCGGCCGGCCGCTCGCGGACCGTCTGTGCCGGTTATAGCCCGTTCGTTGACAGGCGCTAAGCCTCTAATTATTTTGCACTTATGCCAATTCGGGCAGGTTGTTCCGGAGGGCGGACCTTTTGACGGTTGCCGACCTCGCGGAGGAAGCTGTTGCCCGAGCGGGCTATCGGAACAGCAGAGTACAAACCAGTTGAGTACGGAACAGCGACCGTCGCCCAAGCGCCCAAGCTAGCGACGACCCCCAAACGCACCCGACCCGCCTTCTCGCCGCGACAGCACGACCCGTTGTCGCCGTAACGCGTCCTAAGAGGTAGATGCATGGCTGCTCGCCAAGATCAAACGCTGCAGATTGTCACCATTATCGTGTCCGGCCTGGCCGTGGTGTTCTTCGCCCTCGCGGCGTGGAAGTGGTCGCAAGTCGACGCGCTGCGTCAAGAAGCCGCCGCCGCCGCGCAGAGCGAAAGCAGCACCAAGGGCGCGCTGAACACCAAGCAGAACGAGGTGGACGCCTTCAAGGAGATGATGGGCTACAAGCAGGCCGACAACCTGACCGACGTGCAGGCGCAGTTCGAGAAGGACATGCAGAACTACGGCGGCACCTTCGCCGAGACCGACCGCAAGTACCGCGTCATCCTCGAGACCCTCGCCGCCGAGATCCAGAACAGCGCCGAGCAGGAGAGCCAAGCCAAGAAGCGGCTCGAAGAGGCCGAGGCCGAGTACGCCGCCAAGCTCGCCCAGAAGGACGGGCAGATCACCGAGTTCAAGAAGAAGTTTGACGAGGACGCCGCCGAGACCGCCAAGCTCCGCAGCGAGTTCGCCGAGTCGCGGGCCGCGTTCGAGAACAAGGTGAAGGAGCTCGAGCAGACCCTCGCCAACAGCCGCTCCGCCTACGCCAAGCAGCTCGACGACAGCAAGCAGCAGCTCACCAGCACGCAGGAGACCCTCGAGAGGAAGGACGCCAGCCTCACCAAGCTGATGGAGGAGCGCAAGCAGGAAGACCCCAGCTTCGAGGTGGCCGACGGCCGCATCACCTGGGTCAACCAGCGTAACCGCACGGTCTGGATCAACCTCGGCGAGGCCGACTCGCTCCGCCCGCAGGTCACCTTTAGCGTCTACGAGCAGGACCTGGCCGACGCCGGCCGCAGCGACAAAAAGGGCAGCATCGAGGTGGTCCGCCTGCTCGACGACCACCTGGCCGAGGCCCGCATCACCGGCGACGACATCCGCGAGCCGATCATGCCGGGCGACCACATCTACAGCCCGGTTTGGCACGAGGGCAAGCAGATCCACTACGCCCTGACCGGCGACATCGACCTCGACAGCGACGGCGCCAACGACATGGACACCGCCAAAGACCTGATCCGCATGAACGGCGGCGTGGTCGACATGGTGCTGGAGTCGAACGGCGAGGTGACCGGCGAGATGTCGGTCGAGACCCGCTACCTCGTGATTGGCGATTTCCCGCGGAGCGGCGCCGCCAACGCCGCCGCCAAGCGGAAGGGCTACGCCGACATGGAGAAGGAGGCCGCCACCTACGGTGTCGAGACCATCACGCTGCAGGAGTTCCTGAACCAGATGGGCTATAAGCCGCTCGACAGCACGACCGACCTGAAGGGCGGCACCAAGTCCGGCGCGAAGAGCCGCTTCCGCCAGCGGTCGGCCTACGTGCCCATCGGCGCCTAGCGGGGCTTCATGGCTAGTGCGGGCTCAGCTCCGCGAAGAGCTTCTTCTGCAGCTGCTTGAACGCCACGGGCATCGCCTCGGCATCGGGCGGCAGCGGCGACGCGCGGAACGCGTCGGGGCGGACAAACACCTCGGCCGGCTGACGCAGGCCGAGTCCCTCGCCCATCTCACGCAGCAGCTTGCGTTCCCAGCGGTTCAGCCGGTGTGCGCGGCAGAGGTCGTTGAACAGCCGCCGCGGGTTGGGGCGCTTCAACCGGCCCTCCTGCCAGCGGGCCGCCACGCGCAGCAGCCAGATCAGCAGCCCCGCACCGACCACCACGGCGAGCAGCGTCAGCAGCTCCTCGGTCTGCAGTTCGGCGGCCTCGCCGCTGAAGCGGTCGCCCATCCGTTCCCAGTTGGCTCGCTGAGCGAGGATGAGAGCATTCAAAGGGGAAACTCCTGCTGCATGTCCGAAACCAGCCCCGACGCGAGGTCGATCGGCGGGAGCGGTCCGAGGGCCTGATCCGCGGCCTCGCGGACCGTGCTGTTCTTGTCCTTGAGGGCGGCGGTGAGTGCTTTGCGGGCGGCCTCGTTCTTGGCTCCGCCCAGCGCCCTGGCCGCGGCCGCACGGATGGCCGGATCGTCGTCGCTGATGTGTTCGAGCAGCGCCTCGGAGAGCTGGTCCCCGATGCCCAGCGCGCCGGCGACTTCGAGCGTCCGCAGCCGCTGCTTGGGCGAGGCGGTCGACAGGTCCCGCCGCACGGCGGCCGCGCACTTGGGGTCGGCCTTGCCGACCAGCCGCCCCTGCACCTGCCGGGCCGGCTCTTCGAGCAGGTCGAACCGCTCGCAGAAGGCGCGGTAGTTGTGCTCCGGCAGGCTCGACTGGGCCGCCCCCTGGGCCGCCTTCTGCACGGACTCGTGCTGGTGGTCCAGCAGCGATATGAGCTTCTCGGTCGAGCCGTCGATGCCGCGGTTGCGGAGCTGCGTCGTGGCGGCGGCGACCACTGCGTTTTCGGGGTCGGTCAGTGCGCGGGAGATAAGCGACGAAGCGACCCGCGAGTTGAGCCCGCCAATCACGTGGCAGGCGCTGACCCGGCCCTCGACCTTGCCCGACTCGAGCATCGCCTCACAGAGGGCGGACAAGCGGCGCTTGCTCATCGAGGTCGCCGCCAGCAGCTTGAGCGCGGTCGCCTGCTGCGGGCCGGTCAGCTGCATCAAGGTTGGCTGGTGCTGCGGCTCTCCCCAGGCGAAGCCGGCCAGGCCGCGGGCAGACTCGAGCGCCCGCAGCGGCGGCTGCTCGCCGAGGTCGGTGAGCAGGTACTCGACAAACGCTCGGTCGGTGCGCGAGGTTAGCACGCCGATCAACGGCGCCGGCGGGTGCTCCTGCAGCAACGCCGCGCACACCACGTGCATGGCGCCGGGCGCGGTGCTGTTGGCCAGTGATTCTAGCATCGGCTGGTGCGCCGCGTGGGTCGGGTCGGTCAGCACCCGGCGGAGCACCAAATCGTCGGGCACGACCAGGAGCAGGAACGCCTCGACCAGCTCGAGGTGCCCGTGCTTGCCGAACAGGTCGACCGCCCGGATCAACGCGTTGAGCGCCGCCCGGCGGGGGAACGCGGGGTCCTGGACCGGCCCGTCGGGCGCAACTTGATCGGGCGTGTAGATCCGTTCGGAGAGCAGCTTGGCCAGGTGCAGCGCGGTTGTCGCGAGTCCGAGGCCGTACGGGTGGTCGGGCCTGCTGGACTGCTCGGCGAGGGTCGGCAGCACGTAGGCGTCGCCGGCGTCGTGCGCGTAGCGGGCGGCCCGTTTGCAGAGGTGCAGGTCGTCCCCCTTGATGGCGGACAGAACGCCGGGCCTCAGCCGCAGCGCGGCGTCCGGCGTGGAGACGGCCCGCTGCACGTCGGGCGGGGTCTCGGCGAGGGCCAGCAGCAGCGTGTGCACCGACGCGGAACCCCGCCGCCGAGACAACGCCCGGGCGGCGGCCTCGCGCATGACCGGCTCGTCCGACCGCAGCCCCGCGTCCAGCACCTCGATGGCGGCCGGGTTGGCGGTCCTGGTCAGAAGGCGGAGTGTTCTTTCGATGCCGCGGGTGGTGGCCATGCGTAGCGGTTGGGTAAGCGGCGCTGGTGAGCGCGCAGCGGCGCTCCGACCAGTAGCATCGGCCGGCAGTCGCCGCGGTTGCGACACAAACGCCGGCCGTTACGGTTATGACGGTCGAGTTGCGTCGCCGGGCCGATCGGGCGAAGATGCACAGACAGCGTCGGCGGACAACCCGCCGCCGCGCCGACTAAGCAGAGGTGAAGCGATGCCGTCCAACCGCCCCGCCCCGCAGGTCCTCGACGAGGAGTTTCTGATCATCCGCGCAAAGGTGCTCGAGGTCGCCGCGGCGCTCGACCGGCTCGACCGCGGCGCCGGCGAACTGGCCGCCGAGCCCCGCCACGCCAAGCTGCGGCAGGCGATCGAGCTGCTGCTGGACGATCAGCCGGGCCGCGCCGAGCGGCTGCAGCTGCTGTTCAGCCGTGAGTACGAGCCCGACTGGCGGGCCGCGATGGGGGTAGGACGGGAGGACGGGGAGTAACCACATGGACTACATCGACCCCCACATCCACATGGTCAGCCGCACCACAGACGACTACCGCACGCTCGCCCAGATGGGCTGCGTCGCGGTGAGCGAGCCGGCGTTCTGGGCCGGCTACGACCGCGGCAGCGTCGACGGTTTCCGCGACTATTTCGAGCAGCTCACCGGTTTCGAGCCAAAGAGAGCCGGCTGGTACGGCCTGCAGCACTACACTTGGCTCTGCATCAACGCCAAGGAGGCCGAGGACGTCGCGCTGTCTCGCGAGGTCATCGCGATGATCCCCGAGTTCTTGGGGCGGCCGGGCGTGCTGGGGATCGGCGAGATCGGCCTCAACAAGAACACCAGGAACGAGGCCACCGTGTTCCTCGAGCACGTCGACCTGGCGACCCGCACCGACGAGCTGATCCTGATCCACACGCCGCACCTGGAGGACAAGCACCAGGGGACGCGGATGATCCTCGACATGCTCACCGGCGACAGTCGCATCAACCGCGGCCGTGTGCTGATCGATCACGTCGAAGAGCACACCATCCGCCCGGTCCGCGAGGCCGGCTTCTGGGCCGGCATGACCCTCTACCCGACCTCCAAGTGCACGCCCGAGCGGGCGTGCGACATGGTCGAGATGTACGGCCCCGACCAGCTGATGGTCAATTCCGCCGGCGACTGGGGCCCGTCCAAGCCAACCGCCGTGCCCGACTTCATCCTTGAGATGCGTCGCCGCGGCCACGAAGAGTCGCTGATCCGCAGGGTGGTGTATGAGAACCCCCTGGAGTTCTTTGGGCAGTGCGAGCGGTTCGAGTTCACGCCCCGGTAACGGCGGCGGAGTGCATCGCCGTTTTTCCCGAACGGCCGTGCCGCAGGCGGAAGCGTGCTCGCGGCAAAGCCGAGCTCAAACACCACTCCGCGCCGAATGAGGAGGGCGGGGATTTGAGTGTTAAGCCATCACGCCCACGCCGGATTTGGTGGGAACCAGGCAATTCCGGGAATTGTGAGCGGGCGCGGGCGTTTCGCTTCATCGCTGCGACTTCGCTGGTTGGAGCACGTGGTTCGTCAAAACCTGCCCGATTTCCCGCCCGGCGTGTTAGATCGCAAGTCTCACTTGGGTGCTTGGCGTTGCCTCACCCACTACCACCGGTGAGTTAAATCGGCCAGCGATTACTCGCTCGACGGCACGACGCGGGTGATTAGGCCGTGCGTTCCACCAACGACGAAACTGCCGTCAGTCGCGGCACAGACGCTGTAAATCCAGCCGTCGACGCCGTGGCAGGTTTGATCGACTTGCACTGTCGCCGGGTTGATAATACGCAACTTGCCATCCGCGCAACCAGCGGCAAGCCGGGTCCCGTCGCGGCTCCAAGCCAGGCAAGTCGGTTCGACCGGCGACCTTGCGAACTTCACCAATCGGCCGATGGTGGGCTGCCACAGCCGGACTGTCTTGTCGACGCTCGCCGAGGCAAGCAGCGGAAGCGGCCGTTGGACCGGGCACAGGGCAAGAGCGCACACGGCGCCGGTGTGATTGTCGAGTTTGCGGATTGGTTGTGGCGACTCGACTTGAGGCAAGTCTGCTGGCCAAACCCTCAACACCTGATCGACACCGGCCGTAACGAATAGATTATTCTCCCGCAAAGCTTCGACACTTAACACGCTCCGCGAATGGCCGTCGATCGCCACGACTTGTTCCGCGGTCTCCCCACTAAGTTTCCAAACAATGCATCTGCTATCGGCGCCGGCGGTCACGAAACGATCGTCCGCGAGCCAGGCGACAGAATCAATCGAATCATCGTGCGAGATGCTCTTGGCGACGACTTCGAGCGCTGGCCAAGAGACGATCTGCCATTCGCCGTACTCGCTTGGTGCACCGCCGCCGACGAGCAGCCGACTGCTATCTGGCGAGAAGGCTAGATCGTGAATGCTGCGAATTTCGAGATCTCGCCTGGCGACCGGTTGTAGTTCGGGCCATCGACGGATTTCGATGCCCGACTGCGAACCGGCGACGAGCCGCGTCTCATGAGGCGCGAACGCTAATGCTGTGACAGGCGATTGTGCCCGAGCAGGAGTGCAAGTCAGCGTAAGGGCGACGATCAGAGATACTGCGAGACTCGAATTTGCGGGGACGGACATAGAGTTCTCTACCCCACCAGTTCTTTGAGCGGGGTTCCGTCGTGGCTGACCTGCACGGGGCGACCGTCGGAGGTGTAGAGCGTGTGCTGCGGATCGATACCAAGCAGTTGATAGATGGTGGCGGCCAGATCGGCTGGGGTGACCGGTCGTTCAATGGGGCTCTCGCCCATGCTGTCACTGGCGCCGATGACCTGCCCGCCGGGGATTCCAGCCCCTGCCAGCATCACACTAAAGACGCGCGGCCAATGGTCGCGGCCGGCTTGCGTATTCAGCTTCGGGGTCCGCCCGAACTCGCCCATCACCACCACCAGTGTGTCGTCGAGCAAACGCCGCTCGTGCAGATCGGTAATCAGCGCCGAGTAGGCCATGTCGAGGGCGGGCACGAGGCCAACCGGAACTTTCGCGCCTGTGTAGCCTTCCTTGAGTCGCGTGACGAGGTCGTTGTGGGTATCCCACCCCCGGTTGTTGACAGTGACAAACGGCACGCCGGCTTCGACGAGCCGCCGGGCTAGCAGGCAGCACTGGCCGATCGATCGGTCGCCGTAGCGACGTTTCGTACCGGGGCTCTCGTCCGCCAGATTGAAGGCCCGCTTGGCGGCGGGGGAGGTCATCAGTCGATAGGCTTGCTCGAACGCGGGATCGGAAGGCGCGGCGGTTTCGGCGGCGTGCTGCGCACCGTTGAGCCGGTCGAGGTAGCGACGGCGTTGTTCGAGCCGCTCGTCGACGATGCCGGGGAACATCTCGAGATCGCGGACACGGAAGTCCGGCTTGGCCGGGTCGCCACCCACTTCGAAGGGAGCGACCCCCCCTGGCAAATAGCCGGGGGCGACAAACTTGCCACCACCCACACGCATGTCGGGGATGGCGACGTGCGCCGGGATATCGCCGATTTGGGGCTGGAGGTGCGACACCACCGACCCGATCGCGGGGTAGTTGAGCGCGGGGGTGGGCTTGAAGCCGGTCAGGAGATAGTGTGTGCCGAAGTTGTGCTCGCCGAGCGGCGAGGTCATCGAGCGAATGACCACCGAATGCTGCATGGCCGCCGCCGTGCGTGGCATGAGTTCGCTGACGTGGATGCCCGGAACCGAGGTGGCGATGGAGCCAAACGGCCCACGGACTTCTCGGCTGGCTTCCGGCTTCGGGTCGAGAGTCTCGAGATGGCTGGGCCCGCCATCGAGCCAGATCAGAATGCACGATTTGGCGCGTGCAGTTGTCGCTGCAGCGGCAGACCGCGTGCAGTAGCTCGCGAGTCCGAGCCCCATGGACGCCAGTCCGCCGACCTGCAGGAAGTCGCGGCGCCCCAAGCCGCGGGACGACGCTCGGACTCTAGTTGTTCGTGGAGAATTCATGGCAATTCAGCAGTGCCCAGAGAAAGTCTTCGAGCCGCGTGGCTCGCAGTTGTTCGTTGTCAGTCGAGTCGACCTGCTCAACCCAGCTGGCTAGCTCGGCGTCGGTCGGTAACCGTTGGAGCGCGCGTAGGTAAAACTCTCGGACGATCTGGTCTGTCGAGCTCTCCAACTGCAATAGTAAGGCGAGTCGACCATCGGGGTCTTGGATTTTCTTGTTCAAGAGATCGCCATTCATCAAGTGCAATTGAGCGGCGACTCCCCGGGTAGCGATTTGCTCGCCTTGGCACGCTTCGCCTGGCAGGCATTGGTCAAGGAATTCGAGCTTGGGGGCGGAGACGGTTCGATCGACCACGTTGATGGCCCGCGTGGCGCCGGCGTAGTTGTCGGGCACACCGGTCACGTCGCTGATCGCATCGGCGAGCACCTCGGCCGAAAGCGGTTTTGGAAGCGAATACGAGTAGAATCGGTCGTCTGCCGAGCTGGTATCGCCGGTGTGGCGACCTCGCTGGTAAGCAGCCGAATTGCAGATATTGCGGATGAGCGGCCGGAGCCGATAACCTCCCGTGGCGAAGTCGTCGGCCAGGCGATCGAGAAGCTGGGGGTGGGTGGGCGGATTGGTCGACCGCAAATCATCAACCGGCGTCACGAGGCCGCGCCCCATCAGCGCCTCCCAAACTCGCCCCGACATGGCTCTGGCAAAATAGGGGTTGTCGCGACTGATCAGCCAATCAGCGAAGGCTCCGCGGGAGTCGCCCTCGCGAGTCAAGAAACCTTCGCCCGGCAACTTTGCGACCGCGGCATCGCCGGTGCGGGGGTGGGTGACTTCACCCCCCGGACGGAATCGCACCACCTGCCCCCGTTCGAGCCCGGCGAACACTGCCGCGAGGCCGTGGTAGTCGTCCTGCGTCCAGAGGTCCAGCGGATGGTTGTGGCAGTTCGCACAGCGGAGGCGAACGCCCATCAGCGTTTCGCTCATGTACTCCGCCTCCTCCCGGGCAGTCGGAAAGAACCGATGGACGGTCGCCGCTCCGACGCGATGCGAGTCGCCGGTTGAAAGGACGATCTCGCGGGCGATATGGTCCCATCCGACGCCATCGGCAACCTGCCCCCGCAGCCAATCGTAGAGGGCTCCGGCCGCTTGTGTGTCGGCGCCCGGCGTTTGCACCCGTAGCTGCGTCGCCAGGCGATGCGTCCAGTAGTCGATAAACTCGTCAGAGCCGAGCAACTCGTCGATAAGCTCTGCTCGCTTGTTTGGGTTGCTATCGGCCAAGAACTTCTCGACAACCTCAGGCGCCTGCAGGCGGCCGGTGAGGTCGAGCGAGACCCGGCGCAGGAATTCGCTGTCGCTGGCAGTCGCAGCCGGAGCGAGGCGGAGGGACGCCAGCTTGGCATTGATCTCGTCGTCGATCCAATTGCTCCGCGACGATTCTGGCAATTCTGGCACGGTCGTGCCGAGCGGTGAAACGATCGTCACGGCCCGCACCTGATCGGCAAATCGGACGATCACCGTTTGCTGCCCTGGCTTTCGCACGGCAACGCGCCCGGCCGGATCGACCTGTACCGCATCGTCGTCTTGGCTGACATAGACCGTGTCTGCCGTGACACGGCGTTCGCTCCGGTCGTCGAATTGGGCCAAGACGTGGAGCTGAAACTCCGCCGGCAACTGGTCCGTTTCAAAACTTGTTGGCGTGACAACGATACGCTTAAGCGTTCGCGACTCGCGACGCGTTGCGCCTTGCTTGATCCATCGCTCGATGGTTTGCGCGGTCTTGCCGCCAACTTCTAGCACCTCACCGCCGCCGTGGTCCAGCACGCCGGTTGGTTTGGCGAGCAGCAGGCTGTCGGCCGGCGACGGGTAGTCGATCCGCCTGGCTTCAAACTCATGGGCTATCGAGCGGTGGTCGAATTCCGGGTCCCCGCCAAAAAGCGAGAGGCGAAAGCCGGCTTGGCCGGCCGAGCTGCCGTGACAACTGGCGGCGTTGCAGCCCGCCTTAGAGAGCAGGGGGAGGACCTCCGTATCGAAATCAATCGCCTCGGCGGCCACGGCGGCCACGGCGGTGACGCAAGTGCAGGCGAGTACGAGGATGGAAGCGGCGTGGTGCATAGCTACCCGTTGTCGCCAGTCGATGCTTCGGTCGACTCGTCTGCCGACTCTGCGGGGGGGGACTCGCCACGCGGTTCTTCGGCGGCAGGTTGGCCGCTGGGAGCATACTGCGTGGCCCACTTCTTGAGGTACTCCTGAGCCTTGTCCGTGCCATACTCGGTGAGCCGCGGGCCTTCGGTGATCTGTTTTGATGCTCTGTGCACACGTTCCTTGAACCAGGGGGTAGAAGCGGCGAATTCCTCCACCGCCTTCGCTGCAGCCACAACGTCGTTGGGCGTCGCCGTTTTTTGAATCACTGGAGCCATGTACTGGCGATACAACGCGTCGCGCTCGGGGACCTGCTGCCGGCGAGCCATTCCCATCCGCTGCTCATCGAAACCCATCTCTTTCAGCGTTGGCGCCTCGGCGCCGCCCAGGACTTTTGCAATCTCGTAGCCGATCTTTGGGGCGTCGGCCTGGATGCTGGGTTGAACCAAGGGGAAGTTCGCTGTCACCACGCCTTTGGAGGCCACCAGCACAGTGAGCGTTATCTTGCGGTTCAGTCCGTAGGCGCCGGGGCCCTCGATACCTTCGGTCGAAATGCTCGGCTCGACCCCGCGGGGAAGCGCGCGGCGGGCCCGCTGCAAGAAGGCCTTCGTGTCTGTTGGGTCTGCGGTTAGGAAGACCAGTCGGGACTGGAGTCCTGTTGTCTGCTTGGTCGCCGCGTACTCCATCAGTAATCGCGTGAGACCAATCGAGGGGCGAGTGACTTGGTGGACGAACACCAGCAGCACCGGCCCGTCCATGGCGCCGTCGAGCACCGCGACCTTTTCTGCCTCACCGAAGGCTGGCAGCGCTTCGAAAGGGGGGAGCTCTTCGCCCACCTGTGGCCCCGAAAACAACTGCGCGAACTCATCCGCCGCGTCGGCCGCGGACGTCGCAAGGAGGAGGGGCAAACACGCTAGCGTAAGTCGCCATAACATAGTCATCGCCGGACCTCAAGAAGAACAGGGACTCAGCCGAAGATACGCCAGTTATTGTATCAACCCTGGCCGAAAGACAACGCGTCGAAGAATCGAGCCGACGCAGGGTAGATCGATCGGGACCCGAACCGCCGAAACGCCCCCCCCACGAAATCATGGCGTTTTTGGCAGCCGCTAGCCACCGACCGCCGCGACCTGGAAGTCAGCCGGGGCGCCACGAGTAGCGGCAAACGCATTCGTTTGTCGCGACGATCTGGTCCCGGAAAGGTCGACTGTCAGGGCTGGATTCGGCGCCAAGTGACACCACGTTCCCCCCAAAACGGCTTCGACCAAGACCACCGTGCCCGACTCTATCCTCGCGATGCGCCGCCGCGGGCGCGAGCGGTCGCTGATCCGGGGGTGGGGTACGAGATCCCCCTGGAGTTCTTCGGCCAGTGCGAGCGGTTTGAGTCCAAGCCGCGGCGAACGGTGGCTGAGTGTGTCGCCATTTATCCGAAACGGCGAAATGCTGATGCCCTCAGAGCGACTGAAGACTGCGGGCTAGTCGAGTTCGAGCGTTGCGCCGCCGATTTCCAGTGTCGCACCTGACCAGGTGGTTGATAGCGACACGTTCTCGCCCGGCCGGACGACGTGCTTGCTTCGGACTCCGTCGACGTCGATCGAATAGGTGTCGGGTATATCCGTCGCGTGGAACTCGATCTCGTAGCCTGCAATACTGATCCTCGTAAGGCTCTTGAGCTCGCCGACCCCGAATCCTCCGAGACCCGCGACGATCTCGATTGGCATGCCATTCGGCAGACTTGCCGAACCGGTCACCCTGGCGGTCGCCAGCAAGAACCCGGAAACCCCGAGGAGGATCGCCAGTACCAGACATGCCAGTATTGGGGTTAGTCGAACTCTGCTGCGATGAGGCATTTGCCAAATCCTTGGAGGGGCTGGGGGAAGAAGCCGAGTCGACGCGCACCGAGTGCTACGCCCCGTGCTGCATCGCGACCTCTTCATACGGCTGAACCACCACAAAGCCGTCGCCCTCGAACTTCATCTGGAACGACTCGCCGCTGCCGCGGCCCAGGAACGTCTTGAACGAGACGTCCGTCTTCAGGTCCGGCTGCAGGTTGCCCGACCACGCGACCGTGGCGTTGGGGTCGGTGAACACCGGCTGGCCGGGCGAGACGCGGAGCGTCAGCGGGTCGTAGTGCGAGGTGATCGCCAGCAGTCCGGTCCCCTCGAGCCGGACGTTGAACAGCCCGCCGGCCAGCACGCCCGTGAGCCGCTTCATCATGTGGATCTTGTTGGAGAGCGAGGTCTCGAAGGCAAGCACGTCGTTGCCGTTGACATAGATTGCCTCGCTCTGGAGCGTCAGCACGGTGATCTTTTTGGCGCTGTCGGCCAGGTAGACCCGCCCGGCGCCCTCGGCCTTGGTGAGGCGGCAGCCCTCGCCGCTGATCGACTTCTTAAACAGGTTGCCAATGCCCTGGTCGAGGATCCCCTCTCGCGTGAACCGGACGCTGCCGTTGTAAGCGACCATCGCGCCCATCTTGATCCAGACCGAGCCGTTCAGGTTGACCTCGAGCATCCGCTCGGTCTCGAACTCGAACAGGCCTTGGCCGCGGTCGGTCTCGCTGGTGCTGGCGAGGAAGTCGTCGAGCGTGTAGCGGTTCATAACGCGTCCTTACGTTTGAAGGGGGAACGGTGGTTACACTCCGAATTGCCGCAGCACCAAGTCCGCGACGTCGGTGTCGGTCATCGTGCGTTCGACGAACGCGCCGCGTTGGGACGACAGGATCACCCCGCGTTGCTCGTCCGTCACCGGCGGCGCGCCGTGCGAGCCCTTCACCAGCGAAGTGTCGAGGGGCGTCGGTCCAAGGCCGGCCTGCATCGCCGCCGGGTCGAGGTACATCTCGACCGGGTCGTAGCCAGGCTTGCGGTGGATGTCGACCGAGCGGGCGAATGCCGGGGCGAGGTTGTCGTCCCGCCAGTAGTAGTAGGCGAACCACGCGTCGGGATCGGCGACTAGGATGATGTCGCCGCTCCGCTCGTGCACCAGGTCGTACTTGCCGCGGTCGTCACCGGTCAGGACCTCGGCAACCCCGGGCAGGCCCGATAGCGCGTCGACAGCCGCGCTGGTGGTCGCCATGTTGTGATCGCGGACAAAAACGTGAGCGATCTGGTGGTCGACCAGCGCCCAGGCGGGCGTGCCGGCGAAGTCGATCAGCTCGCGGCCGTCGGCGTCTTGGGTGACGTTCATCAGCCCCGCGTCACGCAGCGCCCGGTTAGGGTAGGCGACTTGGCTTACCGGGCGGATGACGTACTCGCTGGCGGCCAGCCAGAGCGGCGGCTGGTCGTAGGCGTCGGCAAACCCGGCGACGAGCCGGGCGATCTGCTCGTCCAGCACACAGCAGGCCTCGAGCCCTTCGGACGAATCGGGCCCATGCTTCTGCGCGGCGTAGTCGAGGTGCGGCAGGTAGACGAAGAAGAAGTTCGGCTGATGCTGCTGCGCGGTCCAGACCGCCGAGTCGACTATCCACTTTGTCGAGGCGACGCTCGCCATGGGGCCCCAGAAGTTCTGTAGTGGGAAGTGCCCGAGCGCGTCACGCAGATCGCCGTACAGCATCTGGGGCTTGGTGTAGCACCACAGCGACTCGCTGCCGTCGGGGTTGTGGACCGGCGCCGGCAGGCAGACGTAGTCGGCGCCGCAGCCCTTGGCGAACATCGGGAACCAGACCGCTGACGTGATCGACGCGTCGTGCTCGTGCAGCAGGTCCCACAGCTGGGGACGCTGGATCTTGTCGTTCCAGGCGGTCCACATCTCGACTTCCGACGTGTCCCGCCAGAAGTAGCCATTGGCGACCACGCCGTGCTCGCTGGGCGGCAGCCCCGTGGTCATGTTGGCCTGCACGGGCAGCGTTACCGCCGGGAAGCTGGCCGCCAACGCGGCGCGGTCGCCATCCGAGGTCAGCCCGCGCAGCGCCGGCATGTGGTCGAGGTCTTGGCCGCGGAGGCCGGGGATCGAAAGCAGGACGACGTTGTCGGGCATGGGCGGCGGGCGGCAGTGGAGAAGAACTCTAGCCAATGAGCGGGGATAGAAACTCGAACGATTCACGCGCGACGGTCGGAGCCATGTGGCTGTGCCTGCTGAGCTCGACGCTCAGCGGGCCCTCGTAGCCCGATTCCTGCAACGCGGCGATGACCGGCGGGAAGTCGATCTCGCCGTGGCCGAACCGCAGGTGCTCGTGGGCGCCCGCCCGCATGTCCTCGATGTGCACATTGACGATCTGGTCGGCCGCCGCGCGGATGGTGTCGACGACTGGCAGTTCGCCGTTGCAGTGCAGGTGCCCGACGTCGAGCGTCAGCCGCAGCTCACTCGCCGCCTCGACCCGGCCGGCCAGGGCGCGGTAGGCCGCCACGGTGTCGATCAGCATGCCGGGTTCTGGCTCGAGCGCAACAGTGACGCCCCGCTCGGCGGCGTGGTCGAGCACCTCGCGGAGGGCGGGCAGCAGCCGCTCGAGCGCCTCGTCGTGGGACGCGCCGTCCGGCACCACGCCCGACCACAGCGAGACGCACCCCGCGTTCAGCCTGGCGGCGACGTCAATCGCGTAGCGGTAGAAGGCGACCCGCTCGCCGCGAGCCCGCTCGTCGGGCGAGACCAGCGTCGGCTCGTGCTTGTGGAGTGGGTCGAGCAGGAAGCGGCAACCGGTCTCGATGTCGCACCGCAGGTTGCACTTCTGCAGCAGGTTGGCGGTGCGGTCGAGCTGCTCAACATTGCGGCTGTCGAGCGGGTTGAGCGCCGAGTGATCGATCGTAATCGAGACGCCGCCGTAGCCCAGCGAGGCGAGCACCTCGATGGTTTGGTCGAGTGAGTGGTGGGCGAAGCCGTTGGTGTTGTAAGACAAGATCATGTTTGCGGAACGCGTCGTGAGAGGAGCATCGTCGGGGGGAGGAGGGCGAGGATTGCTAGTCCCCACAGCTGACCAGCGTAACCCCAGGCGAGCGCCGCGTCGATGACGATCACCCCCTGAATCGCGTTGCCGACCGCCGCCTGCACGGTGGCGGGACGGGGCTGGAGCAGCGCAGCGGCGAATCGGCGAGCGATTAACAGCGCCGTGACCACCCACAGCAGCCCCCACGCGAGCGGGGCGACACGCAGCTCCACGCCGGCGCCGTTGGCGGGCAGCAGCGGGCCAGCCGCGAGCACCGCGACGCCCAGCAGCGCCGTCAGCGACCCGCGGGCGAGCGCGGCGCGGCGGCTGACGGCGGCCTCGTTCCGGGCGAACAGCGTGACGCCGACAATATAGATCAGCAGGCCGAGGGGGATTGCCGCCAGCCGCGGCCCGAAGCCGACCGTGTCGCCGCCGACCGACGACTGCACCAGCGACATTCCCAACAGCGCGTTAAGCCCACGGCACGCGCCCATCAACAGCGGCTTGAGCGGGCTGGGCTTGGGCCACGCGTCGTACGCGTAGATTGTGCAGGCGAGCGCCACGCCGACCGCCGCCGGCAGTGGGCTGCTCGTGAGCACCGACGCCAGCCCGGCCGCGACGAGCCCGGCGCCCATCAGGCCCAGCCCGAACGTCATCGCCTGCTCGCGGCCGACCCTCCCTGACGGGATTGGCCGCGTCGAGCGGTCACGCGCGTCATGGGCGGCGTCGAGCACGTCGTTGAGCACCATGCCGCTGAGGTACAGGCAGACAGATGCAACCGTGATGCACGCGGTCAGCGCCGGTCCCGGCAACGCGCCGAGCGACACCGCCATCCCCATCCAGACATCGGCCACCGCGGTCAGCACGTTCGAGAACCGCATCAGCTCCAGGTATGCCGCGAGGGCGCCCCTACGCATGACTGATCCTAGGCTTGTTCGAGCAGTGGCAGGAGGAACTCGCGGGCCTGGTTGGCGGCCGAGTCGGGGTCATCGCCGTACGGGTAGAGCTCGACCGTCAGCCAGCCCTCGTAGCCGGTGGAGCGGATCGCGGCGAGCGTCGCGGTGAAGTCGATCGCGCCCTGGCCGGGGATCAGGTGCTGGTGCACGCGCGTCGGCGCGATATCCTCGAGGTGGTAGTGCACGGTGTGCGAGTGCATGCGCTCGACCCAGTCCTCCGGGTCTTCGCCGACGCAGTACGCGTGGCCGATGTCGAAGTTGAGTCCCACCACCGGCGCGTCTAAGCGGTCGACAAACTCGAGGTACTGGTCGAACCGCTCGATCAGCAGCTCCGGCTCGGGCTCGATGAGCAGCCCGACGCCGAGCTCGCTCGCCAGCTCGACGCACGGCATCAGCTCCTCGTAGAAGCAGTCGACCGCGGCGCCACGCGGTTGACCCTCGAAGGCGGGCCCGCCGGGTTCGGTCGTGATGTGCGGCGCGCCGAGGTCCTTAGCCAAGCGGAGCGAACGCAGCGTGTGCTCGCGGCGGATCGCGCGGTAGTGCGGGTCGGGGTCGGTCCAGCTGGGGTGCCAGTACGGCTGCCGCGGGTCGGCCACGGCGTTCATCATGAACGCGTTGATGTTGGAGATCGTCAGGCCGTGGCGCTCGAGCGATTCGCGGATCGACTCCTTCTGGCACTCGAGCAGCCCGGCCGGCCAGGCGTGGGGGACGTCGGCCAGGATCTCGATGCCGCTGTACCCGGCGGCGGCGATGCGGCGGCAGGTCTCGTCGAAGGGGAAGGCGAGGTAGGCGTTGCTGCTGAAGGCGAGTTTCATGCCCCTATCGTAAGCTCCCTGCCCCGGTTCGTCAGGGCTGGTCGGGCGTGACGCGTTCGGCCAACGCCGCGACGCCGCCGCTTGCGGTGGGGAACGCGATGAGGATAGCCGCGTTGTCGCCGCGGAGCTTGAGCTGCTTGCGGAAGGTGTGCGGGTCGAGCCGCACGCCGCGGTGCTTGATCTCGAGCCTGCCGACCGACCGGGCACGCAGGGCGGCAGCGATCTGCTTCTGTTTGAGCGGCAGGGTCTCGAGCAGGCGGAAGACGCGGCACAGCGGGTGGGCGGGCGGAGCGTCGCCGGTCAGGTAGGCGATGCCCCGCGAGACCCGCTTCAGGTCCAGTTCGGCCGCGAAGGCATTGGTGAGCTTGGCGGCCAGCACGGCCGCGTCGGGCTCGACGAGGAACTCGCCGAGCTTCCCCGCGATCCGCTGCGGCCCCTTCGGTTTGCCGTCGAAGGCGCCGGCCAACTCGCCGGCTTGGTCGACGCTCGCCGCGCGGCGGCTGCCGGGGCGGGCGGCCAGGGCGCCGGTCCACACGCAGAGCTGGCGGCACTCGCCGTCGCGGCTCAGCCACTCGAGCTCGTGCTGCTCCTCCCACTCCGGCGGCGGTTCGGCGGCCGGCGCGAGTTTGATCGCCGCGCTCGGCTGAGCGGCGAGCATCGCCTCGAGGGTCTCCCGGCCGGGCGAGTGCAGCTCGAGCTGCGTGGTCCGGCGGCCGTTGTTCCTGCGGTCGGGGTCGGCGTGCCACGCGGCGGCTTCGCTGAGCGATTCGACCCCGGCCTGCGTGACGACCACTTTGGTTTGCCCGTGGCCGCAGACGGCGAGGTTCGCTTCGGCAATCAACGCGCACGACGGGTCGTTGTCGACTCCGACCGCGTCGGCATGGCCCGCCAACGCGATCAGGTCGCCACCGATGCCGGTGCAGACGTCTACCACACGGGACCCGGCGGCGAAGCGACTCGCTTTGTACCGTGCGGCTGCTTCGTCGGTCGCCTGCTGCAGGCCGACACGCGTGAAGAACATCTGCTCGGCGCGACCAAACTTGGCGTGGGCGCGGCCCCGGAGCTCGTGCTGCTCGAGCAGCAGCGCGGTCCGCTCCGCCGAGTGGGTCTTCCGGAGCCGCGCGGCCTGGGTGTGCAGCGGCGCGTCGTCCGCTGCGACGCCGGCGAGCGCGACGCGGCCCTCATCGCTCAGCAGCCAGCACAGATCGGAGAGGTCGGCGGGGGTGGTCATCGTAGCGGTTGCGGAGACGTTGCGGCCTGTGCGTGCAGGATGCACGCGGTGGGTTGAGCCGTCCTCTCGCAGGGCGGCAGCCGATACAGGGGATAGGCGTCGTTGTGGCGTGAGGTGATTCCCTAAGGTACCCAAAGGAGCCGTGCTGTGCTTGCCAGACCCGTCGTGATGACCGGTATGCTAGGCGCCGCGGTCGGGGTGCCGTACGCGATCCACAACCCGCCGGACGAGTGGCCGGCCTGGCCCACGCAGCAAGCCGCACCGGTCGCCGAGCAGTCAATCGAGGCCGCCGGCGCCCCTGCGCCTGCCGTGAAGTCGCTCCCCTCGGTGCAGGGCCCGCAGTTCCCCAACTCGTTGGTCTACGAGAGCCCGATGCCGCTCGAAGGGGGCGGGTTCTACTCCATCGAGCAGGTGCTGAGGATGGACATCACCAAGGACTGGGTCTACCAGCACTGGGCCCGCAAGTCGACCGGCCTGTCCGAGCCCGACCTGTTCGGGATCCGCGTGCCGCTGGTGACCGGCACCGGCATGGCCGACCTGGCCGGCTCCCTCTCGTACTACTTCAACGGCCAGGGGCAGGTCGACAAGCTCCGCTTCCGTGGCGTCACGGCCGACACGTCGCGGCTGGTCGCGCTGGCCCAGCAGCAGTACGGACTCACTTGGCAGCCGCCACGGGTTCCCGGCGAGCAGCTCCTGCAGTCCCGTGCGGGAGACAAGGTCGTCAGCCAGCTGCGGACCTTCCCGGAGCCGGTCCTCTGGAGCACCAAGCCGCATGGCAGCTTCGGCGTCGACCTCGAGTTCAACCGCCCCGGATCGAACCGCTTTGTCGACTCGCTAGGGCCGCGTCTGCAGGTTCCCGAGGCGACCGCCCAGGCCCCGCCGCCGGCGCCCGAGCCGCAGCAGGCGTCCGCGTCTCCCGGGGCGCCGGCCGGGGCGTCCGGCCCGCAGCTGCAGAACGCCCAGCGGCCCGATTTTCGCTGGCCGAACTAGGCTCACCTTCCGCATTTTCTGGGCTGGCGGCGGCTTTCTAGATGACATCGCCGCGGGCGTCCGCTATGCTCCGCGCTATGCTCGGTAACTTCCAGATCGACCGTTGTGGGCAGAGCGACCTGCGCGAGGCGCTGACGCTCGTGCTGCGATCGCTGCCGGCGGACCAGCGGGCGCCGCTGGTCGACTCGCTCGCCAAGCTGCGGGGCGAGCCGCTCGGCGCGTTCGACGCGCTGCTGGTCGCCAAGCAGTCGGGCAAGATCGCCGCGGCCGCTTGGGGGCAACCCCAGTCGGGCAAGGGGTGCTCGCTGTGGCCGCCCCAGGCGACCTCGGGCGAGCCTTCGGTCGAGCTCTCGGCCGAACTCATCCAGCGCGTCACCGCCATTGCCGACAAGGCGGGCGTGGCGCTCATTCAGACCCTGGCCGAGCACCGCCACGGCCCGCTGCACGCGGCGCTGGTGGCGAGCGGTTTTGTCGATCTGGCGGAGCTCCGCTACCTGCAATGGAAGCCGCAATCGACCTACCCTTCCCCACCCGCCCACTCGGTGAGCTTCGAGCCGTTTGACGACGGTCGTCAGGCGCGGCTGGAGCGGATCACGAGCCGGACGTACCTCGGCACGCTCGATTTCCCTGAGCTCGACGGCATGCGCGAAGTGCGTGACGTGCTGCACGGCTACAAGTCGGTCGGCGAGTACGACCCGGAGCTGTGGAGCTACATCCGCAGCAACGGCGAAGACGTCGGCGTGCTGCTGCTGGCCGAGCACCCCGATTCGCGTCAGCTGGAACTCGTCTACGTGGGCGTCGCGCCCGAGGCCCGCGGCCGCGGGCTCGGCGTGGTCGCGGTGTCCGAGGCGCAGCGCGTCGCCTGCGAGCGCCGTGTCCTGCGGCTGGTGCTGGCGGTCGACGCACGCAACAAGCCGGCGCAGGACATCTATCACCGGGCGGGTCTGCGAGAGTGGGCGCGGCGTCACGCCTACCTACGCAAGAACGGCGCGCCTCCTCCGGTTGGGTGACACTTTATCCACCGCGGTGCGATTCGGTTTGGGGGGGCGCTGACGGCTGTTTCTGCAGGGATAGCGGCGGCCGAAGACTTTCTTCACGACTTCTTCATTGGCCGGTTTGACAGGCCTGCTAGCAGTCGTACAATCGGGCTCTCGGGTGACAACGACAGCCGCAATTCAGCCACGAGCGGGAACGCAAAAGGCATGCAAAACTTCGCCAGTCTTTCACAACGCGAAGTTGCAACGCCGACACGAGTGGCCACGCCGCTGCGACCGGGTGTTCGGGTAACCGGGCAACGGGGTGATCGAGAGAGTGCGGGCGGGGTGGTTGGGCCTGGGGCCTTTGGGTCTCAGGCCGAGCAGCTTGCCGGCCTCGCCGACACTCTGGTGATGACGTAGTTCGATGGGCAGTTCGCCGGGTTTCTTTCCCGGCGTTATCTAATCGCGTAGCGGATTCCAAACGAGCGACGGGCGCCAACGCCGTCGCACTCCAATGGCCAAGACGGCATTGGTGCGTGGGGATGCTATGCGCGGTTCAGGAGGCGCACAGGAAGTGGTCAAGGACGATGCTGCGGCAGTGATGCCGCGTCACGATGATAGCGATGACTGCTCGAGGTTCGTCTCAACCCTGCGGCAGTTAATCGGCGAGAAGCGGCACCGCGCCTGGTTCGCCGGCAGCGTCGAGTTCGACTTGACCGTCGAAGGCGCACTGACCGTCCGTGCCGGCAGCACGATGCAACGCGACTGCCTGAAGAAGCACTTCAAGGCCGAGCTCCGCGAGGCGTGCCGGCGGGCCAACCTGGGCGCCCGCACGGTCGAGTTCGTCGTCGACGCCGAGATGACGCCCCAGCAGCTAGGTGCGGATCAACCGGCCGCCTCGGCGTCGGCCGTTGGGTCGTCGGAGAATGGGTTGTCGGAGAACGGGTCATCGGCAAACGGGTCGCAGGACAACGCCCCCACGGCTAATAAATCTCCTGTCGGCAAACCACCCGCGCCCGCCAGGAAGGCCCCGCCGTACTTGGTCAGCGACTCCAACCGCGAGGCGGCCCGGCTGGCCGAGCTGGTCGCCGCCGGCAGCCCGGCGCCCTGCCCCGTCATCCTCTGGGGGCCCGGCGGGTCGGGCAAGACGCACCTGCTGCGGAGCATCGCCGAGGGCTTCCGCAGCCATCACCGCCGCAAGCGGGTGGTGGCGCTCACCGCCGAGCAATTCACGTCTGGCTTTGTCGAGGCAGTGCACGGACGCACGCTCGCCAGCTTCCGCGGCCGCTGCCGCGGCGTCGACCTGCTGCTGATCGACGACATCCACTTCCTGCTCGGCAAGCAGAAGACGCTCGAAGAGCTGCAGTACACGCTGGATACGCTCGCCTCGCAGGGGGCGATGGTCGTGCTGACCAGCGACCGCAGCCCGGCCGAGCTCCGCAAGATGAGCGGCGAGCTGCTCTCGCGGCTCGGCGCCGGCGTGGCGGTCGAGATCGCCGCCCCGGACCTAGCCCTCAAGCACCGCCTGACCGAGCGGTTTGCCGACCAGTCGGGCGTGCGGCTCGAGGAGTCGGCGGTGCGGATGATCGCCTCGGGGGTGATCGGCGGGGCGTGGGAGATCCGCGGCATTGTGAACAAGCTCGGCGTGTCGAGCCGGCTGTTGGACCTGGACATCTGCGACACGGCGGTTGGCAAGGCGATCGACGACATGAACCGGGTCTGCATGCCGAGCGTTGGCGTCAAGGCGATCCAGGACGCCGTCTGCCAGGTGTTCGGCGTCGAGTCGGGCGTGATCAAGTCAAAACGCCGCACCAAGAGCGCGACCGAACCCCGCATGCTCGCCATGTGGCTCGCCCGCAAGTACACCCGCTCGGCGCTGAGCGAGATCGGCGACCAGTTCGGCAGCCGCAGCCACAGCACAGTGGTCTCGGCCTGCAAGCGGGTCGAGCAGCTGATGGGGAGCGAGGCCTCGGTCCAAGTCGCCGGCGGCGCGTGCCGCGTTCAGGAAGCCGTGCGGCTGGTGGAGTCGATCCTGCGGACGGCGTAGGGCACCGTCACGCTTTATTGAGCCGAGGGAGGTTGCTCCATCGGTTTGGCCTGGAGCCAGATCCACTCTGGTCCCGCTTTGAGGTCGACCTCGATCTCTTCAAAGACCGCGCCGCCGGGAAAGGCTTTCGCTTCGACCATTGGGTCCTTGTTGAGGGCTTTTGCTCGGAGCGTCGGCTTGAGCTCCGCCGGGACCCGCATTCCGGAAGAAAGGGGCAGCCCACCGTAGAGTCCCATGCCCGCGTAGGGCGGCTTGGTACGCTCCACGATCTGCAGCGGCAGGGTCTCGTTGGTTTGCCACTTAAGAACGGTGTCTTCGGAATTGTCGGTCGCAAGATCTAGCCAGATGGTCTCGCCGGTCGGCGTGGCTGCGCCGTTGTCGCCCGCGTTGCCGGCTGTGATCGTTCTGTCGCCGACCTTGAGCTGGCGCCAGAGGTGGTCGGTTCCGCCTAAGAGCCGGAGCCGCCAGCGAGTAATCTCGTCATTGGCGGGCGTGTCCGCTAGTCGCAACGCTGCCTCGTCCGGTCGGTTAGTATCCCACATGATCTCGACAACCGGGGCCCGCGAGTCGACCGATCCGAATAGCGGGTGGAGGAAGGCCGAGTACGTTAACTGCTTAGGGTCCGCTTCCCAGCTCAACGCGTCTTGTCCGGTGGCGTCGTTGCGTATCCGCCACGATTGAAACGTTTGGCTGTTGCTCGACAGCACCACGTCGTCGCCGGCAAAGAATGTGGCGGCGATCCTTATCGCCGGATCGTTCGATTCCAAACTCGGCCGCGTGAAGTCCCACTCGTATGGCTTGCCGCTGATTGGTCGGAACCGCAACCCATCTCGCAGGCCGATCCCTTTGTAGGCCGGGTCGCGGCCGATGCCGATCATCGGCGAGCCCGATTGGTAGACGTTGTCCGAGGCGTCGATCCAGAGCCGGTAGCCGTTCCGCGTCACGAAGTTGTCGTAGCCACCGTTAAAGTAGCGCCCGCGACCCTCGCCAAAGTCAAGTCGAGGGGTGTAGCTGCGGGCGGCGAGTTGCAGGGGGGCCGGATCTCGTTCTGGTTCACGCGGCCACCCAATACCACCGGCCGAAGACCAGCCTTCCGGCATCCAATCGCTGCCCATCGTTTGTTCGATCGCCTGTTCGCCGTCGACGTAGACAACGAAGCGATACTCTTCGCTGGGAGAGTCGCCGGCGTAGAGCGTGACCCGGTGTCGTCCGGCAGGGATCTTCACTCCTGCTGCGATCGGCGGTATTCCTGTGGTCGAGATTTTCCCCAGTCCCAGACGTAGTTCGTAGTCTTCTCCCGCTGGTATGTGGACGTTCCACGAGTTGAAGTTGCCGGCGACCTTGGGGAGCGCGGACGATGCTAGTTTGTCGGCGTCTTCAACCAGCAGCCGACTGGAGAGGGAGAGCAGTGTCTCGCGGTACTGCAGCAGGGAACGGTGCTTGCGATAGGCTGTGCCGGCAGCCATTCCAATCGCAAGCACAGCGGTCAACGCCAAGAGGTTCAGCAGAGAGAATTGCGGCATCAGTGATCGGTTCGACGCGTCATCCGTCATTGAGCGGTCCCCTCTGCAACCCAGTGTGCTTCGAACCCATCGGGGGTCTCACCGCGTCGCAGCTGGCCAAATGCCTGCTCGCGTGAACCTGGGAAAATCGCGAACATCCCGCCGTCGTAGGTCGTCAGGGGCTTGCCCGCCACGTTCCTCTCCTCGGCAGAACTGGGGTCGTATATCTTCAGGAAGGGGAGGATGGCGTCGGTGGGAAACGATTGTGGCCCTTGTTCCTTGTTCACGAGTTTGTGGACCACCAATGCCTCATCCAGCCGCTCGGGTGCGAACCCCGGCCAGGAGGACGTTCCGGACGACCCGCCGAATGCGTTGTAAACCTTGAGGTGATCGCCATCCCGATAGAAGCTCACCGTTAGCAGTTGCTGGATCGCTTCGGCTTGGGGAGATTCCGAGCCAGAACCGAAGCCGCCTTGGAAGTAAAGGCCGGACTCGGCGACTCGGCCCTCCCCGCCAAACCGCCTCATGTCGTAGCCAGCGGGCAGGTAGCAGCGGAACTGCCAGACGCGCTCGAGCTGCGAGGCGACCTCGGGAGGCACCTCCGGCGAGCCGATCTCGGCGATGTGCACCCGGTCTGGGTCGCCGATCGGCATGTGTCCGAGCTCGGCTTCGAGTTGAGTGATCTGCTTGCCGAGGGTGTTGTTCTCAACCGATAACCAGATCAGGGCGCCCACTCCGACGAGCAGGGCGAGGGTTACCGTTGATCGCTGCAATAGCTTCATTGATGTCGCCGGATGATGTGTAGGTCAACCGCTGCCTATTCGCTGGTCGGCGTCAAATCTTGGATGCTTTTCCTGCCGCCGAAACTCCCGCGGCGACGCCCCTGCCGCCCGGCGGAACTGGCGGTTGAAATTCGACAAGTTTTCGAAGCCGACGTCCAGGGCGATCTGGCTCACGGCGTCGGCCGTTTCTAGCAGGCGGCGGCGGGCGTGGTCGATGCGGGCCTCGTTCAGGAACGCCACCACGCTGCGGCCGGTGTAGCGGCGGAAGTAGCGGCACAAGGTCGCCCGGGACAGGCCGACCGCCTGGGCGATGTCGTCAATGCGGAGCGGCTCGTGGTGGTGCTCGAGCAAGAGGTCGATGGCGTCGCGGATCTTGTCGGCGTGCGCGGCGGACGCGGTGATCGTGCAGGGCTTGTCGCACAGCGTGTTAGCTTCGGTCAGCCCATCTGCGAGCAGCGACACCACCTGCATCAGCTCGGCGAGTCGTTTGACCGACCCAGCGCCGCGCAGCCGCGCGAGTCGCCCGCCGATCTCGATTGCCAGTTCTTTCCCGAATATCGCGCCACGCGACGCGTGGGACCACAGCTCGGAGAGCGCGCTCAGCTCGGGCAACGCCCCTAGACCGGCGGCCGGAGCCAACGCGAACTGCACGGCGGCGCCCTCTGAGTCGTCGAGCCCTCGCCAGTAGTGCGGCAGGTCAGCGCCAATCAGCACGAGCTCGGGTGGGTTGATAGCGCCGATGTGGTCGCCGATGAACCGTGTGCCGGCGCCGCGGTGGATGTAGGTCAGCTCGACCGCCCGGTGGGCGTGCCAGCGCTCGCCGCTGCCGGTGATCGGCTCCCACTGCTCGGGGCCGGTCGAGGTCTGTACCTCGGCCAACGAGTGTTCCCAGTACAGCAGCCGGAACGACTGGTCGGCGGGGGTCTCGATCGTCTCGCGGTAGACGCCCATGGTGCGATTGTACCCATTTGGAACGCCTGTTTCAGTGCATTTGGAGCCGATAGTACCAGTTTGTGCCCCGAAACGCGGAGACGCAGCAGTCAACGGGCGGGTAGATTCAGTCGCATAGGACCGAGGGCGGACCTCACCCCGCGGCATTCGCTGCGGTTACGCCCGCGTCCGGTCAACTGCTTCAAATCACCTGACTAGGTCTCGACGCGCGCTCCGGTGCGCGGACGTGTCGTCGCCTATATCCTGGAAGGAAGAATCCCAATGTCGGTAGATCAACAGACTCAGTACGGCGCGGTTGGCAACGAGTACCTGCTCCGCGAAGAACAGATCCGCGAGTTCCACGAGCAGGGTTACGTCGTGCTGGACGACGTGCTGACCGAGGAGGAGCTCACTCCGATCGAAGAGGTGTACCAGTTGTTCATGGAGGGGGGAGTGCCCGACATGGGCCGTGACTTCTGCGACATGAGCGGACCCTACACGCGGGCATTCGAGGACTTTCAGATCGTCAACGCCGTGCTGCCCCGCGTCTACCGCCCCGACCTGCAGGGCAACATCTACGAGCTGCGGGCCGCGTCGATCTCTCGGCAGCTTCTAGGCGACGATGCGACGCTCGATTACGACCAGTTTCTTGCGAAGCGGCCTAAGAAGGGCGGCGCGCAGTTCGCCTGGCACCAGGATCTGGGCTACTGGCCGAGCACGCCGCAGTTCGACACCCTGACCGCGACCTGCTCGCTCGCTCTCGACGACGCCAAGGACGACAACGGCTGCCTGCAGGTGGTGCCGGGCTCGCACAAGGAGCCAAGGCTGCGGCCGCACCGCCCGATGATCAAGGCGAGCACCGTGGGCAACGAGCGTGAAGAGTCGCACACGCTGGCGGTGCAGCTCGAGGATTCGGACGAGCGGGTCTCGCTGCCGGTCAAGCGGGGAAGCGTCAGCGTGCACAACGAGCGGATCCTGCACGGCTCGCCGGGGAATGGCTCCGAGCGGTGGCGGCGGACCTACATTATTGCTTATCGCCACAAGGACTTGGTGGATTACGAGCGGAGTGTTGGCTTTACGCACTCGCACAATGATAAAATCAGCTGGACCACCCACCTCGAGGCGTTGGAGGCGTAGCGTACTCCCGCCCCGCGTGCGGCAATAGCAGCTCAGGTTTCGTATGCAAATGTTTCAGGCAAGGCGACACGCGCTCGGTGTGTGGTCAGTACCGGCGGTGATGGTGGCGGCGCTGTGTAGCCGCGGCGCCAGCGCGGTCGACTTCGCGTCGGATGTGCAGCCGATCCTGGAGCAGCAGTGTTTGTCGTGCCACAACGGCGAAGACGCCGACAGTGGGTACGACTTGTCGACCCGCGCGGCGGTGTTCGACGACGATTATGGCGAGCCGTTGGTGGCGCCAGGTAAGCCCGACGAGAGCCCGCTGTTCACGACGATGAATGCGTCTGCGGACGCCGACGAGCTGATGCCGCCGGCCGACGCGGGCGGCCCGCTCGACAAGCAGTCGATCGAAACGATCCGCGTATGGATTGCCGACGGCGCCCAATGGCCCAACGGCGTCACGCTGCGTCCGCGTGCCAAGCCGGTCGACCGCTCGGCGACGCCCGACAACCGTCAGCTGCTCGAGGAGATCCACGCGAAGATCGTGAATACCGCCGCCGAGTCAGCGGGCGGCGAGATGGCCGACTACCGCGGCGAGATCCCGCGCACCGGCGTGCCGTACGAGATGAAGGCGATCCCCGCCGGGACTTTCCCGATGGGCAGCCCCGCCGACGAGGCGAACCGCCAGGCGAACGAGGGCCCGCAGACCGAGGTCGGCGTTGGCGCGTTCTGGATGGGTGCCCGCGAGGTTTCGTGGGACGAGTACGAGCCGTTCATGATCTCGTCGATCGAGCGGCGGAAGAACGGCGCCCGCAAGGACTACGACCCCGCCAAGCATACCGCGGTGGACGCCGTCAGCGCGCCGACCGCGCCGTACATGGAGATGAGCTTCGGCATGGGGCAGTCGGGCTACCCGGCGATCAGCATGACGCAGCACGCGGCGAACAAGTACTGCCAGTGGTTGAGCGCCCAGACCGGGCACTTCTACCGGCTGCCCACCGAGGCCGAGTGGGAGTACGCCTGCCGGGCCGGCGCCACCACCGCGTACTCGTTCGGGGACGACCCCGCCCGGCTGGGCGAGCACGCCTGGTTCTACGACAACAGCAATGAGAAGTATCAGAAGGTCGGCATGAAGAAGCCCAACCCGTGGGGCCTGTACGACATGCACGGCAATGTGAGCGAGTGGACCGCCGACCAGTACGCCGCGGACTACTTTGCCCAGATCAGCGGCCAGGCCGAGAACCCGTTCCTGAAGCCAACCACCCTCTACCCGCGCAGCGTCCGCGGCGGCAGCTGGTACGACGACCCGGAGCAGCTCCGCTCGGCGTACCGGACCGGCTCCGACCCAATCTGGAAGCAGCAGGACCCGCAGCTGCCCAAGAGCATCTGGTACCACACCGACGCGCAGTGGCTGGGATTCCGCATCGTGCGGCCGCGGCGGCTCCCGACAGTCGACGAAATGGACGCGTTTTGGAACAGCGCGGCAAACCTGATAAAGTAGTTCTGCGGACTCTTCTTGAAAAATCACTCATCCAATCTCTTGGGAGACCCACGCCGTGCCCGATAGCAATCAAAGTGAGTCCAGCCGACGTGGTTTTCTGAAAACGGCCGGCGCGTTGTCGTTCTTGTCTGCCGTGCCGCGAAACGCGTTCGCGCAGCAGGGGACCGACAACACCATCCGCTGCGCCCTGGTTGGTTGCGGCGGGCGTGGCACCGGCGCCGCGGCCGACGCGCTTTACGTACAGGGCACGCCGCTCAAGCTCGTAGCGATGGCCGACGTGTTCGAGCACCGGCTGAAAGGCAGCTACGACGCACTGACCCAGGAGTTCGCCTCCTCGCCCAACAAGATCGACGTGCCAAGCGATCGCCGCTTCGTCGGGTTTGACGCGTACCGCGACGCCCTCGACCAGCTGCGTCCCGGCGACATCGCCATCTTCGCCACCCCGCTGGCGTTCCGCGGGCCGCACTTCGAGTACGCCATCGAACGTGGCCTCAACGTGTTCATGGAGAAGCCGCTGACGGCCGATGGACCCACTTCGCTCCGGATGCTCGAGCTCGCGAAGCAGGCCGACGACAAGAACTTGAAGGTCGGCGTCGGGCTGATGGTCCGCCACTGCCGCGGCCGGCAGGAGCTGCACCAGCGGATCGCGGACGGTGAGATCGGCGACATCATCTCGATGCAGGGCTACCGCATGCACGGCCCGGTGGTGACCTGCTTCTCGACCCGCAAGCCGGAAGGCCGGCCCGAGCTGATGTGGCAGGTCGAGCGGTTCCACAGCTTCCTGTGGTCCAGCGGCGGGTTGTTCAGCGACTTCAACATCCACCAGATCGACGAGCTCTCTTGGATGAAGAACGCCTGGCCGGTCAAGGCGGTTGGTATCGGCGGCCGCCACTACCGCGGCGACTACGTCGACCAGAACTTCGATAACTACTCGATCGAGTACACCTACCCCGACGGCTCGACCATGCACTTCGGCACCCGCATCATGCCGGGCTGCAAGAACGACATGTCGAGCGTCGCGCACGGCAGCAAGGGCTCGGCGATTGTCAGCGCCTCGGGACACTCGCCCGGGCGGGTCCGCACGTTCAGCGGGCAGCGGCAGAACCGCCGCGAGGTCGTGTGGGCGTACCCTCAGCCAGAGCAGAACCCCTACCGGCTAGAGTGGGAAGACCTGGTCGATGCGATCGTCAACGACAAGCCGTACAACGAAGTTCCGCGCGGGGTCGAGGCGAGCCTCGTGACCAGCATGGGCCGCATGGCGGCGCACACCGGGCAGGAGATCACGTTCGAGCAGATGCTTAACTGCCCGCACGAGTTTGCGCCAGGCGTAGCAAGCTTCACGCCCGACGGCCCGGCGCCTGTTTCTCCCAACAGCGAGGGCCGCTACCCCGAGCCGATGCCCGGCATCATCCGCGACACCGAGTACGAGGTGCAGGACGCCTAACCGACGTCGCCCTCCAATAGCTCGTCGGCGTAGGCGTGCAGAGCTGACTCGTCCCCGGTGTGCCAGTACAGCACCCGCTGGCCGGCAGCGACCTTTCCTTGGGCGATCATGTCGAGCAGCGCGCCGAACCCCCGGCCGCTGTACACCGGACCGAGCAAGATGCCTTCCTGCCGGCCCATTAGGCGGATGGCGTCGCGTTCGGTGTCGCCGACCACGCCGTAGCCGCCGCCGAGGTAGCCGTACTCAACTTCGAGTTCCGCTGGAGATATAAGGACGCTGTCCCCCAGCATCCCGGCCGCTTCGGTGGCGACCTGCGCGACTTCCTCTAGGAACGCGTGGTCGGTTGGCGCGGCGTCGATGCTGATGGCGGTCACCACACCCCCAAAACCGGCGCGCTTTGCCCCCAGCGCCAGTCCGGCATGCGTGCCGCCCGAACTGGTCGGGAACACGACGCGGTCGAACGCCACGCCCGCTTCCTCGGCCTGGCCGAGCAGCTCGTCCATCGCGGCCACGTAGCCGACTGCGCCGATCGCGTTGGAGCCGCCGATCGGGATCACGTACGGCGTGCGGCCGGCGGCGCCAAGCTCCCCGGCCAGCTCCTGCATCCTGGACTTGCGGTTCGGCTTGGGCGTCCAGTGCACCTCGGCGCCGAGCAATCGGTCGAGCAGCAGATTGCCGAGCGGCGGCTGGGGTTCGCCGCCGAGCACCAGGCAGCACGCGAGGCCGTGCTGCGCAGCGGCCGCCGCCGTCTGGCGGCAGTGGTTCGACTGGGGGCCGCCCGCGGTGACCACGCAGTCGGCGCCCCGCGCGAGGGCGTCGGCGATTAAGTACTCGAGTTTGCGGGTCTTGTTGCCGCCGGTCGCCAGGCTGGTGAGGTCGTCGCGTTTGATCCACAGATCGACGCCAAGCTGGGCGGACAGCCGCGTCAGCCGGTGCAGCGGGGTCGGCAGGTTGGCGAGGGAGACGCGGGGCAGGCGGTCGGTCATCGGTCGGGTGGCGTGGGTGCGGGTGGTTTGCCTCCTATTGTGACCTCGACGGCGAGTTGCGGAAGGCGCCGGTCTGCCAGCCCGCCGGGCGTGGCGGTTGGCAGTCGCGGAAACGGATTTCGGAGCTGCGGTCGCCGGAGATACTTACCTCGACCTGGCCGCCCGGCACGTCGAATGTCACGTTGTCGAAAAGCAAGCCGCGGGCGTCCGTCAAGTGGAGCTGGCTGATCTGGCTGTGGATCGCGACGTTGCGGAACGTCATCTGCTCGACGTCGTCGGCGGTGATCAGCAGCTCGCCGCGGATGTCGGCGTTCTCGATTGTGAAATCGGTGAGCGGCGACTCGGGGATGCCGGTGACGTGCACCATCCGTGTGGCGCCCTCGACCAGCACGTTGCGGATCGTGACGTTGCGGAAGAACGGCGTCAGTTCATCTACTGGCCGCGGCGGCAGTCGGGTTGCGAGTTCGCCGACGTACATGGCGCTGCCGAGCATGTCGCAGCGGAACATCTTTCCCGACAGCCGCATCCGCAGCCGCTCGTAGGTCAGGTGCTCGCCGCCGCCGCCCCGCGGCCGGCGCGTTTTTAGTCGGATGCCGACGTCGGTATCGTCGAAGACGCAATCGTGCACGTACAGGTTGCGGATCACGCCGGCCGTTTCGCTGCCGACCGTTACGCCGCCGTGCCCCTGCTTCGCTAGGCAATGCCGGATCACGACGTTCTCGGTCGGTCGGTTCACCCGGACGCCGTCGGCGCCGCGGCCTGCCTTGAGCGTGAAGCAGTCGTCGCCGCAGTTGAGCGTGGAGTACTCGATCAGCACGTTGCGCGACGACTCGATGTCGATGCCGTCGCCGCGGGGGATGCCGACCGAGTTGACGGTCACGCCGCGGATGATCACGCGGTCGCAGTACACGGGGACGATGTTCCAGAACGCGGTCTGCTCGAGCGTCACCCCCTCGATCAGCACGTTGGTGCAGCGGGTGGGCGAGATGAACATCGGCAAGAAGACGGGCGCCCCGCCCTGCCCCTCGTACACCCGCTCGGCGACCGGTTTGTCGAGCGGCACGAACTTCTCGACCACCGCCTGGGTCATCATCTGGCGTTTAACCGGCCCGTCGGCTGGCCCGTACAGCGTCCCCCGACCGGTGACGGCGATGTTGTCGGCGTCGAGCGCGTAGATGCACGCCCCCAGCGACATCAACTCGACCCCCTCGTGGCGCGTGAACACCGCCGGTCGGTAGTCGGCCAGTTCGCCGCTAAAGTACAGCTCGGCGCCCTCGGCCAGGTGCAGGTTGACGTTGCTCCTGAGCGTGATCCGACCCGACCGCCATCGGCCGGCAGGGATCAGTACCGTCCCGCCCCCGGCGCCGTGGACCTCCGCGATCGCGGCGTGGATGGCGTCGCTCGCCTTGCGGTCGGGCGTCGCACCCTTGTCGCGGATGTCGACCGTGAGCGGCGGAAACTCGGGACGGCGAAGCTGCGGCATTGCAAACGGCGCGTCGATTGGTGCGATCGTGTCGGGCAGGCACGCGGCGCCTACCTGGTCGATTGTTGGAAGCGGAGCTTGCCAGTTTTGGGCGCGTGCCTTGCCAGCGGCGATCGGAACGTAGCCCAGCATCAGCAGCACCAGAACACGCGTGGTAGGAGCAGCAGACCTTTGCACGATGTTTGCCGTGGGTGATCGTGACCGAGGGGCAGGTGTGGTAGAGATGACCGTTCGGTGAAGACAAGGTCGGCCGGGCAGGATTCAATCGTAGCCTGCCGCAAGCCGGGCGAACGACGGCGCGTCTCAAAACAACGCGGGCCGCAGCGAATGGCTGCGGCCCGCGTGAGAAAGGCGTCGCTGTCCTGGCGTGTTGCTGCGATTGGCCGCTTGCGCCGTCAACGGAGTGTTGCGACTGGCTCCGCGAGCGTCCGCAGGGCCAGCAACGCCGGCACTGGCGTTGAGGACCGCTGACGACGCTGCTCGATGCGGCTACGCTAGTCGGCGGCGACGAGACGGTGACAGACCACTGCAAACCACCAGCGTAACCGCCAATGCAGCGGCGATCGGTTCGGGCGTGATCGTGATCACCCCGCCCGCGAGCACCGATCCGACCACCGGGTCATTGATAGGGTCGATCGTCGGGCCGAGCTGGTATCGCACGTCGACGTCTTGGGTGCCGATGAAGATGTCGCCGGATTCAAACGGCAGCGAGTCCACCGACGCCACAAACACATACGGGTCCACGGTGTACAAGGTAGCGCCGTTCGCCAGGACCTGACGGAACGGGCCGCCGACGCTGCGGAACGCTGAGATCAACTCGCCGGTCACTGGGTGATTGACGATTGACGTCAGCGACCCAGTGAAAGCTCCCAGGTCGGGCGCTTCGTTGATGCCGCCGTAGAGGTCGAACGGGACCGGGGGCATGCCGGCGATGAAGCCGGACGACAGGATGCTCGTCAGTTCGTCTTGGATCTCGTCGCCGACCTGCTCGCCCCAGACTTGGGTAAAGGCGCCTTGGGCGAAAACCGGCACGTCCACTGCGGAGGCAGTTGGGTTGAACGGCGTCCCCGGGTAGAGCCGGGTGAAGAACGTGTTGTCGAATGTGTAATCGGCGGAGCCGGCCAAGATAGGCCCGGCCTGCGCGACCGAGCCGGCGGCGAGCGCCGCCAGCAGGGCAACTATCAACCTGGATGTGTGATTCATTAGACGCTCGCGAGTTGCTCGACCTGGCGAACCGGCAGCTGCATCAACTGTGCCGTGGTCGATATGATGTCGGGTGAGGTGCTTCAGGGAAGTGCGGCTGTCCGTTGGGCCGAGTACATGCGGCGCCACGCAGCTTGCAAGCATCGAAATGTTGCGTTTCACGACTTCTTAATCGAATCGCCGGATCGATCGCCACCAACATCGGGGAATCCTAGAGTGAGTGGTCCAGCGGCAGGTGCCCGACTGGATTGCGATCCCTGCGGCAGCCGCGGTTAGCACGCAGCCCACAAACGCCCGGAGTGAGCTCGAAACGAAGTTCGGCGTGCGATGGCGTCGCACTCGGTTCGTTCAGCGAACCGGCGCCACGGCGTGAGATCACGGCCCTGCCCGGGCCGACGGCGGTTGGGACTCTGCCGCCGGGACCGAGTGGAGTGGCGCGGTAATGCCGTAACGGCTACGACGCGTCGGCCGGGTTGTCGGCTGCAGCGTTCGGCTCTTCCACCTCCAGCCCGACCGCCTCGAGGCGTTTTTTCCACTGCCGCCGCGCCACCCGCTGCATGTCGGCGGCCTGGTCGTGCTCGTCGATGATCTCGGCGCCGAGCAGGGTCTCGATGACGTCCTCCATGGTGACCAGTCCGTCGGCCCCGCCGTACTCGTCGACGACCAATGCGATGTGCTCGCGCTGGTTGAGCAGCAGCTCCAACGCGTCCGACAGCGAAGCGGTCGCCGGGATCGCCTTGAGCGGCCGCCGCAGCTCCTTGAGTTTGGTGTCCGGCTGGTCGTTGGCCTGGGCGAGCAGCACGTCGGTCTTGAGCACGAATCCGGTGGTGCGATCGATCGAGTCTTCGAACACCGGGATCCGCGACACCGGCAGCTTGGACCGTTTTGAAAGCAGCTCGCCAACCGTCGTCTCCTCGGGGAACGCGAAGATGACCGTCCGCGGAGTCATGATGTCGTCGACCTGCAGCGAGCGGAGTTTCAGCAGGTTGGTGAGGATCCGGTGCTCGCCGTGCTCGAGCTCGCCCGCCTCGCTACTCATGGCGGCTGTCGCGGCGACCTCTTCGCGGGTGACAATTTCCTGCTTTTCGCCGGCGATCAGCTTGGTCATCAGCTCCGACATCCAGACCAGCGGGAACAGCAGCCAGATCAGCACCTCGAGCCCCTGGGCGACGCTAGGAGCGAGCTGCCGCCAATAGACCGCGCCGATGGTCTTAGGGATGATTTCTGACAGAATCAGGATTAGCAGCGTCATCAAGGCCGACGCGTACCCGACCGCCGAGCTTCCCCAGATGCCCGCTGCCTGGGCGCCGACGCCGGCCGCGCCGACGGTGTGGGCGATGGTGTTAAGGCTAAGAATGGCCGATAGCGGGCGGTCGACGTTCTCCTTCATCCGCTTGAGCCGCGCCGCCGAGCCTCCGCCCGAGTCTTGGAGGGTCGCGATGTACGAAGGCGAGACGCTCAGCAGCACGGCCTCCGCGACTGAGCAGAGGAAAGAGAAGCCGAGCGCCACGATCGCGTAGATCGTGAGCATGCCGTAGCTTCCCTCCTGCGGCGCGTCGCCCGTCGTGGGGATCACGGCCAGCAGGTTGATTGTCAGTTCTGCCACGCACTCGCTCCTTGAACCGCGTTTGCTCTTGGGTTACCGCACTATGGTAACGCAACCGCCGCAACTACGGCGCCCAAACCTAGGGGAATCTTGCAGTGTTCTCAGCAGCAAGAGAGCCCATTGGACATTTTCTGTCGAACGCCGTCCTCGAGCGCTGCCTAGCTGCGTGTCGCCAGGCTGGGGGGCGTCTCGCAAGGCGTCGACGCCGCGCTCCGATTTTATCGGGTCCGCCGCCGAGTCCGGCGCAGACTGCCCGCTGCGGCTAGCAGGCCGGTCAGCAGCGCGGCTCCGGGCTCGGGCGCGTCCACGATCCGGAAGGTTCGCATCATCTCGGAGTCTTCGTGCTCTAGGATGTGGCAGTGCCAGACAAAGGTGCCGGTGTACTCGTCGAACTTGACGGCGATCCTGAGGGTCTCGCGTCCGCCGACGTTGACGGTGTCTTCCCAGCCCAACTCCCACGGCTCGAGGGCCACATCGTTGCCCGATAAGTCTTGCCGCCCGACCACCTGGAAGGCTTCCATATGCAGGTGCATTGGGTGTTCCATGTTGGTCATGTTGACGAACTCCCAGATCTCGAGCTGCCCCCGCTGGATAATCTCGGTGGTTTCGTCGGACCACTTCTTGCCGTCCAGCAGCAGTTCCATGCGGCCGTACTTGTCAAAGTCGCGGACGAGTTCCAGGCGACGCACCGGGGCGTTGTCAAGCTCTTCTTGCGAGTACCGGGAGATCGACGACAACGCGTTCGGCAGACTGCTGGCGTCCGGCGCGCTCAGGTCCTTGATGCGGAACTGCATGACCTCGTCGGTGGTCCCGGCCACGGCCCGGCGATCGTCGTTCTTGAGATACACGGTGTCGCCGGGGCTGAACTGCGAGAAGTCGACCACCACGTCTACCCGGTCCGCCGGGGCTAGGAACAGGTCGTCCCGCTCGGCCACCGTGCTGAGCAACCCGCCGTCCACGCCGATCTGGGAGAACCCCAGCGAGCTGGCGCCGGCGCCTGCCGCGGGCTCGAGCGTCAGGTTGTAGTTGCGGGCGTTGGCCCCATTCAGCAGGCGGAGGCGGTACTTGCGGGGCTCGACCTCCATGTACGGCCACACAACGCCGTTCACCACGTTGGCGTCGGCGTAGAACGACGACACCTGCGACGCCGCGCTCGGGAAGTCATCACCTAGCGGCCCGAGCGGGTCGCTTATCGCTCCTGGGCCTTCGGGGTAGTACAGGGACCCGTCGTTGTAGAACGAGCGGTCCTGAATCAGTATTGGGATTTCGTATTCGTCGGACGGCAGGTTTAGTGAGTTCTCTTCTGCGTCGCGGATGAAGTACATCCCCGCCATGCCCGCGTAGACGTTCAGCCGCGTGATGCCCATGGAGTGGTCGTGGTACCAGTTGCCCGCCGCCCGCTGGTTGTTGGTGTAAGTAGCGACGAAGCTGTTGCCGGCGGGTCCCGAGGGGGCGTGGGTCGTGATGCCGTTGGCCGGCGCGTTGGGGTCCGACGAGAACCACTGCTCGGGGAAGCCGTCGCTCATCTCGTTGGCCACCGCGCCGTGCACGTGGGTCACGGTGCGGGCCTGCGGGAACTGCGGGCCGGCGCCGTGGATGGTGGTGTCGTACGGCAGGATGTGCTGCAGCCCTTGACCGTTGTCGTCGCGGAGGTTGTTGGTCCACTCGACCTTGATGGTCTCGCCCGAGTTGACGTTGAAGGTCGGCCCCGGGAAGACGCCGTTGTAGCCCCAGAGCGTGGTCGGTGCGAGCTGGCTGTGGAGCTGCTGCTCGAACTGCTTGATCTCAACCTCGTAGAGCGGAGCCCCGTCGAGCGTGCCGGTCGGCGTGAGCACGTTGCCCGACGCGAGCGGGTTCGGCGCCGGGTCGAGGTACTTGGTCAGGGTGCTGACGTCGAGGATGTTCTGCGCGCGAGCCGCGGCCGGGGCGAGCAGGAGAAAAGCAGACGCGGTGAATAGCGTCAGTGATCGGAGTCGGGTCATCGTGTGTGGGGCGTCGGGGGAAGCAGATGCAAGGAGGCAAGCCACCTCAAGGAAGGGGTAGGCGTGACAAGCGTGTTCGCTGTCAGAGACGCAAACAGAGCCGCGAAGATAAAGAAGCGCCCGCGAGAGAAACGTGGGGGGGGCGCAACGGCGGCTAGAAGCAGAGCATTAGGCGAGCGGAATCGGCGATTGAGTCGGGGCTGGCTACCAACTTAGGCTAGCCGCAACGGATGGCCGGGTCAAACAAGAAACCGGCGTACGGGGGCCCTGTCGGCCGATTGCAACCAAAACCCCGACTAGTGCGAGGAGCCGCCCTTCGCGACCCGCAGCTTGCCGCGGGCCTGGGCGATGTCGCGGTCGCGGGCGGCGGCCTCGGCCCCGGCGGCCGATCGGGCGATGGCCGCGTCGAGCTGCTGGCGGGCCTCGGCGACGTCGATTTCCGAGACCAACATCGCCTTGCCGGTCATGACCGAAACGACGTCGTCGGCGATCTGGACGAAGCCCCCCTCGACGAAGTAGCGGTGGTTCTCGCCGCCGATGCGGTAGCGGAGCTCGCCGTAGCCGAGCCGACCGATTACCGGGGCGTGGCCCGCCGCGACGCCCAGCTCGCCGTCGAACAACGGCGCCACGACAAAGTCGACCGACTCGTCAAGGACGGTCATCTCGGGCGTAACGACAACTAGTTTGATGGGGAGGTCGGCCATGGCATTTCAAGGCGAGGACCGAAGGTCCTCGGTTGATCCCCCTCCCTCTCAGGGAGGGGTTAGGGGAGGGTTGTCGTTATCCGTTAATGTTGCTCGCGATTTCCGGAAGCACTTTGGCCAAAAGGCGTTCACACGGGCTGCAACCGTGCTACCCTCCCCCGGCCCCCCCCTAGAAGGGAGGGGGGAAAGGTCGCCTGCCGGCGACAGTTTGCTCTACTTCTTGTCCTTCTTCCACTGCTCCTCGGCCTGCTCGATCGGGCCGACGTACATGAAGGCCGACTCGGGGAGGTGGTCCCACTTGCCGTCGCAGATCTCGTTGAAGCTGCGGATGGTGTCGGCGATCGAGGTGAACTCGCCGGACTTGCCGGTGAACACCTCGGCGACGAAGAACGGCTGCGACAGGAACCGCTCGATGCGACGGGCGCGGTGGACGATCTGCTTGTCGTCTTCCGACAGCTCGTCGACGCCGAGGATCGCGATGATGTCCTGCAGCTCGCGGTAGCGCTGCAGCGTGGTCTGGACGCGGCGGGCGCAGTTGTAGTGCTCCTCGCCGACGTACTGCGGGTCGAGGATCCGGCTGGACGACGCCAGCGGGTCGACCGCCGGGTAGATGCCCTTCTCGGAGATCGACCGCTCCAGGTAGATGAACGCGTCGAGCTGGCCGAACGCGGTGGCCGGCGCCGGGTCGGTTGGGTCGTCCGCCGGCACATACACCGCCTGCACCGAAGTGATGGCGCCGTTGTTGGTCGAGGCGATGCGCTCCTGCAGGGCGCCCATCTCGCTAGCCAGGGTCGGCTGGTAACCGACCGCCGACGGCATGCGGCCGAGCAGCGCGGAAACCTCGGAGCCGGCCTGCGAGAAGCGGAAGATGTTGTCGACAAACAATAGCGTGTCGGCGCCGGTCTTGTCGCGGAAGTACTCGGCCATGGTGAGGGCCGACAGCGCCACGCGGAGGCGCGAACCCGGCGGCTCGTTCATCTGCCCGAACACCATGCATGTCTGGTCGATGACGCTCTTGTCGCCGTCGCCGCCCATCTTGGTCTCTTGCATCTCGAGCCACAGGTCGGTCCCCTCGCGGGTCCGCTCGCCGACGCCAGCGAACACCGAGTAGCCGCCGTGCTCCTTGGCGATACGGGCGATGAGCTCGGTGAGAATAACCGTCTTGCCCAGGCCGGCTCCGCCGAACAGGCCGGCCTTACCACCGCGGACGAACGGCGTCAGCAGGTCGACGACCTTGATGCCTGTCTCGAAGATCTCGGTGCTGGTCGACAGGTCCGCAAGCTTTGGGGCGTCGCGGTGGATGGGCCAACGCTCTTCGGTGTCCACCGGGCCACGCCCGTCGACGGTCTCACCGATGACGTTGAACACGCGGCCGAGGGTCGCCTCGCCGACCGGCACGCTCACGGGGGCGCCGGTGTCGACCACCTCCTGACCGCGGACCAGGCCGTCGGTCGAGCCGAGGGCGATGCACCGCACGCGTCCGCCGCCCAGGTGCTGCTGGACCTCGGCGGTGAGGTTGATCTTCACGCCCTTGTGCTCAGAGACGATCTTCAACGCGTTGTAGATCGCCGGCAGGCTGTCGTCCGGGAACGCGACGTCGAACGTCGAGCCGATGACCTGGGTGATGTGTCCGACGTTGTTGGCGGTGGCAGTGGACATGGTTCGCTATGCGGTGAAAGAGGTGTTTGGTTTGACTGGTGTATTGTCTCGGGTCGGCCCACCCCGGCGGGGGTGAGACCCCGGCGTTAGCTGATCGCTTCGACGCCGCCGATCAGGTCGATCAGCTCCGAGGTGATGCGTCCCTGGCGGGCGCGGTTGTACTGCATGCTCAGCTTCTTGATGAGGTCGTTCGCGTTTTCCGTGGCGCCCTTCATGGCGATCATGCGGGCGACCTGCTCGCTCACGGCCGAGTCGAGGAAGCACTTGAAGAGCTTGATCTTGAAGCTCATCGGGATGACCTCCTCCAGGATGCTCTCCGGCGAGGGGAGGAACTCGTATAGCGAGACGCCCGACTCCTCCACGGCGGGGTCGGCTTCGTCGCCGACCACTGAGCCGAGCGGCAGCAGCGTCTCAACCGCGACCTGCTGACGCGCGACGCTCTCGAACTTCATGTAGACAACGTCCAGCCGGTCGAGCCGGCCGGCGATGAAGTCGTCGAGGTAGCGGGTGGCGATGTCGTCGACTTCTTCGAAACGCGGCTTGTCCTCGAAGTGCGTGAAAGACTGGTCAACGTCGAGCCCGCGGAACTTGAGGCCGGTGATGCCCCGTTTGCCACTCACCTCGAGCGTGCAGTTGGGGACCGCCGCCTTCAGCTCGGTCCATGCGCCGAGGCTGGCCCGGATCAGGTTGCCGTTGAAGCCGCCGCACAGGCCGCGGTTGGCGGTCAGCACCAGCAGCTTGCCGTGCTGCGGGTTGTCCCGCTGCTCGAGCAGCGGGTGGCTCACCTGCAGGCCGGCCTGGGTCAGGTCGCGGACCAGCTTCGACACGCGGTTCGTGTAGTCGGTGGCCGCGGAGGCGCGGTCCATCGCCTTCTTGAACCGGGCGGTCGCGATCAATTCCATCGTCCGAGTAATCTTGGAGATGTTCTTGACCGACTTGCGGCGCTTGTCGAGAACTTTTGGGTTGGCCATGTTTGGCAATCGGCTGTTGACTGGAAGCTATCGGCTGCTCGAAAGCCCACCCCGCCTGGGGTGGGACGACGTCAAGCTGGGCTAGCTCGCCGCCCCGGCGGTCGCCTTCGCGTGCCCGGCGAACTGCTTCTGGAACAGCGCGATCGCCGACTCGATCTGGGCGACAATCTCGTCCGACAGGGCCTGCTCCTGTTCCAGCTTCGTGCGGAGCTCGGGGACCTGGTCGTGCAGGAAGGTGACGAACTCGCTCTCCCACTGCTGCACCTTGTCGACCGGGATCTCGTCCAGGTGGCCCTTGGTGCCGACGTAGATCAGGATCACCTGGTCCACCATGTCCAGCGGCTGGTACTGACCCTGCTTGAGCAGCTCGACCATGCGGTAGCCGCGGTCCAGCTTCGACTGGGTGGCCGGGTCGAGGTCGGTGCCGAGCTGGGCGAAGGCCTCGAGCTCGCGGAACGCGGCCAGGTCAAGACGTAAACCGCCGGCCACCTTCTTCATGGCCTTGGTCTGGGCGTTGCCGCCGACGCGGGACACCGAGATGCCCGCGTTCATCGCCGGCTTGACGCCCGCGAAGAACAGGTCCGGCTGCAGGTAGATCTGGCCGTCGGTGATGGAGATCACGTTTGTCGGGATGTACGCGGAGACCTCGCCCTCGAGGGTCTCGATGATGGGGAGCGAGGTCAGCGATCCGCCGCCCAGCGCGTCGGAGAGCTTGGACGAGCGCTCCAGCAGGCGGCTGTGGCAGTAGAACACGTCGCCTGGGTACGCCTCGCGGCCCGGCGGGCGACGCATCAGCAGCGACAGCTCGCGGTACGCCACGGCCTGCTTCGAGAGGTCGTCGTAGACGATCAGGGCGTGCTGGCCGTTGAACATGTACTCCTCGGCCATCGCGGTGCCGGAGTACGGGGCGATGTACTGCAGCGGCGCCGGGTCGCTGGCGCCGGAGACGATCACCGTGGTGTAGTCCATCGCGCCGTTCTCGCGGAGCTTCTCCACGATGCCGGCGACTGTCGACTCCTTCTGGCCGACCGCGACGTAGAAGCACTTCACGCCGGAGTTCTTCTGGTTGATGATCGCGTCGATCGCGACGGCTGTCTTGCCGGTCTTGCGGTCGCCGATGATCAGCTCACGCTGGCCGCGCCCGATCGGCGTCATGGCGTCGATCGCCTTGATGCCGGTCTGCAGCGGCTCCTTGACCGGTTGACGCTCGGACACGCCGGCGGCGATCACCTCGACCGGGCGGCTCTTGCTGGTCACGATCGGGCCCTTGCCGTCGAGCGGGTTGCCCAGCGGGTCGACCACGCGGCCGAGCAGCTCGTCGCCGACCGGCACGCTCAGCAGGGTGCCGGTGCTCTTGACCTCTTCGCCCTCGGAGATCTTCAGGTAGTCGCCCAGGATGATCACACCGACCGAGTTCTCTTCCAGGTTGAACGCCAGGCCGGTGACGCCGCTGGCAAACTCGACCATCTCGCCCGCCATCACGCCCGACAGGCCGTAGACCTGGGCGATGCCGTCGCCGACTTCGAGCACGCGGCCGACCTCGCGGACGTCGATCTGCGAGCTGAAGTTAGAGATCTCTTGCTGAATGACCGACGCGATCTCGTCGCTGTTAAACTTCATCCGATAGCTCCGAAGAAGCTGGGCTGTGTTGTGGCAGCTGCCGGGGCAGCTTGTGACTAGTTGGTCGAGAAGAACTGCTGTGGGTTCTGCTCAATCTGCTGAATGGTCGAGTTGACGATCGCCCGCCGCGCCTTGGCGAAGGCCGTCCGCAGCGAGCTGTCGTACACGGTGTCGCCGACGTGCACCTGCATGCCGGCGATCAGGTCCGGGTCGACCTCGGTCGTCATAATCGGCTCCTGCCCCGTCTGCGAACGGAGCGCGTTGGTGATGTCGCCTAGCAGGGCGTCGTCGAGCGGCTCGGCCGACACCACCCGGACCCGAACGTTGTTGTTGCGATCCTGATACAGTCGCACCGTCTCGCGGACGATGGTCCTGAGGATGCCCAGCCGGTTGTGGGCGGAGAGCACCTTCAGGAAATGGAGCACGGTATCGGATACCTTGCCCCCGAACACCCTGTCTAGAATCTGCCCCCGCTCTTCGTGCGAGACGAACGCCGATCGCAGCGGCTCGATAAAACCGGGGTGCGGGTTTAGGATCTCGTCGACAATCGCCTGCAACTCCTCCACAACCGTCCACTCGTTCCCGGCGGCGGCGCCGAGAACTGCTTTGGCGTAGGTCTTCCCGATCTGCTCTTCGGTGACGTCGAGCACGGTGTCGTGGTTCGGCAGGTTTTGCGGGTCGATCGGCATGCTTGGCAGTTGAAACGGAGTGGCTGCGTTCGGAAGGACGCGTGGCTAGTTCGCGTTGGAGCCGGGGCCCATCAGGCCGAGCGCCTCGCGGACAATCTCGCTCTGGCGGTCGTGGCTGATCTCCTGGCGGACCACCTTCGAGGCGAGGTCCACCGCCAGAGCAGCGCTCTGCTCGGCCAGGCTCTTCACGGCGCCGTCCTTGGCGTTCTCGATGTCCCGCAACGCCCGTTGACGCTCGGCGTCGGCGGCGTCGCGGGCCTCGGAGACGATCTGCCCCTTGGTCGCCTCGGCGTCGCGCCGGGCCTCCTCGAGCATCTCGCGGACCTCGTCAGCCGCCGCGTCGATCTTGGCCCGGTGTTCCGCCAACAGGGCGGCGGCCTGATCGTGCTTCTCCTGGGCCGCGGCGATGTTGTCCGAGATCGCCCGCTCACGCTGGTCGAGCGCCTCTGCGATCTTGGGCCAAGCGAACTTGGCGAGCAGCGCCATCAGCACCAGGAACACGAACAGCGAGTAGATCGCCAGGTCGGCCTGCAGCTCCGAAGGGCTCATCAGGCTCTCGTGGGCGTTGCCGTGGCCCAGCTCGTGGCCGTGCCCGCCGGCGTGCTCGTCATGAGCCGCGTCGCCGTGTGCGACTCCGTCGTGAGCCGCCTCGTCATGCTCATCTTCGGCATGCCCGGCGTCCCCCTCTTCGCCCGAGTCCTCAGCCTCCGTCGTGGCTTCCTCCTCGGCCTCAGACTCGGTGGCTTCTGCCGCCGCGGGGGCTTCGCCTTCAGCGCCTTCCGTCTCTTGCGCCTGCAGCCCCTGACTGGCGGTTAGCGCCAAGCAGGCGAGCACGAGCAACGCCAGTCGCAGCGATGGCATCAGTTTCAACATCGTAGACAACTCACAGGGACGAAACGGAAAGGAAGCCTTCACTCGGGTTCGGCGACTAGCCGGCGGTAAACGGATTCTGCGTCGAGCAGACGTAGATCGCGTAGAACGTGAAGCCTTCGATCAGGGCGGCCGAGATGATCATGGCTACCTGGATGCCGCTGGCCATCTCGGGCTGGCGGGCCATGCTCTCAACCGCCGAACCGCCGATGCGGCCGATGCCGAGGCCGGCGCCAATCGCGACCAGGCCAGCGCCAATGGCTCCCGGGATCGCGCCAGCGTAGTTTCCGCCGGCTTCCTGAGCGGCGGCGGGCGAGACCATGATCAGGCCGGCCACGATGGCGTAAGCAGCAATCTTTGTGAAGTTAAACACTCTGGCACTCCTCGTTAAATCGGAAGAACAACTGGATCAAGTTTGAAATCGCAACGGGCCGGCCCGCCAGCACCTACTTAGTGGTGATGGATGGCCGCCCCGATAAACAGACCGCTTAGGAACGTAAACACGTACGCCTGCAGGAAGGCGACAAACAGCTCAAGGCAGTCGATCGCCACCGCGCCGAAGATCGACAGCGGCGCCGCGATCCACCAGCTGGCGGCCCCCGCCGCGCTGACGGCAATACCCATCAGGGCGAGCAACACCAAGTGTCCGGCGACCATGTTAGCGAGCAGACGAACGCTTAACACCGCGTGTTTGATGAAGAAGCCGGCGACCTCGATGATCCAGATCATCGGCACGATGAGCAACGCCATCGTCCAGTGCAGGTCCATGCCCGGCACCTGGTTTTTGAGGAAACCGAAGACGCCGAACCGCTTGATGCCTGAGCCGATCGACACGGCGATCACCATCAACGCCAGTGATGTGGTCACAGCGAATGACGCAGTTGGGGCGCCGAGGAACGGGATGATGCCCAGCAGGTTCATGATCAGGATGAACAGGAACAGCGTCCACAGGAACGGCACGAAACGGTGCGCGTCCTTCTCTCCGATGGTCGGCTTGGCGATTTGGTCGCGGATGAACTCGAGGAACACCTCGATGATGCTTGTGACGCGGCTCTTTTGGCCGCTGAGCAGCATCTCCCCCGCCTTGCGGCACAGGTAAAAGATGACGATGGCGCCCACCGTCAGCAGGATCATGTACTTGGAAATTCCAATGCCCGAGTCCATCGCGTAGTGGTTACGCAACTCGCCGAATGGCTGCGGGATGACCAGCTTGCCGCTGAGCTGGTGGTTGTAGTCGGCGATCTTCTCGGGGGACCACTCGTGGGTCGCGGTGTAGCTGTCCTCGCTACCGCGGACATCCTCCGCCGCCGCCTTGATCCCCTGCCACTCGGTCTTCGCGGCCGAGTTCTCTTCGATGATGGTTTGGAACCACTTCTGCGAGGGGGCCTCCTCGAGGAACACGTCGAACGGCTTGGCGAAATTCGCGTCGGCGCTCCGCCACTGGTGGTACTCCGCGAGCAGCGCTTCGGGGCTCTCCGGCAGCTCGATCGAGGATCCCTCGAGAGCGTCGACCTGCCGCTTGGCTTCCCAGTCCTGGTAGTCCGGGTCGAGCCGGATCCAGTAATTGTCGAACTCGCTGAGGTGCTGCTTCTTGCTCGGCGCAAAGACCTTCGGCACCTCGAAGTAGTAGCTGTCCTTAATGTGAAGGATGGCGCTAGACATAGGAGCCGTTCAGTTTGGCAACGAGTCGAAGGTTAAGGGCGGAATTGGATCAGGCCGCCGGTTTGGTGGCCGCCACATCGGTAGCCCGCGCGCCGATCGGCTGAAACTTGCTGGCGAGCCTCGCGGCCACCACGGTTTCCACCGCTAGGCCCGCAAGATAGTTCAGCATCAGCATATGCACTAGGCCCGACGCTAGGATCGGGAGCGAAGTTAGTTGGGGCACCGCGGCCGGGGCCGCTAGGACCAGCGTCATGGTGCAGGCGAGACGCACCAGCATGCCGGCGAACACACTGGCAATGCCGTGCCCTGCCTGGGTCATGCGGAGCATCACCTCGAGCGATGCCAAGCAGATCAGCCAGACCGCTGCGGAAGCGGCAGTGGCGGCAATCCAAACGGTGGGCGAACCGGCTCCCCACCACCAGGCGGTCGCTACCAGCACTGCCGCGGAGACCCCGGCCATGGCGAGCATGGTGCGGGCGGGGGTGACAGGAAGCGTCCAGTGGGGCGTCATGCGAGGTTTAGTCGCGGTCCGGCGAGTCCGAGGAGGGAGTCTCGCCGCGGCGGGGTGATTTGCGATAGGCGACCAGCAGGTACGTCAGCCCGATCGGCGGCCCGATCATGAAACCAACGAAACCAATCCAGTCGACGCCCCAGCGGGCGCCTAACCAAGAACCAAGGATGCCAGGCAGAGCCATCATGGCGCTGGCGGCGAACACACGGCCCAGGGCGTCGTAGGCGGCTGCGTTAGGCGAGGGTCTCTGGTCGTTCACAGGCACATCTCTGCTGTCGTTGTGCCGCGAATGGCCAAGAGAGGGGCGGTGAGAGCCTCAAATCCTCGCTTTGCAGGCCGCTGAGGGGTGAAGTCTATTTGGCCCAACCCTAGAGCGTCAACGCCCTTGCGGCGAAATTGTGCTTTTTTTCACAAACTTTTCAGCGTCCGAGAGTCGCGTTCTTGCGCAAGACGCGACAGTTTGGGGGGGCCGTGCAAAGATTGACGCCCCAATTTCGCCTGCGGAGACCTGCCTTACGCGGATATAAGTCTTTCGGCAGAAGTGGTTTGCGACCTGCGTTGTGGTCGCGCTGGACGAGGATTTTGTTGCGGAATACGGCAGGTCAGTTATACTAAATATCACGAGTTAGATGATGCGAAGGCCTGTGCAGCCCGTAGGGTTTCAACGGGGCCCGGTGAGCCCCCGCTCGCTGGGGTGCACAACGCCTTCTCGGACGATCGCTTTCGCCATCCGTGCTGAACGCCTCTGCCCTCCTCTGCTCTACCCGCCCGCTCAACGAACGGCGTCCGCCGTTCGGACACCGCGCCCAAGACCGGGGCGCGCCCACCGCGATCCACATAGATGCGGAGACTGAAAGCAATGACCGCTTCCACGCTGAAGTCGTACACGTGCAAAGACCTTGCTCAAATGGCCCGCAGCGAAGGGATCCCGGGCTGGCACTCGATGCGGAAGGACGAGCTGATTGCCTCGCTGGTGCGAGCGAAGCGAACAGCGTCGTCGAAGCCCACCGCGAAGGCAATCCGCAAGCCGCCGGCGGCCCAGCCGGTTCAGAGCCCGGAGCGTCGCCGCGTGCAGCGTGAGATCAGCCGCGTCCAGCAGCAGACCGCTGAGCGCAAAAACCTGAGCAAGGCGGTCGAGGGCCGCCCCGAGCCGCAGAAGGACCGCATCGTCGTGCTGGTCCGCGACCCTTACTGGTTGCACGTCTGCTGGGAAATCACCCCTCAGAGCGTCGAGCGGGCCCGCTCGGTGCTCGGTCAAGACTGGCACAGCGCGGCCCCCACGCTGCGTCTGATCCGCGTGCTGGACGACGGCGGCGGGCGGCTCGAGCGTTGCATCGAGATCCACGGCGGCGTTTCGAACTGGTATGTCGATGTGTCGGATCCGCCAAACTCGTACCGGGTTGAAATCGGCTACGCGGCGACCGGCGGCGAGTTCTACTGCCTGTCGCGCAGCAACACGGTCACCACCCCGGTCCCTGGCTCCGCGGACGTGGTCGACAACAATTGGACCGACGTCGCCGCGAACGCCGACCGGATCTACGCGATGAGCGGCGGCTACAGCTCCGACGGCGCGAGCATGGAACTGCAGGAGCTCCTCGAGGAACGCCTGCGTCGCCGGCTCGGCCGACCCTCGGAGATCCGCTACGGCCTGGGCGCCGCTGGAGTTGGTCGCGACGGCAGTGAGTTTCACCTGGCTGTCGACACCGAGCTGGTAGTCTACGGCTCGAGCGATCCAAACACCCACGTGACGGTGTCGGGCGAGCCGGTGGCGGTCGGCCCGGACGGCGGCTTCGCGGTCAAAGTGCACTTCCCGGACCGCCGCCAAGTGATCCCAATCGTCGCCAGCTCGGCCGACGGCGTGGAGCAGAAGACCATCATCCTGGGGGTGGAACGCAACACCAAGATGCTCGACCCAGTCGTCCGCGACACCGCCAGCGTCAGCTCCTAGCCCAGGCGGTCTCGTCGCTACGGCCATAGGCGGGGATTCTACGCATACGCCGTTGCGCTGGTTGGTACGCGTTCCCCGTATGCCCCGAATCCGCTACCATCGGGGGAAGCGATGCATCGCCCCCGCTGAGGCGGTCCGGCCGTGGGTCGGCTCGAGGTTGGGCGAGCGGGGCGGCCGCACGCGCAGGGTTCGCACTTCTTCTGACCTGGTTGTGATCTGTGACTCGCGATATCCGGAAGATCATCGATGACTGGAACTACGCTCCCGACACGGTCACGACCCGCCTGATCACCGGCGACGACGGGCGAGAAAAGGTCCAGCTGCGGCTCGACCTGGGGCTGCTGCAGATGGAGCTCGAGGGGCGGCCAGACGGCCAGACGATCCAGGGCGCCGAGTCGCTGCTCACCCATCACCAGATCCGCCAACGCGAGCACGACGCCGCCAATCCCGACGGCCTCCCCTACCTGCTCGAGAGCGAGGACTGCACCGAGCTGATGCGCGAGGGGGTGCAATATTACCACCGCTACATCTGCTTCTGGCAGCTAGAGCGGTATGAGTTGTGCGCGCGGGACACCAACCGCAACCTCGACCTGTTCCGCTTTGTCCGCGAGCACGCCCGCTACGACCGCGACAAGGTGCAATTCGATCAGTGGCGCCCCTACGTCACGATGATGCACGCCCGAGCGGTGGCGACTCCGCTGGTCGAGCTGCAGCAGTGGGAGGCGGCGATCGGTGCGATCGACGCCGGCATCCGCGGCGTCGAGGGGTTCTTGTCGGACTACGGGCAGGTGGACCAGGCCGAGCGGATGAGCGAGCTGGTGTTCCTCAAGCGGTGGCGGCGCGAGCTGGTCCGCAAGGCGGCGCCCGAGTCCGAAGAAGACGACTCGGACGACGACCCGGTCGCCCAGGTCAAAAGCGATCTGGAGAAGGCGATCGAAGAAGAGCGGTACGAAGACGCCGCACAGCTGCGGGACGAACTCAAGCGGCTCGAAAACCCGCCCCCGCCTACCGGGCACGGCGGGCCGCAGTGACTTGCCCGCTGCAGGTCCGCGTCGGACAATAGCATCAGGCCTGTCCTTTCTTTAGCTGCTCGTACCCAGCCCCCACCATGCGCGAAGCCCAGCAACTCGTCGAGCAACTCCGAGGCTACAGCAGCTGCGCGGTGGCGTTCTCGGCGGGCGTCGACAGCACGGTGGTCGCCAAGGCGGCCCAGTTGGCGTTGGGCGAGCACGCGGTAGCGGTGACGGGCGTCGGCCCGGCGCTCGCCGAGGGTGAGCTGGACGAGGCCAAGCGACTAGCCTCGCTGATCGGCATCCGGCACGAGGTGGTCGCCACCGACGAGATCAACACGGCGGGCTACATCGCCAACGCGCCCGACCGGTGCTTCCACTGCAAGACCGAGCTCTACACCCACGTCGAGCAGATCGCCAAGGGGTTGGCCCTGGCCACCCTCGCCAACGGCGCCAACACCGACGACCAGGGCGACTACCGCCCCGGGATGCAGGCCGCCGCCGACTTCCAGGTGCGCAGCCCGCTGGTCGAGTGCGGCTTTGGCAAGGAGGTCGTCCGCGGCCTGGCGGCTTACTGGGAGCTGCCGGTCTGGGACAAGCCGGCCGCCCCGTGCCTGGCGAGCCGTGTCGCCTACGGCCAGCAGGTCACCCCCGAGCGGCTGCGCATGATCGACGCCGCGGAGCGTCGGCTCCGCGAGCTCGGCATCCGCGAGCTGCGGGTCCGCTACCACGAGGGCGACCTCGCCCGCATCGAGGTCCCCGCCGAGTGGCTGCCCCGCCTCGTTGAGGACGGCCCGCGGCAGACGCTGCTAGCCGACCTCAGGGCGTTGGGCTTCAAGTCCGTAACATTCGACCTGGCGGGCTTCCAGAGCGGCAGCCTCAACCAAGTGCTCGACGCCGCGACGCTCACCAAGTGGCGGCGCTAGATCCGCCGGCCGTTGCGCCAGGCGACGGGGCGCGAGGCTACGGCGCCGGTTCCTGGGGCGATGCACCCTGCGGCGTCGCGTCCTGGTAGAACTGCAACAGGTCCTCGCGCAGCTGCTTCAGGGCGGGGTCGTAGATGTACATCATGTGGCCGCCCTCGTAGAACTTGGTCGTGAAGTTCTTCTGCAGCGACTCGTCGAGCAGCAGGTGGTCGCGGGAGTGCTGCATCGCGAACTGCGGAGTGGCCAGGTCGTAGTAGCCGCAGGCCGCGAAGACCTTCAGGTACGGGTTGACGCTCATCGCCTCGCGCAGGGCGGTGGCCGCCTCGACGTAGCGGTTCTCGAAGGGGTCGTAGTTCCAGGGGCGGACATCGCTCGTCAGGATCTCGTAGACCCGGTCGTCCTCGTACTTCAGGGTCCCACGCAGGTAGGTGTTCATCCCGCTGGTGAAGATGCCGAACGCCGCGGCGCCGCTCGGGTCGAAACCGGTATGCTCTCCAATATCTTCCGAATCCTCGCCCGTGTAGCGACCGTCGAACCGGCCGACAATCTGGCCCCGCTCGCGGAGCAGCTCCTTGCCGAATCGGCTCATGCTGACCCGCAGGTTGGCGTCCCACAGGTACTCCTCGGAGAGGCCCGTCAGCCGCGCCATCTGCCGGCAGATCCGGCGGCGTTGCTCCTCGGGCATCGAGGTCGCCTGCAGCAACGCGTCTGCGTAGGGGCCGTAGGCAAACTCCTCGGCCTCGGCGACCACGTCGGCTACTGGCCGCTTGAGCAGCTCTTCGCTGAGGGCTTTGTGGTAGTGGGCGGTCGCCGTGTAGCCGGGCAGGAACAGGACGTACGGCAGGTCGTTGTTGGGGGCGAAGGCCAGGGTCGAGAAGTCGACGACGGCCGAGACCAGCACCACGCCGTTCAGGTACAGGTTGTACCGGTCCTGCAGCATGCCACTCAGCCCCGCCGCCCGCAGGCCGCCGTAGCTCTCGCCGAGCACAAACTTGGGGGACCGCCAGCGTTGGTGCTGGCTGGTGTAGTCGTGGATGAACTGGCCGACGCTGCGGAGGTCTTCTTGGTATCCGTGGAACTGCTTCTTGTCTTCCCCTTCGGCCGGTCGGCTGTAGCCGGTGCTGACCGGGTCGATGAACACCAGGTCGGTGACGTCGAGCAGCGAATGCGGGTTGGGTTCAATGCCAAACGGGGGACGGGGCTGGCTCGCGTCGTCCGGCATGCGGACCCGCATCGGGCCGAGCATCCCCATGTGCAGCCACACCGAGGACGACCCGGGGCCGCCGTTGAAGCAGAACGTCACGGGCCGGGACGCGTCGATCTCGGCGCCCTCGCCTCCGAGCGTGTAGGCGACGTAGAACATCTGCGCCTTGGACTTACCGGCGTCGGTCTTCATCTCCATCTTGCCGGCCGTGGCGGTGTACTCGATGGCGCGGTCGCCGATAGTCGCGGAGCCGTAGGTAATGGATGGCTTTTCGGGCTCGGGCGCCTTTTTCGCCCCATCGGCTGCTGTCGACGCCTGTTTCTTGTCGTCGCCCTCAGATTCTTTACCAATTGCCACCCTACCCGGCAGGCAGGCGAGAGCGGCGAGCAGAGCGAGTAGGCAAATCGGCATCCGGCAGGTGTGCATGTTGTGGATCTAAGCTGTTAATGGTCAGTGACTTACGCTGTAGCAGGATACGTCAAGATATCGCTTGAGGGGCGGTATTGCGACCCGGCGAGGTCCGATCGTGAGACGCTGCTTGGCGGTCTTCACCGGTGTAAAGAAATGACGGTTGGTGCGGTCGTGCGAAGATCTTAACAAGATCTTCATCGTCGGTGTGGCTAGACCCCTCCCATTGGCGCGATTGTCACGACGATATCAAACCTGTCGCCCATCTTGGTTGCGGCGATTCTCAGCTCTGTAGGGTCCGCGATCCGTTTAGCGGTTGTGCGCCCCATCCTTTGTCTCTCGCTGAAGGACCCCCACCTTGTCTTTTGCACTAATTAAGAGCCGCCGTCGCCAGGTCGGGGCTTGGGTAGCATTGTCGGCGGCATTTGGATTGGGCGCCACGGCCGGCGCCGAGGGATTCCGCCCCCTCCCGGCGGTCCCGTCCACCAAAGTCGTCAATCAGGTGGGCTACAACTCTTGGCTGGCAGAGGGCGAAGATGTTCCCGGCGCCAACATCGACGACAAAACAATCGAAGACCGCATGGGCGAGTTGGAGAAGAACTACAGCGCCCTGCAGGAAGACTACGACTCGCTGTCCAAGACGCTGGCGGGCTACGCCAAGACGGGGCACAGCAAGGCGACCATGAAGGTCAACGGTCGCATCCACGCCGATATGTGGACCTTCCCCGATTCTTCGCCGGGGGTGAACGAGATCGAAACCGAAGACCCGAACGTATCGCCGGCCGACCGGGTTGGCTTCCGTCGGATGCGGTTCGGCGTCAAGGGCGACCTGCCGTACAACATGGTCTACAAGATCGAGATGGAGTTTGCCGGCGGCAACGACGCCGAGTTCCGTGACGCCTACCTCGGCTGGGAAGAACTGCCGTTCGTCCAGACGCTGCTGATCGGCAATCAGAAGCGTCCCTACGGTTTGGACCACCTCAACAGCAGCCGCTACAACGTGTTCATGGAGCGGCCGTGGGTTATCGAGAGCTTCAACCAGGACGCCCGGCGGTTCGGCGTCTGCTCGTATGGCATCTCGGACGACCTCGCCTGGAACTGGCGGTACGGCGTCTACAATCAACGACTGATCCAGGACGAGGGCAACTACGTCAGCGACAACTTCCAGGCGCAGATCGCCGGCCGGCTGGCCAACACCATCTGGTACGACGAGTGCTCCGGCGGCCGTGGCTACGCCCACTGGGCCGTGGCCGGCACCTGGGCCGACACCGACGACGACGCCCTGACCAATAACTACGCGGGTTCGGGCGTCAGCGAGGCCCGCTTCCGCCACCGCCCCGAGGCCCGCTCGGCGAGCCGCTGGCTCGACACCGGCATCATCCCGGGCGGCGACGACTACACGCTGCTCGGCCTCGAGGGCGTCGTGAACGTTGGCGCCACGCAGCTCGTGGGCGAGTACCAGTTCGTCGACATGGACCGCACCGTAGGAAATGACGTCAACCTGCACGGCGGCTACGTCTACCTGTCTTACTTCCTGACCGGCGAGCACATCCCCTGGGACCGCGAGACGGGCTGTCTCGATCGCGTCGTGCCGTTCGAGAACTTCTTCCTGGTCGACCGCTGTCGCGGCGGCAGCGGCTGGGGCCTCGGCGCCTGGCAGGTCGCCCTGCGTTACTCGTACGCCGACTTCAACGACGAGGACATCTTCGGCGGCATCGGCGAGAGCATCACCGCCGGCATCAACTGGCACTGGACCCCCTACGCCCGGATGCAGTTCAACTACATCTACGGCGAGGTGACCGACCGCGACGCCGACAACGGCGAAAGCACGCCCGCCCCTGTGAACCTCGTGTCCGGCGATTACCACATCCTCGGCACCCGCCTGATGGTGGACTTCTAGTCGACCGGCGATCGTTCTCACAGGACCGAGTCCAACCTATCAACACCAACGGGTGAAACCGATGAAATCGATGCTTAAACTCACTGCCGCGGCGCTGCTGGCGCTAGTCTCGGCGCCGGCGATGGCCTCCGACGACGCCCTGCAGCAGCCTGACGTTACCGTGGCCGGGTACGACTGCTGCGAGCCGGCCTGCGACTTCCCGGCTGGCGGATGCTGCGGCGCCGCGGGCGACTGCGGATCTTGCTGTGGCGCGGGGGGCTGTGGTGACAACTGCTGCGGCGGTCGCGACTGCTGCGTGGCGACCGTGGAGAAGGTCAAGGTCGAGAAGCACTGCTGGTGCACCGAGACCAAGAAGGTGTGCGTCCCCAAGGTGGTTTGCCCGTGGGGCGAAGGCGGCTCTGGCCTGACCATCTTCAACTTCCTCCACAGGTCGAAGAATGGCGGCGGCAGCTGCGGTGACGCCTGCTGTGGCGACGCCTGCTGCGACACCGGGTGCTGCGGCGGTGGTTGCTGCGACAGCGGTTGCGGCGGCAACGGCTGTGGCTGCCTCAAGCCGCGGTGCGGCAAGGTTAAGTGCGTCAAGGACCTCGTCAAGAAGACGTACGAGTGCGAGGAGTGCGTCTGCAAGTGGGAGGTGCGTCGTCTGCCTCCGTGCGGTGACTGCTGCTCAACCGTGGACGCGTGCTGCGGCTGCGTTGAGTAGCGCCGCCCGGCGTTAGAGGATCGCCGAGTAGTCGGCCTCGATGCTCTCGAGCCGGAGCTTACGCAGGAACCCCGAGTAGCACATCCAGGCCGCCAGCCCGTGGAGGTTCTGGAACACGGGGGGGAGGTACGCGGGCGGTTGGACCAGGCCTTCTTCCACCAGGTTCGCCAGGACGTGCAGGTCGCCGAGCGTCGTCTTGCCGCAGAACAGCAGCGGCGCTCGGTCGAGCTTGCCCTTGCGGATCGCCAGCTGAAGGTAGTTGTAGACCAGCACGAAGCCCTTGCTGTAGCTGACGTCCTTAGTAAAGGGGCCGCCGTCGGGGGTGCTGCCGCGGAAGACGCGTGAGGCGAAGGTGTAAGCCTCGTCCTCACCGATGCCCTGGTCGCAGAAGAAGCGGTAGACCTCGATGAAGTCGGCCCCGTTCTCGGCCATGTTCACGGCCAGGATCCGGTTGGTGACCCGGCGGAGCCGTTCCGGGTAGCTCGCCAGCGAGACGTTCTCCACAAACACCGCGAGCCCCTCCTGGGTGACGGTCGCCGAGGGGGGGCCCTTGCTGAGGAAGGTACACACCGGCTGCGACTTGCCGTTGATGGTCGTGCCGAGGTGCACCCACCCCTCGTGCACCTCGAGCAGGCGGAGGTCCCGGTCGTTGAACATGGCGTCGGTGCGGAGCTTTATATAGTCGGAGCCCGCCGCGGCGTCCGACACGATGCCGTCGCTCGGCATGACCGTGACCTGCTCGTGCACGTCGGGCATCGACTCGGCGAGCCGGGCCTGCAGCACGGCGACCGCATCGGCGCCGCGGATCGTGCGGGGCTCGGGTTCCAGCAGGCCGCTGCGGTCGATCTCGCCGAGCGCCTCGGCCATCATCATGCCGAAGTCGGCCAGCGTTGGCTCGCCGGCGTGGAACGCGTCGAGCGGGCTGCCGTACAGCTCGCGTGACAACAGCGAGAAGGTGGGCGTGCCCCGCGAGGCGAGCATCTGCACAACCTCGCCGTACTCGCGGCACATCCGCCGCATGATCGCGCCGGCCGGGCTGTACTCGCCCAGCTTGCGGCGGATCTTAAGCTCCAGGTCGAGCAGCTCTTCACGCTTGCTCGCGGGCTCGAACCCGAGGTCCCGCCGGGCGTAGTAGTCGGCGTCGACCCGGGGCAGCCGGGACGCGCCGCCGGCAAAAAAGTCCGCCCGGACCGAGTCGTCCCAGTTCACGGCGTCGAGGATCCGCAGCGGCTGCTGCGCAGCGACCAGCTGGTCGCTGAGTTCGCGGATGGTTTCTTGCTGCTTAGTGAGCGTCGATATGTCGGGCACGGTGGGGCTCGGGAGGTGGGGCAACTGACGCCTGCCCGAGCATTAGAGCGTGCGGCGGCGGCCGCGTGAATGCCGACCGCGGGCTAGACCGCCGCCACGCCGCGTGCGGCGGCCTTTTCGCGGTGGTGGATCTCCAATCCTTGCAGGATTGCCTCGGCCAAGTCGACGGTGTCGAAGGGCTTTGAGAAAAATCGGAATACCTTGCCCTCTCTCACCGCCCGGCGGACGATCTCGGGGTTGGGGAAGCCGGTCAGCACGACCCGGACGATCTCGGGGCAGTTTTCTGCCACCCAGCCGAGCATCTCGGTGCCGGACTTGCCCGGCATGTTCTCGTCCGAGACCACTACCGACACCGGGTGCCGACGGATGACCTGCTCGGCCTCGTCCGCGGTCCGCGCGGTAAGCACGTGGTACGGCTGATTCCGCAGGGCGCGTGACAGGCCGTGGAGTAGGTTGATGTCGTCGTCGACGAGCAGGACAAAATCGTTCATTGCGATCCTCGCTTTCACTAGTTGACTAGGACGCCGCGGCGACCTCGGGGGCCATCCTGAGCCGTTCGGCTGCCTGCCTGCTGGCAAGCACGTGGATCGGTTGCTTGACGGAGTGGGTCTTGCAGTAGTTCGACAGCCGCTGGCGGAGCGTGAGGGTCACCTCCTGCCCCTGCGAGACGAGCATCGCACCCTCGGTGGTCACGACGTCCTCGGCCAGCTCCATGCCGTCCTGCAGCTCGGAGACCCGCACCTCAATCAGCACGTGGTCCTCGGCGCCCTCCAGGTGGCTGCGCATCCCCGCCAAGAGCTCGTGGTCGTGGCGGTGCGACGAGTCGCCCAGTTGTTCCAGCGCCAGCAGCGGGGTGATCCCCTGCCCCGCGGTCAGTTCGTCGAAGCTCTCGGCCAGGTCGATCAGTGCGCGGCCCCGTTCGATGGGGTCGACGACCTGCTCGTCGTGGTTTGCGGTGGCCGCGGGCGGCGTGCCGCACCGGCGGACGATCTCCGCTACGCGGTCGAGCTTCGGGCACTCGGCGATCAGGTCGGCCGCGGCGTCGAAACGCGAGTCGAGCGTCTGTCGCTCCTCTTTGGTCAGCTTGGCGCCGGAGCGGTGCTTGTTGAGGGTCTCCTCCGGCACGGTGATCCACCCCAATTGCGACAGCACCGCTGCCGTTTCGTACTCCCAGGCCTCGGGCAGCTTGAGCTGTTCGGCCAGCGAAGCGACAAACTTCTTGAGCCGCGCTGCGCGTCCGAACGCCTCGGGCTTGGTGATCGCCAGCACCCGGGACATCATCTCGATCGAGCCGCTCACCGCCTGGCGGACCAGCTCCAACTCTTCAATCCGACGTTGGTGCTCGTGGATGGCGTCGTCGATGGCCTTGGCGAGGTCATCGGCGTCGCAGGGCTTGTTGAGGAACCGGAAGACCTGCCCCTCGTTGATGGCGGCGGCCGCGGTCGCCTGGTCGGCGTTGCCGGTCAGCATGATCCGGACGCTCTCCGGAGCGACCGACGTGATGCGTTGCAGGAACTGCGCGCCGTTCACGCGGGGCATCTGCATGTCCGACACGATCACGGCGAACGGACCCAGGAAGTTGACCGCCGTCACGCCCTCCTCGCTGCAGAGGGCGGTCTCGAGGTCAAACCGGCGGCGCAGCCTGCGCTCGTACGCCTTGAGCACGTTAGCGTCGTCGTCGACGATCAGCACTTTCGCATTGGACATGGACGTGGTCGCGTGGGGCTAGGCGTTTGTGAGGTTTTTGGCGGGGTGGTCCCACTCTGCCTGCCAGGCCTCGATCCGGTCGGTCTTGCCGACGCGGTGCAGGTACTCGGCGTCGAGGCTCTCGTGCTCCGGCACGCCCTCGTTCTCGGCGTTGACGCCGACCTCCGCTACGTGGATGGTGGTCAGGGTGTCGAACTCCTCGCCCAGCGACCGCTGCGGGTCGTGGTGGTAGGTGACCGCGTTGACGATGTCGCCCGGCAGTCCCCACAGGCTCAGCAGATGGCCGCCGATGTCGGCGTGGGTGAAGCCGAAGGTTTCGGCCTCGAGCCGGGCGAGCGGCTGGCCCGAGGTGCACGCGAGCTCGATCGTGGCGTCGTAGTCCTCGGTGAAGTTCTCCGCCATGATGATCTGGCCGACGTCGTGCATCAGGCCGGCCAGCAGGGCGTTGTCGACAAACTCGACCGGCGACGACTCGGCGACCGCAATGCGGCGGGCCATCATCGCCACGCACAGGCTGTGGTCGACCAGGCCGCTCAGCGAGAGCCTGCCGAGCGACGCCTCCTCGAACTGACGGAAGACATTCGCCGAGAGGACCAGCGGCCGGATGATGTTCAGCCCCAGCAGGGCGGTCGCGTGCTCGACGTCGGTCACGTGGACCGGCAGGCCGAAGAACGACGAGTTGATCAGCTGCAGGATCTTGGCGGACATGCCGAGGTCCTGAGAGATAATCCGCCCGGCGCTCTCGATCGAGGCCTGCGGCGAGTTCATCTCTGCGATCAGCTCGGCGTAGGCGTCCGGGAGCGAGGGCAGCGACGAGAGCCTCGCGACAGCGCGGCGGACGGCCTTGCTGCGCGAGTCGTCGTGGGCGGCGCACGCCCGCTCGATCGTCTTCTCCAGCAGGTGCGGGTCGCAGGGCTTGGTGAGGTACTGGTGCGCGGGTCCGACGGCGCGGAGCGTCAGCTCCTGGTCGCTCTGGCCGGAGAGCACCAGCCGGATGGCGTCGGGCCAGTCCTCGCGGATGGCGCCGAGCAGTTCGGCGCCGTTCATGCCCGGCATACGCATGTCGGACACCACGACGTCAAACGGCTGCTCGCGCATCGCGGCCAGAGCTGCCTCGCCGCTGCCGGCGAAGGTCATGTCCCACTCCCGGCGTTTGCCGTGCAGCATGCGCCGCAGCCCCGCCAGGACGTTCGGCTCGTCGTCGACAAAGAGGACCCGAATGTTTCCGTTGCTCATTGCTTTTCACTCCCTACGGGGACGCGGATCGTGAACGACGCTCCGCCTTCTGGCCGGTTGCTTGCTTCCAGAGAACCGGCGTGCTTGTCTACGATGACGCTGCGGCTGATCGCCAACCCCTGACCCGTTCCGACGCCAACGTCCTTGGTGGTGAAGAAGGGGTCGAACACCTTAAGCAGCACATCCTCCGGGATGCCTGTGCCGGTGTCGGACACCTCGATCTCAACCGAGTCGCCCGCCGCGCGGGTGGCGATCCGGATCAGCCCCTTGTCGCCGCCCTTGCCCACGACGTCGCTGATGGCGTGGGCGGCGTTCACGACCAGGTTCAGAATCACCTGGTTGAAGTCGCCCGGCAGCACGGGGACGCTCGGCAGGTTGGGGTCGCAGTCGATCTGCACCTCCGCGACGTACTTCCACTCGTTCGTGGCGACCGTCACGGTGTTCTTGATGGCCGCGTTCAGGTCGGTCGGGATCTTTGCGGCGGTTCCAGGGTGCGAGAACTCCTTCATGGCCCGCACGATCGACGCCACGCGGTTGACGCCCTCGAGCGTCTGCGAGACCGCCGCCCCGATCTCCTCGGTGAGGTACGCGATGTCGGTCTCCTCGAGCAGCCGGTCGACCTCGGCCAGCGCCTGGTCGACCCCCTCGCCCGACCGGGCGGCCTCGGCGAGCCTGCCGTAGGTGTCGATCACCGCGAACAGCTCGTCCATGGTCTCTTGGACAAAGCGGGTGTTGTCGCCAACGTACTGGGTGGGCGTGTTGATCTCGTGGGCGATGCCCGCGGACAGCTGACCGATCGACTCTAGCTTCTGGGCGTGGGTGAGCTGCAGCTGCAGCTCATGCCTGGCCGAGATGTCGTGGATGAAGGCGTTGAAGCGGATCGACGAGCCGCACTGCATCATCGAGACCGAGGCCTCGACCGGCAGCTCTCTCCCGTCTTTTGTGCGGGTGTTGAGCTCGTGCCGCTTGCCCGCGCTGCTCGCGCAGATGAGCGTTTTGAGCCCACCGTTGGACTTGCCGCTGGCGTTGACAGAGAAGATCGTGTCCGCGAGCCGCAGCCCGACCGCCTCGTTGGCGGTCCAGCCGAAGAGCTGCTGCGCCTTGATGTTCCATTCGAGAATCAGACCCGCGGCGTCGGTGCAGATGAAGGCGTCGTTTGAGGTGTCGATCACCTCACGCCAGTCGATCACGCACTCGACCTTACCGCTGTCGGGGCGGTCCTTGTCGCGTTCGAGCGCCTCGAGTTGCGAGTTCAGGGCGGCGATGCCGGCGCTCAACTTACCCTGAGTCAGAGTGTCTTCGGTGAGTAGCGTCATGTGTCCCCTAAAGAGCGAATCGCGAGTACTTGCTATAGACTCCGCCACGGATCCCTATGAAACGCACCGTCGCAGCACTGCCTCGAGCACCTTAAAGTCAACCGGCTTCTGCAGCACCGCGACTACATTCTTGGCCGCCAGCCCGTACCCCTTCGCCTGGTTGGCGTAGCCGCTGAGCACGATTGTGGGAATCCCGGCGGTGGCCTGGTTCTCTTGTAGGCATTCTAGGAGATCTTGGCCCTCCCACCGTGGCATCCGCAGGTCGGTCACAATGACGTCAGGGCGGTTCATGAGGGTGAGCCAGTAGCCCTGCATGCCGTCGCTGGCCGGGGTGACGTGGAACGAGCGGCGGAGCAGCCGGCGGGCGTACGCGGCCGTGAGGTTCGGGTCGTCGTCGACCCACAGCACCTCGTGCTTCGCACGCCGAGACTTCGGGGCAGGGGCTGGGAGCTTGATCATTGGCAGGTCGATCGCGGACATAGGGCAGGACTCCGTGCGCTTTGCACTATCGATTAGTGGGGCGACCCCACGAGCATGTGGGGAGCGAAAAGAGAAGCACAACACGAGGCGCCATAGGCAGGGGCTGGCCCGCGGGCATGGCCGTGGACGCGCCGGCAACGTTGGGTGGTGGGTGGTGTAGACACCGCCCCTGCATCGAAAGAATAGCTTGCAAAAGACCCCCGGGAGAAGAATTTCGGTGTGGATTCTACGTGGTTCGCCGAGGCCGCGGCGCTGACAACCGCGGCGCCGGCCGGTATCTTGGTGGCCTGGACGACCTCCTCTAGCCCGCTGGTAATGATGCACCCCTACGTAGGCGAGTTTGTTGGCACAATGCTGCTGCTGATGCTCGGCAACGGCGTCAACGCGAATGTCTCCCTGCCGCGAACCGCCGGAGAGGGTTCGGGCTGGATTGTGATCAGCATCGGCTGGGGCATGTCGGTCTTTGTGGCCGCCTGGTGCGTGGCCGAGGTGAGCGGCGCCCACCTGAACCCCGCGGTTACGGTCGGGCTGGCCGCGGCCGGCAAGTTCGACTGGATGATGGCGCCCGGGTACATCGCGGCCCAGCTCTTGGGCGCGATCGCCGGCGCAGGAATCATGTACGCCATGTACCGCGACCACTTCCACGCCTGCGACGACCCCGACACCAAGCTCGGCGTGTTCTGCACGGCGCCCTGCATCAGCAGCCCGCTGCGCAACCTGTTCACCGAGGCGGTCGGCACGGCGATGCTGATCCTGGCGATCCTTGTGGTGGCCGACCCGAGCATCGCCACGCCGCTGGACTCGTCGGCCCCGGTCGGCGGCGGCGGCGAGGTAAAGATCGGCTTGGGGACGCTCGGCGTGCTGCGGGTCGGACTGCTGGTGGTGGCGATCGGGCTGTGCCTGGGCGGGCCGACCGGCTACGCAATCAACCCGGCCCGCGACCTCGGCCCGCGGATCGCCCACGCCCTGCTGCCAATCCCCGGCAAACGCGACGCCAACTGGTCGTACAGCTGGGTGCCGGTGGTTGGTCCCTTGCTCGGCGGGGTTGGCGCCGCATTGGCCTACTTGCTGTTGTGGTGACGCATGCAGTGGTTTGGTGAGATGATCACTCGGGAGCGGCTGCTCCAACGCCGCTGGTCGGTGGCGTCGCTGCTGGCGGCGAACCTGCTGCCGCTGCTGGGCGTGGTGTTCTTCGGCTGGAGCACGTTCGAGGTTGTCATCCTGTACTGGTTTGAAAACGTCGTGATCGGCGTGATCAACGTGCTGAAGATGATCACCTGCGCTCCCGATTCGTACGAGGAAAGCCTCGCACGCCTGACCCGTGGCGAGGACGAGGTCACCGCCCACCTGATCAAGGAGCAGGCCAAGGCGATCTCTGACTCTCCGTGGCTCAACCACGGCGCCAAGTTCTTCTTCGTTCCGTTCTTCATTGTGCACTACGGGATGTTCTGCCTGGTGCACGGTGTGTTTGTCGTGGTGCTGCTCGGCGGCGACAAGCCGCTCGAGGGCCGCATGGGCCCGCCCTCTGGATGGCTGAGCCCCGGCCTCTTGGTGGCCGCCGCGGCCCTGGCCGCCAGCCACCTGGTGTCGTTCTTCCGCAACTACCTGGCAGGCGGCGAGTACCGCCGCACCATCCTTCCCGAGCTGATGGCCAAGCCGTACCCGCGGATAGTGGTCCTCCATATGGCGATCGTCCTCGGCGCGTTCGTTACGCTGATGCTGAACAGCCCGATCCTGCTGCTGGTAATCCTGGTTGTCGGCAAGACGCTGCTGGACCTCAGCCTGCACCTAGCCGAGCACCGAGAGCCCGACGCCGACTCGCCCGGGCTTGGCGGACCCGCCGCGCCAACGACGGTCCCTGTGGCGGACGGCGAGTAGGGATCTGTGACGGACCCCGAGTAGGGCTGGCGAGCCTCCACCCTCTCCCGCACCACCGGCACGACCCGCACGCCCCGCCGGTAATGCCGCGGGGATTCCACGGTGGCCACCGCCCCGCCGCCGTAGCGCTGCCGCGGGAAGCTACCTCTTTACGTTGCGGTCCCGAGGCGGGGCCGCCGCCAGAGCGACTCCCCCAAGGCAGCCCGCATGTCCTCCCGCCAGCCCAGCGTGACCCTCACCTTCGGCATCCCCGCGGTCCCCGACTTTTGTGTCACCGAGGACGCGATCCGGGTCCGCTGCAAGGACGTCGACGCCGCCGGCATTGTGGCCAGGCGGCTGCTGCGTTCGGCCGATGTCCGCTCGGTGGTGTACGACGCCCAGCAGTCGCAGGCCAAGGTCTGCCTCCGCAGCGGCGCGTCGGCCAGCCGGATCCTGGGCGAGGTTGCGCTGCTCGCCAACAACCAGACCACTGCGCTCAAACGGGCCGCCGCCACCCTCCGCCAGGTCGACGATGTGGTCACCTGGACCGACGTCGCGCTCGGCGCCACCAGCTATGTCCGGGCGCCGTCCCAGGCGACCGGCCTGAAGCGGGCCCTGCTGTTGTTCGGCGCCGCGGCCTCCTTTGCGCTGGCCGCGATCGGCGTTGTGGTGCCTGGTCTGCCAACCACACCGCTGCTCTTGATCACCAGCTACTGCCTGCTGCGGACCTCCCGCACGCTGCACCAGCGGCTGATCAACTCCCGCGTGTTCGGGCCGTTCCTGAAGGACTGGCACGCCCACCGCGCGGTGCGGCCCGGCGTCAAGCCGACCGCGCTCGCCACGATGGCGTTGGTCCTTGCCGCTTCGCTCTGGTTGGGCGGGCTGCCGGCCGCGGCCAAGGTGGGCATTCTGGCAATGGCCGCCATCGGCGCTCTGGTCGTTCTGCGGATCCCGGTGATCAAGCACACGTAGTCAATCGCTCTGGGCAGCCGGCGCAGCCGCGTGCGGCTCGAGCCAGTGCTCGGCCAGCCACGCCACCACGTCGACGCACACCGCGTCGCCGAAGCCAAACAACGCCTGGTTCAGCCGCGTCGTGACGTTGTAGCCGTCCGCGCCCATCAGCCGGGCGCACTCGTCGGCGTTCAGCAGCCGCACCCGGTGCTCGCCGTGGCCGGCCTGGAACAGGATCTGCCGCCCGCTGCCCCCCTTGGGCGTTCGCAGGCAGCCGGCGATGCCGTCGGTCCGCAGCTCGGCCATGCTCTTCTTGTTGCGGACCCGGCGAAACACGGTGCCGTAGCTCCACCGCTTGCCGGCGATCATCTTGTCGGCGGTCGCCCGGTGCCGCTCGCTCATCTGGTTCAATAAATAGTCCGCCCGCTCCCGCGACCACCACTCCGGCGAGTCGTCCGCCGGGTGGTCGAGGATCTCGTCGAGCTTCACCTGCCCCCGCTCCGGCGGCTCGGGCAACGCCGCAATCGACCACCGCGCGTCGGCCGCCGATTGCATCGCCGCGATTAGCTGCTTCGGCCGCAGCGCCGACGGCTGCAGCGTCTCCAGGTCCAGTGCACCCTCTGCCCTGCCCTCCCCTTCGCTCGACTGCACACCGAGCACAAACAGCCGCGGCCGGCTCTGCGGCACAAAGCACGCCGCGTCCAGCACCACCGAGTCGACCGCGTAGCCCTGGGCGGTCATCGCCGTGAGCAGCGAGCGGTAGTCGTCGCCGTTGTGCGAGGTCAGCAGCCCCGTGACGTTCTCGATCAGCAGCAGCGGCGGCTTCCGCTCGCCCAGGTTCTCCAGCAGCCGCATGAAACCCCAGAACGCGGACGACTCGCCCTGGTTGATGCCCCGCCGCGCGCCCGCCAGCGACAAGTCGGTGCACGGGAACGACGCGTGGGCCAGCGTCGCCGAGGGAATCGTGTCGGGCCTCTCGGCCAGCTCGTGGATGTCTTCTAGCAGGTAGTGCGGCGAGGGGCCGAAGTGCCCCTCGTACAGCTGCTTCTTGTCGGCCGCTAGGTCGTTGGCCAGCACCACCTCCCACCCCGCCCGCTCGAAACCCATCCGCGCCAGCCCGACGCCGGCAAAGAACTCCAGCACCGTCCGACCCTCCCGCGGCGGCGGGCACGGCGTGGCGTCGAACAACGCCCGCTGCTTGCTGGCGGCGGGTTGCTTCGCGGCGGCTCGGGTAGGCATTCCGTTGCACTCGATTTGGGGAGTAGGGAACGGCGATTATCCTGTTTCCTCAGACGCCGATCAACCGCCTCGCCGGCGGACCTCGTTCAGCAGCCGGGTCGGCAATTCTCCGGACTTTTCTATTGGCTTCAGCCCGCATTCCCACAGCGTCCAGACCGCGTAGCCCGCCTCACGCAGCTCCCGGGCGACCCGCCGGTCGCGGCGGCGGTTGCGGGCGATCTTCGCCAGCCAGTAATCACGGTTGTTCTTCGGCGCCCGGGCGCCGCGGGGGCAGTCGTGCCCGTGCCAGAAGCAGCCGTGCACAAACAATGCGATGTCGGCCTCAACCAGCAAGAAGTCTGGCCGCCCGGGCAGCCGCGCCACATCCCGCCGGTAACGGACCCGCGCCCCGCGCAGCAGCCGCGCGACCAGCAGCTCGGGCCTCGTGTCGCGGCTCTTGACCGCCCGCATCGTGCGGCTCCGCTGCAGTGCTGATTCGCGGGCCGATGCCTGGACTGATTCCTTCGCCATACCGCTCACTAATTCACTCCGCGCGAGGCGAGCGACTCTTGTCCTGGCTGAGTTTTGTCCGCAATTACGGCATTGATTTATAAGGACAAAAGTCGGGGGCCATTTCGGGCGCCGGTCGCCCTAAGTCGTTTTCTTGGTTGTCGTTGCCGCGCTGCCCCTCCGCGTCGACCGCCGAATTTCGTCCCTTTTTGCGCGCCGCAGGGACAAAACTCGGACGCCGCGTCGGCGCCAGACACGAACCACACGCCGCACGGACGTTCCCCGAGCCCCCTCTTCAGAGGCGGCAGAGAACCCCCGGTAATGCCCTTATTGGACCGCGCTGGGAGGCATTTTTCTACCAGAAACTGGCGAGAAACCGGATCGATAGGATTCGTTACCTGTGCTGACTCTTGTTCCCAAAGTCGTATGAGAACAGGAGGAAACAAAGCAAACAAAGAGCAGGGTGCGATGCCGATACTGGTTGTCGCAATGCAAACGGAAACCAGCTGCGGCGAGAAGCCCGCCCAGAACCTAATTCGCATGCCTACGTAGGCGTGGCGCCCGGCGTCGATCGGTAGTCATCGCATCAGTCCAACACCATCGGGTCGTACGGGCTGTCGCCGTACTCGAAGCGGAGCGACGGCTTCGTCCGGTGGTCGATAACCTGCAACCCCTTGCGGATGCCGGGCCAGTGGTGTGCGTCGAAGTAGTTGGCGGGCAGCTCGAAGTCGCCGTACTCGACGGAGTCGATCGTGAGTTCTGCCTTAGAATCCTCGGCTCGGTTGTCCACTTCGGCGAGCGTTCCCGCTTCGCGCTGGGTCCAGACGCCGCGCGAGAGGAAGAATACACCCGGGGCAAGTTCGGAGTACTCGCTGGTGATGCGCCGGTGGCTCACGTAGTCTCTTGGCGTTCGACCGCCCGATTGCCGCTCGATGAAGTCGGTCATGAGGAAGCCCCTGGCTGGGTCGAGCGTAACTTCGGTGAACGCGTTGTGCGGAGGTTCGGTCATTTTCCCTTCGACAACAATCCGAAGCGGACTTCCTTCGACCACCCGAGTAGTCCAGTGTTCAGTGTCGATTTCGTTGCCACGGATCGTGCTTGCGAGCTCGCGGCAGAACTGGCTGACCGTCAGCACCTCTCCGTTCCAAGCAACCCCGAAGAACAATGCCAGCCGGCTGGAGAGCCACGCCGGCATCCGCTCCCGCTGCGCTAGCGGCGGGTCGATGACGAGCGTGTTGCGGCTCGAGCTGTAGAAGGCGACGCCGTCGTCGAGCCAGTAGGTCGTGGTCCCCGCCGACGGCCTCTTGGTGAAGTGCAGGTCGAGCCGGCCCCGGCCGTTCTGCACGGCCATGTCGTACCGCTCGCCGCGCGGCTCGATGTGGGCCTTCACGTGGAGGTTCGCGAACTGGCGTTCCCGCTTGGCGGCGGCGTCGGCGATCTGCGTCAGCCGCTCGGCGACTTCCTGGAGCGAAGTGGCCGCCTGGAGCGAAGTGCCCGTATCGCGCCTACCGGCCTGCCTAGGCTCCTCGGCCGGCAGCCGCTGGGGCGCCAGGCATAGCCCAAAGCCGACAGCGCAGATGGCAACGGGTACGAGGCGGGCGAGCGGCGCCCTGGATTTGCAAATGTTTACGCTGCGAGAGATCCATCCGGACATCCTTGCCTGACCTTCCGTGAAGCCGTTTGTTTGTCGTTTAGCGACGCCACCGCACCGCTTCAGTTACCACAGGTAGTTCGTCCAGGCCGTCATCCGCAGCATCACCTTTCGGATCACGTGGGCGAAGGTGACGTGGTCGGTGTAGATCGCCGCGACGCCGACTGCGCCGCCCGGCAGCGTGTTGGCGTCGACGCTCGGGTCGGTCAGTTCGAGCACCACCTGGTAGGGCTCGGCGCGTTGCTGTTTGGCGGTGATGTCTTCCACCACGCCCGAGGTGCGCACCTGCCCGCCCGAGGTGACTGCCGCGACTCCCACAACCTTGGCGGCGAAGGTGCGGCCCGGGCGGAACTTCAGGACGACCTCGGCCGGCTGGTCGGCGCGGACGTAGCGGAGCTGGTTCTGCTGGATCGCCACCGCGATCCGCGTGCGGTCGGTCTCGACAAACAGCAGCGAGCCCCGCATCGGCATCGCCGCCACCCGCGTGCCAGGGCTGAGGGCAAGCTGCTGCACGACGCCCTTGGTTGGCGCCCGGACCGTGGCGTGATCGAGGTCGTACTGCGCGCGGGCGAGGGCCTGGGTCGCCTGGGCGACCGCGGTGTTCTCGCCCTCGGCGGTGACCGAGTCGAACTGAACCTGCGCCTGGTTGAGCCGCGCGGCCGCCTCCTTCACTGCCCGATCGGCGACCACAGCCGAGCGGAGGTCGGCCTCGTACTCTTCTTGGGTCACCGCGCCGCTCCCGACCAGCCGCTTGCTGCGGCCGAGCTTAGCGCTGGCCTGGTCACGCTCGGCCTCGGACCGTGCGACCGCGGCCTCGGCTATTTCTACCGACGCCTGCAGCAGCTTGGGCTGCTGGCGGGCCTCGTCGAGCGCGGCGGTCAGTCGGCGGACGTCGTCGCGGAATGGCTCGGGGTCGATCTGGAACAGGGGGTCGCCCTCCTCGACCTCGGTGAGCGGTGTCACGGGCACCTCGGTCACCTGTCCCGACACGGCGGGCACGATCTCGATCACGTTGCGGAACACGCCAACCGGTCCGGCGGGAGCTCCCCACTGCAGCGGCACAAATAGCGTCACGTTCAGCAGCAAAAACCAGGCGATCGGCGACAGCTTCCAGGCCAGGTTCAGCCGGATAATGCCGGCTGCCTTCAGCGCGAAGAGCAGACCGATATACAGCAGCGTGAGGAAGATGATCATTGCTCTTGGCCCTCGCCGGTCGTGGCCTGGTGAGCCGGCGTCGACGGGTACCGCCAGAACGCCCACACGTACGCCGCCGGCAGCAGCACGCCGGCGGTCAGCAGCCCCAGCCAGCCACAGACGCCCACCGCCTCGGCCTGCGGGTGGTTGCGCCCGCGGGCGATCTGCCCCGGCAAGTAGCCGAGCGTCAGCACGACGGCGATCGCAGTCGCAACCAGGACTATAAGGATCAACAGGGCGAAGTAATCGAGCATCGCTAGCACTCCATCTGGTGGCACGAGGCAGCAGCATTCTAGCGGATGACCAATGCCGCAGAGAGTCATTTCTCCGGAAAGAACCTTCTGTGGGCTTGCCGCGTAAATAGTTTATGTGTAAACTAAATGGCGGCCGATAAGACTGGCTGCCCAGCATGTTCTGTTCGTGAATTGTCCCCCCATGCCCGACCGCCTGCGGCAAGAACTGAAGAAACGCGACCCGTTCGACTCGATCGAGCAGGAGGCGACGCTGTCGTTGGTGCGGACAGCGGACCAGCTGGAGAACCGCTTCGGGCGGCTGTTCCGCGAGTTCGGCCTGACGAGCTCGCAGTACAACGTGCTGCGGATCCTCCGCGGCGAGGGCGCCCCGCTGCCGTCGCTAGAGATCGCCAGCCGGTTGCTGTGCGTCGCGCCGGCGATCACCGGCCTGATCAACCGGCTCGAAGACCAGGGCATGGTCAAGCGGCGGCGGTGCGAGCAGGACGGCCGCGTGGTGTATGTCGAGATTACCAAGCCGGGGCTGGCGGTGCTCGGCCGGCTCGACAAACCGCTGTTGGCGCTGCACAAGTGTGCGATGTCCCCCCTAAGCAATACCGAGCAGAAGCAGTTGATCGCGCTGCTAGAGAAGTGCCGGCAGTCGTCCGCGCTGACCGGCGACGCACCAAGCGGCGCTCCGTAGGGTGTTCTGTTTTTTTGAGTGGGTTCTGTTTTTCAGTAAATAGTTGATTGGTTAAGTAGTTGGCCGCGGCACTTCAACCAGGGCTCTGCGGCGAATCGAGGGAGTTCGGAAGAAATGATCCAGATCAGAAAAGCCAATGAGCGGGGCCACCTCGACCACGGCTGGCTCGATACGTACCACACCTTCTCCTTCGGCGACTACTACGACCCCGACCACACCCGCTTTCGCACGCTGCGGGTGATGAACGAGGACCGCGTCGCCGCCGGGCAAGGCTTCGGCATGCACCCGCACCGCGACATGGAGATCGTCACCTACGTGCTGTCGGGCGAGCTCCGGCACGAGGACTCGATGGGCAACGGCGAGGTCATCCGGGCGGGCGAGCTGCAGCGGATGACAGCGGGCTCGGGCCTGCTGCACAGCGAGTTCAACCCTTCCTCGAGTGAGCCGACGCACCTGTACCAGATCTGGCTGCTGCCACGCGAGAAGGGCCTCACGCCGAGCTACGAGCAGCGGCTGTTTGACCCCGCCGGGCGGCGAGACCGGCTGCAGCTGGTCGCCGGGCCCGACGCCGATGAGGGCGCGCTGCGGGTGCAGCAGGACGCGCGGCTGTACCTCGCCGACCTGACCGCCGGCGGCGCGATCGAGCACCCGCTCCTCCCGAACCGGCACGCCTGGCTGCAGGTGCTGCGTGGGTCGGCGGCCGTAGACGGCAATAACCTGTCCGCCGGCGACGGCGCCGCGGTGAGCGACGTCGAGCAGATGCGCATCATCTCAGCCGACGGCGCCGAGGTGATGCTGTTCGACCTGAACTAAACCCGTAACCAGTTGGAGTTTGCGATGTCTGCCAATGCAGTCCTGACCGTTGTTGGCCGCGCGATGATCGCGGTGATCTTCTTGATGAGCGCCGTCGGCAACAAGATTCCACAGTTCAATAACGTCGCGGGCTACATGGCGTCCGAGGGCGTGCCCGCGCCGCAAGTCATGCTGTTCGGGGCGATTGTCTTCTTGATCGCCGGTTCGCTGTCGATCATTGTCGGCTACAGGGCCCGACTCGGGGCGGGACTGTTGCTTGTGTTCCTGATTCTAGCGACCTACTTCTTCCACGACTTCTGGACCATGGACGACCCGCAGGCCAAGCAAGACCAGATGATCCAGTTCCTGAAGAACCTGTCGCTGATGGGCACGATGTTGTTTCTGATTGCCAACGGCTCCGGTCCCTTGAGCCTAGACTCGCGGCGAACGTCGCCGGGGGGGGACTGAGCGGTTGCCGTCCACCCAAATTTACAAGCTTCCGATTCCTTAATCCCTAAGCACGATCATGGCCAAGCTCCTGCACATCGAGGCCTCGCCTCGCAAAGAACGCTCTCACTCGCTTAGTGTCGCCCGCGCGTTAATCGATGCCTATCGAGAGGCGAACCCAAACGACGAGGTCGAGACCTGGGACCTGTGGTCCACGCCGCTGCCCGAGTTCGACGACGCCGCGATCAACGCCAGCTACGCCGCCAAGCGAGGCCAGCCGCTGACAGCCGACCAGCAGGCCGCCTACGACCGGCTCGAGCAGGTGTTCGACCGCTTCGCGGCGGCCGACAAGTACGTGTTCAGCCTGCCGATGTGGAACTTCGGCGTCCCCTACAAGCTGAAGCACTTTATCGACGTGGTGTCGCAGTCGGGCATGGCGTTCAAGATCTTGCCCGAGGGGGGCTACGAGGGGCAGCTCGGCGGCCGGCCCACCGCGGTGGTTTACGCCAGCGGCGGCGACTACAGCTCGGAGCCAATGACGGCGATGGACCACCAACGATCCTACTTCGACCGCTGGCTGAACTTTGTCGGCATCACCGACGTTAAAGTCGTCAACGTCGCGGCGACCGCGGCCGACCCGGAGACCGTCAAGGCCGCCAGGGCGAAGGCCGAGCAGCAGGCACGGGAGGTTGGGGCCTCGCTCTAGAGGGGCGATCAACGCAACGGCTTGGGGAATTCCCCCGCGATCGCGTTGTCGATCGTCTGATGATAGACCTCGTCGTCCCAAGCCTCCTTGGCCTGGGCGGCGAGTTTCTTGGCTTGCTGCGGCTGGTTGGTGACGGCCATCAGGGCGATGAGGCTGGCCGCGTCGCGCGTTAGCCTCTTCCGCGCAAACTCCCAGCGGAGCTCGTCGGTGACTGAGAACACAGCGATATTGCCAGCTAGTTCTTCGCGATCCCACCGAAATGACTCCAGGACCAGCCGCAGTTCTTCGGCCGGGTAGGAATAGTGCGCGCAGAGCTCGTAGCGCTGAGATCCAACAAGCAGGTCTTTGGCGAGGTAGTAGACCCGCGACGCGATCGGCTTTGATTCTGCGTGGAGCTGGAGGAACAGGTCGATGGTGTCGCTGTCGGCTTTGAGGTAACGGTTGAACGCGCGGTATTCGTGGAATTGTCGCCAGCAGTCGTCGTCGGCCAGCACCCTCTCTCGGGTTCGCTCGCGAGCCTGCAAGAATGCTTCCAACGCGGCCGGAAGGAATCTGGTCAAATCGAACCATTGTTTCAGCACCATGAAGCCGTGACAGTTGGGGCCGAGCCGCGTGGCATTCTCGTAGCACCAGACGACCTTTTGGAGCGCGAGTTCGACGCGTGATGCGTACCTGTCGCGCTCCGCCTCGAAGAGGATTGACTGTAGGTCAGGTTCGTCCGGCGGACGCCAGGCTGGGGCTCGCATCTAACTTCTCAACTCGGCTCGTAGGGGAGCTAGCTGTCGGCAATGCCCGAGGGGGCGTGCCGAGAGCCATTCGATCGGCCGGCCTCGGCGTCAGAGCTCGTAGCTGCGTTTGCTGATGCCTGCGACGACGCGCCAGGGCTCTGAGCCGCGTCCTCACACCGCGTTCTGCTGGAGGACGCATTCTCCTCGCGAAACCGTTCCTCTCACGGCCAAGCCTTGGGGAACTTCCCTTCCACCGCGCCGTCAATTGTCTGGTGAAAGGCCTCGTTGTCCCACGCCTGCTTGGCTTGGGCGGCCAGCTTCTTGGCGACCTCGGGCTGGTCCGTAACGGCCATCAACGCGATCAGGCTGGCGGCGTTGTGCGTCAGCGAGTCGTGGGCGTACTCAAGGTGCGACTCGGCGAACTCCTTATCTTCGGAGGCGGCGTAGTCGAGATTCCATTGATAGTCCCTGAGGATACTCTTGATCTCTTTCGCCGGCTCCGCGTAGCGGGCGGCTAGCTCATACTTCTTGGCGGGGAGCAGCGCATCCTTGGCGATGTCGTACACCTCGCGGGCCGTCTTGGGATGCTCCTTGTCGAGCGTTTCGAACAGCTCGACCGTCTTGGCGTCCTGTTCTAGCACCTCGTTGAGCGACTGGAAGTCGTGAAACGATTCACGGGCTTCCTTGCCCGCCAAAACCCGCTGCCCGGCGGTGTCGCGCTGCTTCTTGAGTTCCGCCAGCGCGGGAGGGTAGTCATCGGCCAGGTCCTTCCAGTAACCCAGTGCAAACGACAGCCGCACGCCGTACTGCGCGGGTTCGATGGCGAGCGCGTTTTCGTGGTACCAGACGTGCTTTTGGAGCGCCTCCGCGTGCCGGCCCGCCCGGGCGTCGCGCTGAGCCTCGTTGAGGATGGCGCCCGGATTGGCCTTTTCGGGGGGCGACCACTCGGCGGCGTTGAGCCGTGCTAGCGGCAGCGCAGCGACAAGTGCGAGGGCGATGAGGGCGTTCTTCATGGGTACCTTTGGCTGGCGGAAGGTTTTACTGTAGCAGCTTTCAGAGGCGGTTTCACGCAGTGGCCGACGCCCGATTGCTGGCTGACTGTGGTTTTTGCCGGCAGTTGCTGAATTGACCGCCACTGCCCTGGCAGGGCGCCTGCGGCGATAGCGGAGCTCGCACCGAGTTTCATTCTCGGGTTTGTCGAGGGCTGCTAATCTCCCCGCCTGCAGATTCCGATAACTCTCTCTAACCGGAATAACCTGCCAGTGTGCCGCTGGCGTTCCGACCGTACAAAGACCCACCCTCCCCTTGTGAGTCGCAGGAGCGTTGCCATGAACATGCACCCCAAAGTCCGTCCTCTTTGGCAGCGGTTGCCCCTTTGCGCCGGTCTGGGCGGCCTGATGGGGTACAAGGCCCTCGGCCTGCCGCGGAACATCCTGCCCCGCGACATAAAGGCGATCGTCAACAACTGGGACTACGAGATGTTCCGCGAGCTGATCGGCAGCGGCCTGACCAGCGCGTACATCGACCAGCCCTGCTACTTCAAGATGCCGGAGAAGATCGCTCCGAAGGCCGAAGTCGCGCCCGAGTACCGGATGAGCCAGGAGCAGCTCAAGGGCTTCTACACCAACGGCTTCGCCGGCCCGTTCGACGCGTTCAGCCGCGAGCAGATGCTCGACTTCAAGGCCGACCTGCTGGCGATCGAGGGCCGCACCAGCAAGACCTACAACTTCGTGACCCCCCGCGACCGGCACTTCGAGATGCCGCGGCTGTGGAACTACATGAAGAGCCCGGCGATCACCGAGCGGGTCGCCCAGATCCTGGGAGCCGACCTCAACTGCTGGCGTTCGCAGATCTTCTACAAGGGCCCCGGGGCCCCCGCCATCCAGTGGCACCAGGCCAGCACGTTCATGGTGGAAGATTACCAGGACCCCGCCATCTTCCCAGCCGACCGCAGCGAGATCTTCCAGGTCACTGTCTGGGTGGCGGTCGACGAGTCGACCCACGAGAACGGCGCCCTGCGGTTCGCCAAGGGGACGCACGACCGGGTCCGCAAGATCAAGTTTGGCGGCAAGGAGGGCTTCTACAACGCCTCGTACGACCTCGACTTCTCCGAGGACGAAACCGAGTGCGTCGAGGTCCCCTGCAAGCCGGGCCAGTTCATCATCTTCACCGAGCGGTGCATCCACGGCTCGGCCCCCAACACCACCAACCGGCACCGCCTGGCGTTCAACCTGCGGGTCACGCCAACCAATGTGGCGGTGTACCCGGGGAAGAAGTACTATCGCAGCGTGTACAACGGCGGCAAGTACCACCTCGACAAGTGGGGCGTCTGCCTGCTGCGGGGCGAGGACCGCTGCCACCTGAGCCGCACGATCCCGGCCGAGGCGCTCGAGCGGGGCGAGTTCTCCCGCGTGCTGGCGCCCGCCGCCTAGGCGGCGCCGGTTGCCACCCGGAAACCATCCTCCGATCCACCGACTATCAATGCGAAAGCTTGCTGGAAAACGGGCGCTCGTCACCGGCGCCGCGTCGGGCATCGGACGCGAGATCGCGCTGCGGCTGGCCAGGGAGCACGTCGACCTGTACCTGTTGGACTTCAACCAGGAGGGCCTGCAGGACGTCGTGGACGAGGTCGCGGAGCTGGGCGTCGAGGTCGAGGCCCACGTCTGCGACCTACGCAACCAGGACGAGGTCGAGGGCGCCGCGGAGTTTGCGATCGACTACTGGGCGGGCGTCGACATCCTGGTGAACAATGCCGGGGTCACCTACTACGGCATCACCCACCTGATGCCGCCGGAGGAGTGCCACAACCTGCTGGCCACCAACCTGGTCAGCGGGATCACGCTCACCCAGCGGCTGCTGCCGTGGATGCTGGCCCGCCCGCAGTCGCACGTGCTGAACGTCTGCAGCGTGCTGGGACTGGTGGGGCTGCCGCGGGTCGCGTTGTACTGCACGACCAAGTTCGCGATGGTCGGCTACAGCGAGGCGCTCCGCGCCGAGTACGGCCGCCAGGGGCTGGGCGTCACGGCGCTCTGCCCCGGGTTTGTCCGCACCAACCTGTTCAGCTCCGCCCGGCCCATGGCCGAAGGCGCCGAGCCGCGGACCCCGCCGAGCTTTATGTGCGCCAAGCCCGAGTGCGTCGCGCGGCGAGCCGTGCGGGCGATTGAACGCAACCAGCGGCGGGTCGTGCTCGAGCCGTTCGCGCGTCTTGCCTACGGCGTCAAATCGATGGCGCCCGGCTTGCTCGACTGGGCGCTGCGGCTGGGCGAGCAGAAGAAGATCGCAGGCAAACGGCAGCGTCTTGCAGAGCTCTCCAGCGATCCGACCGAGGCGCTACGCCTGGCGGTCGGCAACCAGGCGATGCCACGGGCCTACGAGCCGCCGGCTAGCCGCGCCGCTTGAGCGACGCCGCCCACTGCTCGGCGACCTGCCGCGGCGAGGCGTTGTAACGCTTGCCAAACGCCGCGCCGAATCCTTGCCCGCCACCGACGTCCTCGAGCAGGCCGTGAAACGCCTTGCCGTTGCGGGCCATGCCGGCGACAAAGTGCATCGCGACCACGCCGGCTTCCTCCGGCGGCATGCCGCCGGCCATGAAGGCGTCGGCCTTGGTCATCCGCTTCGCCGCGTCGACCAGACCCGCGATCCAGGCCTCGCTGAGCGGGTCCTTCGGCATCGCCTTGGCGACCGCGTAGCGGGCAGCGCCCTCGACAAACCAGTCTGGGGCTTGGCCGCCCGCCTGCTCGGCAACGGCCAACGCGGCGACCTGCTTTGCGAGCGCGGCGCCGGACGGGTCCTCGTCATCGGCCAGGGTGAGGCACGCGTACGGCTCGACCGGGTCGAAGCGGGCGTGCCCGACGGCGTCGTCGCCGAGCTGCCGCTTCTCGACCATCAGCACGAACTCGCGGTAGTCGATCCGCTGGTTGAATAAATACAGTGTCTGCTTCGATTTACCGAGCGGCGCGCCGGGCGCCAGGCCGAGGGTCTTCTGCATGTTGTCGGTCAGCGACTCCGCGGCGGCCGCCACTGCTTCGAGGCGCGACTCCGGGATCGAGCCTACCACCAGAAACCGCTCGGACGTTGCTTCGCGGGCCTGCTCATCGGGGATGCCGAGCCGCCAGCTCTCCAGCGCCAGCGCCGCCCGCATGGTGGTCAGCTCATCGGGCGTGGCCCGCTCGGCCCGGACCACGGCGGTGCTGCGGCTGAGCGGTTCGCCGGGCGCCCGGCCGTCGAACTTGGCTCCCTCCTGCACCCAGGTGGTGATCGTTTGGATCTGCTCGGCGGTGAGCGCCGGCCCGTTCGGCGGCATCCGCTGCTCGGCGTCGGGCTGGATGCGGCGGACCATCTCGCTGCCGGCGGGGGCGCCGGGCGAGACAATCGACGCGTCGATCAGCTGCTGGTAAGCGGCAAAGCGGAGCTGACCGCGGTTGTCGTTCACGTGGCACTCGGCGCAGCGGTCCGTCAAGATCGGGGCGACATCGAGCGCGAAGCTGACAGTCTCATTGCCGGTGGCCCGGCTGGCGGCCGGCTTCGGCTGCTCCTGCATCGGCTCGCCCGGGCTTGGACCGGCCTCGAGCCGCTTGAGGTTGGCGTCGGGGTCGGCGCCGTCGAACTTGGCGCCCTGCGTGATCCAGCGGGAGATGAGCGTCATCTCTTCCGGGCGGAGCGGCGCGCCGGGGGGCATGGCGCCCGACTCGAGGTTGTCCATCATCACGCCGCCGGTCCCCTCGCCGGGGATCAGCACGCGGCCACCCTCAGAGCCACGCATCAGGCTGTTGTAAGTCGCCAGGCTGAAGCCGCCCTGCGAGCGGTCGACGTGGCAGCGTCCGCACTTCTGCGCCAGCAGCGGGGCGACCTGCTCGACAAAGCTAACGTCGCCCTGGTCGAAACGGCCCCGGCGCGGCGGACGCCCTTCGCCCGCGGGCTGCTCAGGCATGGTGGGCTCGGTCGAGCCGAGCTCCGGCAGTGTGAGCCCAGCGGTGGTGAGCTGCTGGTGCGTCTCGGCAAGCTGCTCGGCGGCCCGAGCGTAGGTCCGCTGCAGCTTAGGGTCGAGTTCCTTGGCGACCTCCTGGATCTTCTCTTGGGCCTCGGTGAACTGGGCCGTCGCGTCGTCGCCGCGGTCACGCTCGGCCAGCCGCACCGCCGCTTTGAGCAGGGTGGTCGCGCGGCGGAGCTCGTCCCGTTGTTCCCGCAGCGTCGCGGCGAGTCCGAGCGTAGGCAGCAGCAGGGCGAGGAGCGCGGCGGCCGCGCACAGATTCCACGAGATTGAGCGTTGCATAGGCCCTGCCATTGGTGAGTACCGGGACGCCAGGCCTGTAATTCTAATCAATCCGCCGCCGCCGCGGCAAAATAGCTTTGCGTGGCGTGGTCCGCTGGGCCTCTTTCGGCCTTAGGCGGCAAGCAGGGCCCAGCAGGGGGCTAGCTGGCGTGGTGCCGCCGCTTCACCTTCTGGCGGGGGCGGCGGCTCTGGCGGCCGCCGGTGGCCAAGTAGCCATAATGGATCGCGAACCACTCGGCGTACCGCTCGCGGTCAGTGTAGGACGAGTTCCGCTCGTCCAACAGGTGCCCCAGCTCGTGGATCAGGATGTTGTTGAGGTAGTAGTCGCGGACCGTTTCCTCGGTCCAGGTGAGGGTCCACACCCCCGGCTCCGGCTGGCCCCACCGACCGCCGTACATCTGCGATTCGGTGACGGTCTCGGGCCGCGGCGGGCTGTAGAAGGTCTCGACCAGGGATTCCTCGAGCGGGTAGAGGTACAGCGTGGCCCCCCACTGCATGCCGTAACATGGGAAGCTCTGCTTCTTGCGGGTCACCCGCGAGAGCTGGATGATCTCCAGGCCCTCGAGGAAGTGCTCGGGGAGCTGGGCCAGTCGGTCACGCACCTCGTCCGGGGTGACCACATGGCGGTATCCGTAGCCGGGGTCCTGGACCACGACCTTGTAGGGATCCCCTGCTCCTACTGGCTCGTGCCAGTCTTCCGGTGGGCTGAACGGCTGCGCGACGTCTTGGCTGCCAACACAACGGCGCGATTGGGGTCGTGCGCGCTGTTTGAAGCGTGCAGCTGGAGTCGCGTTGCGGCCTCGGGCGACTGCCTTCGATGTTTTGGCACGTGCGTTGCTGTGGTGCTTCATGGTTAATAGCGCGGGCGTTCAAACGAACCACACTCACGCGATGCTAGAGGGGCCCTCGAGGCGTCTTACCAAGAGGAGTGACCAACGAGGTCAGCGTCGCATCGCTGGGCCGTTCTCCGACGGCTAGATAGGGGGGCCGACGCCCTGGTTGAGCGTCACTTCTATGGTAGGCTCTCGCCCAGAGGGCAAGCAAGGAGATTTCGTAAGTCGTTTCCTCGAAGTGGCTTGCGTTTGCTGGACACCCCTGGGAAAAGGGCCGCGAAGGCACCGGATGCGGCCGTCCGCGATGGGTGGTTTGAGCTCACTTGCACGCCAATCTTGGAGGGTAGAGGACACTGCTTTTTGGTGATGCTCATAGCGTGGAAGGTCCATCTGGTTGGCCCCATCAAGATCGCGCGCAGCGCGACAGCGCCGAGCTCTTGCAGCGCGTTGGAGTGATTGATGAAGCACGAGCGCAGACCGCCGACGTTGCCACGCAAGGAGCGCGCGACGATGCGTTCGTTGAAAAAAGTCAAAAAAAAATTTGCCCGACGCGCGGAGCCAACGTCGCTTCACAGCGCGACTCGTTGGCGATCAATTGGAGGAGTCTGAAGGGGCCATTCGGCGCCAACCATGGCGAGCAAGCGTTACATTGAATGACGATGGCCTTGATTACGCTCACCACCGACTTTGGCGAAGGCAGCTACTACGTAGCGGCGATGAAGGGGGTCATCGCGCGGATTAACCCAGCGGCCGTCGTTGTGGACCTGACCCACAGTATTCCGGCCCAATCGATCGCGGCGGGGGCGGCGGCTCTGGCGGCCGCTGCGCCCTGGTTCCCGGCGGGGACGATCCATGTGGCGGTGGTCGACCCCGGCGTCGGCACCGATCGGCAGATTGTGTACGTCGAACTCGGGGATTGGCGGTTCGTCCTGCCCAACAACGGCCTGCTGACAAGGTTGGCCTCGATGTACGCGGCCTCTAAGATGGTGGTCATCGAGAACCGGGAACACTGGCTGCCAGAGGTGAGCTCAACCTTCCACGGACGCGACATTATGGCGCCTGTGGCGGCCAAGTTGGGCCTGGGACTATGCCCTGACTCGCTAGGCCCTGATACACTCGATAAACCAACGGATAAGCTAATACTGCTTCCCGAACCAAGGGCGGAACGCGTGGGGGATCGGATTCAAGGCGAGGTGGTGGAGGTCGACTCCTTCGGCAACCTCATTACGAACATTACTAGCGTGATGCTGGAGGGCGCCCCGCGGGACGAGACGCTGCAGATCCACTGCGACGGGCACCAAACCATGGGCCTGTACTCGACTTACGGCGATCAGCCCGAGATGACGCTGATCGCACTCGTTGGCTCGACAGACCGGCTCGAGCTGGCCATCGTCAACGACAGCGCCGCCGCGATGCTCGGCGTCAGGGCCGGCACGCCGGTCGAGGTGAGCTGGGGATGAGCGACCCGCCTGGCCGTGATGCGCCGACCCCCGAGCAGCTGATTGACTGGGACGTTGCCCATTTCTGGCACTCGTTCACCCAGATGCACGAGTACGAGCCGCTGGTGATCGCCGCGGCCGAGGGCTGCGAGCTGATTGGAGCCGACGGCCGGAGGTTCCTCGACGGGGCCAGCAGCATGTGGTGCAACGTGCACGGGCACGCGCACCCCGCGATCAACCAGGCGATCAGCGAGCAGCTCGCCCGCGGCGCCCACATCACGTCGCTCGGCATGGGCTGCGACACCACCGTGCGGCTCGCGAAGCGGCTGGTCGGTATCGCGCCAGCGGGGCTCGACCGGGTGCTGTTCTCGAGCGATGGCTCGTCGGCGATCGAGGTCGCGCTGAAGACCGCCTTCCAGTACTGGCAGCAGTGCCCCGAACCGCGGCCGGCGAAGACCCGCTTCCTGGCGTTCGGCGCCGCCTACCACGGCGACACCATCGGCGCTGCGAGCGTTGGCGGCATCGACAAGTTCCACGCCCTGTTCAAGCCGCTGCTGTTCGACGCGGTCTACGCGCCGGGCCCCGACCGGCACAAGCTGCCCGCCGGCGTTGCGCCCGAGGCGGCGTGCGACTACTACCTGGGCGAGACCGAGCGGCTGCTAGCCGAGCGCGCCGACGAGGTGGCCGCGGTGGTCATTGAGCCGCTGGTGCAGTGCGCCGCCGGCATGGTGATGCACCCGCCCGGCTTCCTGGGAGGCCTCCGCAAGCTGTGCGACCGGTACAACGTGCTGCTGATTCTCGACGAGGTCGCGGTCGGCTTCGGCAAGACCGGTCGGATGTTTGCCTGCGAGCACGACGGTGTTTCGCCCGATTTCTTGTGCCTCGGCAAGGGGCTAACGGGCGGCTACCTGCCAATGGCGACCACCCTCACCCGGACCAAGATCTACAACGCCTTCCTCGGCGACGCGGCCAGCGGCCGGGCGCTGTACCACGGCCACACCTTCTGTGGGAACCCGGCGTCGGCGGCTGCCGCACTGGCGAGCCTCGACCTGTTCGAGAGCGAGCAGACGCTGGCGGGTCTCGAGCCGAAGATCGCCCGCCTCGGCGAGCGGTTCTGCCGTCTGGCCGAGCACCCGGCGGTCACCAACGCCCGGCAGACCGGCATCATCGCCGCGGCCGACTACGTCGCCGAACACCAAGTGGGCCGCAAGGTCGCCGCCTACGCACTGGAGCACGGCCTGTGGATCCGACCTCAGCCCGGCATGGTCTACGTGATGCCGCCGCTGGCGATCAGCCTCGAGGAGATCGACCGCATGATGGACGTGATCGAGGCCGGCATTGTTGAAGTGACGGGGATCGCCATCAAGTGAGCCTGTCCGGAAACGCCCGCTTCTTGCTGCTGCAGGTCCGCAACGAGGGCGACCCGATCATTGGGCAGGAGATTAACTGCTTCGCCGCGGCGCTGGGCTGCGACGCGTCACGGGTTACGCCGCAGAGCGTCCTTGGCGGCTTCCCATCGCAGTCGCTCGTCGACCAGCACGACGCGGTGCTGATCGGCGGCAGCGGCGACTACTCGGCGGCCGGCGAGGGGGAGTGGCTCGAGCGGATCCTCGACGGGCTCCGCCTGCTGCACGATCAGGGCAAGCCAACGTTTGCCTCGTGCTGGGGGTTCCAGGCCTTTGCCCGCGCGATCGGCGGCTGCTGTGAGCACGACCCCGCCAACGCCGAGCTAGGCAACGTCGAGCTTACGCTGACCGAACACGGCCGGCAGGACCCGGTGTTCGGCGCCCTGCCCCCGCGGTTCCTCGGCTTCGCCGGTCACGAGGACCACGTTACCCGCCTGCCGCCCGACGCGGTGCTGTTGGCGTCTACCGATCGCGTGCCAGAGCAGGCCTACACGTTCGCCGACAAGCCGATTTACGCCACGCAGTTCCACCCCGAACTGACTCGCGACACCATCCTGCAGCGGCTGGCGGCCTACCCGCGCTACGTCGAGCAGTTCGCGGGGATGACGCTCGCGGAGCTGACGGTGCATTTGCAGGAAACGCCGGAGGCGAATGGGCTGCTGTCGCGTTTTGTTGAGTCCGTGCTGGCCTAAACAGCGTGCTCAAGTCTTGAAATCGCTTTCGGCTGACAGGCCCGCTCACTTGCCGCGAGCGTTTTGGAGCAGCTCACGGAACGCGGGACGCACCGACTGGTGCAGCTTCCGCTCGAACGAGCGGTTGAGCTTCTTAAGAGCGATCAGCTCGACAACGTCGGCAAAGTCTTTGTGCATCCGCCGGGCGTCGCCCTGCCCGCAGGCGATTTTCGATTCAATGAGCCGCGCGAGGTTGAGCACCGGCAGACCTTCGAGGACAGTGACCGAGTCGGCGTCATCTGGGTCTGGTAGGCGGACGTCGGCGCCACGCCCTGCGCGTTCTCCCGCGATCAGGAACTGGACTACAGCGCCCGACTCACTTGAGAACTGCTTCTGGTCGGCGTCCCAGGTCCACCCTGATGCAGTGAACGCATTGCGGAGCTTCTCCGAGTCGTCGTTGCGGACCAGCAGGTCGATATCGATGGTGTTGCGCTGATACCCGTGTAGGCAGACGGCAACCCCGTCGACGATCGCGTGAGACACGCCAACGCCATCCAGCAGCGCGTGCGAGGACTCGGCCGCCTGCCAGAGCGTTTCTTTGCCGAGCATGCTGTAGGTGCCTTTAGCGGATAACATGGGAGTCCACGCGGGCGGCTGGAATAAGGTCGGTCACATGTACTTTACCATGCCAAGGGCCCGTTGGCGGCGCCTCTTTCTATCAGCGGGCAGTATCGGCTCCCAAGGACCACCAGCTACTGGGCTGATGGAGCAGCGGTCAGCCCGTGCTCGCTAACTGCCTCCCGGTATCGCGTTGCCGGCAGCACGGAGGTTTCTCTGCTGCCTATTTGCTCGTCGCCCCGGTAGGAGTAAATCTGCTCGCACTCGAAGCAGATGGCGATGTCGAGGGATTGGTCGCCGCTGGTGATGCGGACGCCATGCCGCGGATTGAAGCAATCGGGCGGCGGCAGATCGGGGCGGGTAGCGACGCCAGCGCGGAGGGCCTCGAAGAAGGCAGCAGACTCCTCCGCCGTCAGCGGCGTCTGGCCCAGGACCTCGAAGCGATGGAAGCTGTCGTCGGGCGGGTCGTCTAGCCACTCGGGGTTGAGCGACAGCAGCTCGGTTTCGTGCGGCGCCGACAGGAGGGCTTCGACCTCTGCGGGCAGGTACTCCTGGTTGGGATCGAGCTTCGCGATTGCCTCGTTAAGCCTCGACTCCTCGCTTGAGCAACCGGTGACGCCGGCGAGCAGCAAGGCGGCAACGGCGAATGGCGGCGTACTGCGGAGCATGGCAGGCCTTGTTAACCCGGCGAGTCCAGATACGGGTCCTGGCTCATCGCCCGCTGGACCTTCTGGCGTTCCTTGTCGTGGTACAGCAGCACCTTGCGGTCGCGGAAGTGGCGGCGCTCGATCTTGGCCTGGGCCTTGTAGAACACCGAGTCGTAGCCCGACAGCCGGCCGACCTTGTTCGCGCCGATCGCCGTCATCTTGGCGGCCTTCTTGGGGCCGAAGCCCTGCAGGATGATCTCGTCGTCGAGGGCGAGGAACTGGCGGAAAGCGCCGGGGTCGCCCTGGCGGCCGCAGCGGCCGACCAGCTGGCGGTCGATGCGGCGGCTCTCGTGCAGCTCGGTGCAGATCACATACAGGCCGCCCAGCTCGTGAACGCCCTCGCCCAGGCGGATGTCGGTGCCGCGGCCGGCCATGTTGGTCGCCACCGTGACCTTGCCCCGCTCGCCTGCCGCGGCGACGATCTCTGCCTCGCGGGCGACATGCCGGGCGTTGAGCACGGTGGCCTCGATGCCGCGCTCGCCGAGCAGCTTGGCCAGGTGCTCGCTCTTGTCGATCGAGCGGGTGCCAATCAGCACCGGGCGCCCGTTAGCGTGCTGCTCCGAGACGTCCTCGACAATCGCCTTCCACTTCTCATCGGCGCTGCCGAAGACCAAGGTCGGCAGCTGCTGGCGGATCGGCGGGCGGTTGGTCGGGATCGGCGTGACGTACACCTCGTAGATCTTCGATAGCTCGCGGGCCGAGGTGCTGGCGGTGCCGGTCATGCCGGACAGTCGCTGGTAGCGGAGGAACAGGTCCTGGATGGTGATCCGCGCAGCCTGGTTGGTCTCGAAAGTAATCTCGACCCCTTCGCGGGCCTCGATCGCCTGGTGCAGGCCGGCCCGCCACTTGCGGCCCTCCGACAACCGACCGGTAAACTCGTCGACGATGACAATCTCGCCGTCGCGGACGACGTAGTGCCGGTCGAGGATCATCTCGCGCTCGACCTTCACCGACCGCTCGACGTAGTCGTAGATCTCGGACAGCGGCAGCCGGTCCATGGCGGCCGGCTTCTTCAGCTCGCGGACCAGGCGGCGGCCGGCCAGGTTGAGGTCGACCCGCTTCTCCTTGTCCTCGTAGTCGAAGTGTTCGTCCTCTTCGAAGCGGGGGGCGACCTCCGCGGCCCACAGGTAGGCCTCGGCGGCGATCTCCTCGTCCTCGCCTGGCGCGGCGCTGATGATCAGCGGCGTGCGGGCCTCGTCGATGAGGATGCTGTCGGCCTCGTCGACCAGCATGAAGTGGAGGTCGCCCTGCACGGGCTTCTCGCTGTCGCGGCCCTGGCCGCCGAGCATCTCGCCGAACAGGTCCCGCTCGCCCTCCTCGATGCGGCGTTTCAGCAGCCGGTCGCGGAGGAAGTCGAAGCCCATCTCGTTGGCGGTGCCGTAGGTGACATCGCACGAGTACGCCTTGCGGCGTTGGTCAGAGGCCTGCTGCTGCTGGATCACGCCAATCGACATGCCGAGCGCCTTGTAGACCGGCTCCATCAGCTCGGCGTCGCGCGCGGCAAGGTAGTCGTTGACGGTCGACAGGTGGGCGCCCTTGCCGTCGAGCGCGGCGAGGTACATCGGCAGCGTGGCGGTGAGGGTTTTGCCCTCGCCGGTCTGCATCTCGATGATGGAGCCGTGGTGCGCGGCGGCGCCACCCAGCAACTGCACGTCGAAGTGCCGCATGTTTTTAGTGCGTCGGGCGGCCTCGCGGACCAGCGCGAAGCCCTCGACCAGCAGCCGGTCGAGCGGCTCGCCGCTGCGGGCGCGGTAGCGGAGCGACAGGCTCTCTTTCCGCAGGTCGTAGTCACTCAGCTCCTGCAGCTCCGGCTCGCGGGCGGCGATGGCGGGCAGGCAGGCGGACCACTTCGCCAGCCGACGGCGCAGCGGGCTGCCGACGAGGCGCTGGATCTGACGCGATGAGCCGGTGGGGACGGTCGACACGGAGGAGCAGTCGCCTGGCGTGAGGCTGGTGGCGGATGCGCGGGCAAGCGGCCCACGGGAGCGGTCTGCCTCAATCGTAGGTCATGGCGGCCGGCAGGGGAACGGTTGCCCGCGTCAGAAGACGCTCGGCGTGACCGGCGTCGGGGTGCTGCGGGGCGACGCCCCGCGGGGCTGGAACCCGTCGCCAGTGGCGGCGGCGTTGGTGGGCGCCGGCTGCTGGTAGTGGGGCGTGGGGAGTTCGGTGATTTGTACTGTGCCGATTGGTCCGGCGGCGGGTTGGCTGGTGGGGGCCTGGCCAACCGGAGCCTGGTAGCTGACCGGGGTCGCGTAGCCTGGCAGACGGACCCGCGGCGCCGGCTGGTAGGCCATAGCGGGATCTGCTGGCGGCGGCGTCACCGCGGCGGGCGACGCTGCGTAGGTGGCTGGTGGAGGCGAACCGGCGCCCCAGGCGAGGCTTACCGGCGGCGTGACGGGAGAAAAATCGGGGCTAGTCGGCGGTTGCTGTGCCTGCATAGCCGCCGGAGCCATGGCCGGCGGAGAGGAAGCGGCGGCCAGTTGAGCCGACGCGCCAACCTGCGCCGGCGCGGACTGCTGCGCCGGGGTACCGAGCCTGAGCGGTTGGTTGTCGGTCGGCAGGCCAATTGCGCTCTCGCCGGCGGCGAAGGTCGCGGGCGGTGTGGAAGCACGCTGCGTCGGCTGCAGCTGTTGGGCGGTGGGGGCCGCAACGAACGTGGCAGGCGGCGCAACGTCGTCGTCGGCGCCCTGGTAGTAAGGCTGGGGCGCCGGTGAGGACGGGATGCGTGTCGCTGGGGGCGGCACCCGGTCTGCCGAGGCAAACGGGTTGGCCGCGGCGCCCTGCTGGTTTTGGCACCCCGTGGCAAGCAACGCGGCCAGCGCGACGCCCAGGAGTGATGTGATTGCGGATGGCATGGCAAGATTCCTTTCAGCGTGCGGTTCTGTTCCGGTTTCCGCAGGCGTGAGGGGGAGCTAGCGAGCGGCGGACCATAGTCCGCGGCGTCGATGCTGTAAAGGCGAAAGCCGGGGCGCCAGCATGGCGATTGCATTCGAACCAACGCGGTGACCCTATACCTCGATCGCTATGGCGTGCTGGCGTCGACGCAACTACAATCCGCCGCAGGTGTTGAACCGGTCCCAAGGATGGGGCCGGAGTCACGGGCGGTTCGCATCAGCCCGCGTTTGGACAAGGAAGTCCGCATGCCGTCCCGGTATCGCCCCTTGAGCGGGCGTCACTACCGAATCGCGTTCCGGCCGCTGATGGTCGGGCTGGGCTGCTGCGCCCTGATGCTGCTGTGCGTTGGCGGTCTCCCCGAGTCGAATGGCCAGGAAGCCGCGTCGGACGTGACCCCGACCGAGAACGCGAGTGCGATCCGCCTGCGGCTGCGTGTCTACTGGGACGGCGGCCCGGACGCCACCGCCTGGAGCGGCGAGGCGTCGATCGACGGCGGCTCGCTCGCCGAGCTCCGCCCGTGGGGCGGCCGAGCCGACACCCCGACGATCGCCATCGAACAATCGGGCGGCGTGCAGATCTCGCCCGGTGGTCCCCGCTCGAGCGGCGCGTTCGACGTGACCGCCATTGGCCCGCCGGACGGGGTGTTGCGGGTCCGCCTCAGCTCGCCCGGCAACGAACCGGTGATCTCCGACGCCCGCCTGCGCGACCTCGCGTCGGGCGCCTACCAGGCAAAGCTTGCCGAAGGCGGCGTTGTCCGCATCTACCGCGCCGCCGACGACCTGCTGCGGGTGGTCTCTGACCGCGAGCAGTTTATCTTCCAGCCCGGCGAGAGCTTCGCGTTCGAGATTGACTCGACCTTGGCGGGCTTCCCGCCCCACACGCCGATCGACCTGCAGGCCGAGGTTTCCGCGGGCCGCGGCGGCGATCCACTCGAGACCGCCGTGCAACGCGCCGCCGCGGACGCCGACGGCAGTTGCCGAGCGCCGATGACGCTCTCCATGCCGCAGGGCGAGGGCGTGTACACGGTGAGCCTTGCTGCCCGGCGGCCCTCGGGCTTCATGCGGGGCTGGGGCAAGGGGGCGAGCAAGCCGCTCGCCGAACGCACCTTCCAGGTGGTCGTGTGGGACGACTCCGCCGCGACGCAGTTATCGGACGCGGCGACCACAGTAGTGGAGATCGACCCGACCAACTCGCGGTGGTGGATGCGGATGCCGGAATGGAAATGGACCCGGCGGGTGCCGTGGCTCCCCAAGGGCCCGCTCGGCAGCGAGCCCGCGGAGCTCGTGACCGAGGCGTCTGGGAAGTGGGTCCGCCTCGCACCGGCGGACCGCCCCGAAGAGCGTCGCTGGCAGGCCTACCCGCTGCCGATCGACCACCCCGGCGCGGCGCACCTGCTAGAAATTGAAGTGGCCGATGGCTCGGCCCAGACGCTCGACCTGTCCCTTTTCGACCGCGACGCCATCGGCCGTGCGGCGCCGCTGGGCGATTCGCTGACCGCGGTAACCGGCGAAGGTCGCGGCGGCGGCGATGGCCGCGTGGTTGTCCGGCGTTTGTTCTGGCCGAAAACCGACTCGCCGATGCTGGTGGTGAGCAACCCGGGCGGAGCCCCCGCGTTCTACGGCAGCGTGCGCGTCAAGTCGCTGTCAAGGGAGCCGCTCGTCGCGCAGGGCCGTCACGCGGGAGAACGCCCGCTGCTGGCGAGTTTCACCAGCGGCCAGCTCACTAAGCTGGTCGGCGCCACCCAGACGCCGGCGGCCGACGGGCGGTATGTGTTTGAGGACTGGCGGTGCTTCTACGACGCCGCCGTGCGGGCGGCCGATTACGTTGAGCAGGGCGGGTACAACGGCGCCACGATCACCGTGGCGGCGGCAGAGGGCGTCGTCTACCCAACCCGCGTGCTCGGCAGTCAGAGTGGGATGGACTGGCAGATTGTCGCCACCGGGGTTGTAGACACTCCGCGCAAAGACCTGCTCGAACTGCTGCTGAGAGAGTTCGACCGCCGCGGGCTGAGTCTGACGTTGGCGGTGGACTTCGCCTCGGCGATGCCGGCGGTCGAGGCCGCCCTGGCCGCGGGCGATCCAACGCCCAGGCTGGTCGACGTCGACGGGCGGACGCCTGACGATTCGCTTGTGCAGTACAACCCCCTCCACCCGATCGTCCGCCGCGAGTCGGTGGCCGCCGTTGCCGAACTGGCCGAGCACTGCCGCGGGCACGAGTGCTTTGCGGGAGTCGCGGTGCGGCTGAGCCCGCGGAGCCACGTCGCGCTGCGCGGCGACCTGTGGGGCGCCGACGCCCGGACGGTTGACGAGTACCTGGCCGCCAAACGGATCGGCTGGCCCGCCGAGACGCCCCGCACGCCCGAGAACGTGCGACGCGCGCTGGCCGGCGACCCTAAGGACCCGTGGCGCGAATGGCGCGAGTGGCGGGCGATGTCGATGGCGGCCCTCTACGGCGAGATGGCCCGCGCCATCGCCGCGGTGGAGCCCTCCGCAAACCTCTACCTGCTAACCGATGACCTGCTGGACGACGCCGCGGGGCGCCGGTTGTTGCGGCCGCGGCTCGAGCAGCGTCTAAGTCTTGACGTACTGCTCCGCGAACGCGGCGTCGACCGCACGCTGCTCGCCGGCCCGCCGAACCTGGTAGTCTCTGTGCCGCGGTACGCCGACTTGTCTGACAACCTGAACCTGGCGGCGCTCCCCATGCAGCAGAACGCGCTGCACTGGCACGACTCGGCGTCTAAGCTCGACGACCCGCACAGCGTTTGCACGCTGCTGCGCGGCAAGCGTCTCGACAGCCTACCAGGCTTCAAGGCCCGCAGCCCGTTCGGCTCCGAGCGGACCTTCACCGCCGCCACTCACCAGCGGGTCGCGTTCGGCCGTCAGGCACCCGCCGCGTTGACTGCCTTGGTGAGCGACGCGCCGGTCGGCGGCCTCTGGGAAGACTGCACCTGCCTCTCGCTAGCCGACGGGGCAATCCCGCTCCGCAGGTTAGTCCGCCAGACTCCGGCCGATGGGTCCGCCGCGTCGGCGTCGCCTGCCCAGCCACTGGCGGGTTGGACGATTGCCAGCGACGAGCACGTCGTGCTGCTGGTCGGCAACCCGAGCGACTGGCCGCTGAAGGCTACCCTAACACTTGACGCCCCCGAGGCGAGCACGGGGCAGCGGCTGACGGCCGACGCCGGCGAGGCGATGCCGCTCGCCAAGCTCGAGCCCGGCAAGCACGCCTGGCCGCTCGAATTGCCGCCCCACGGCGTGGCCGCCTACCGCTTCGACAACCCACGGGTGACCATCGCTGGCGTCCGCAGCGAGACCCAGCCCGGGGCGCTCAAGACGCTGTCGGCCGAGGTCGATCAGCTCGGCCTCCGCGACCTGAACGCGAAGCTCCGGTTTGCAGGCTGCCCGAACCTGTCGTTCGAAGAGGTCGCCGCCGACGGGCTGCCGACCGGGTGGCGGCGGGCCGGCCCCGCAGCGGCGGGCACGATCGCCGTCAGCACCGACAGCGCCGTCGACGGCAAGTCGAGCGTGTCGATCACCGCCGGTGGGCAGCCGATCAAGCTTTCGAGCGCGCCGTTCACGCCGCCCGACACGCGCCAGCTCGTGATGACCTTCTTCGTGCGGGTCGAACGCCACTCGGAAAAGAGCGCACTGACGATCAGGTACCTTACCGGCGAGCCGGGGGAGGAGCTCTTCACCACGATTGCCGGAGATACCCTCTCCAAGAGCGACGGCTGGCGGCAGTTTGTGTTTGCCGAGGACCTGCCGCTCGGCCCGGCGCGTCCGATGCAAATCGAGTTTGAGGCCCGCGACCTGGAGGTCTCGATCGACAAGCTCGAGCTGCAGTCGCTCTCGTTCCCGCTCGACTACGAGCTCGGCGGCGAGGCCCGCCGCCAGCGGCTGGCGCTGGTTCACGTTCTGCAATCGGCCAAGACAGCGCTGGGCGACAGCCGCGTCACCGACTGCCAGCGCACGCTCGACTGCTACTGGGCCGAGTTTCTGCAGCAGCACACGCCGATCGTCGAACGCAAGGTCGAGGTGGCGGCCGAGCAGCAGGCGCCTGCCGAAGAAGAGGACGAGCCGAAGAACGCCCGGGGCTGGAAGTCGTACCTGCCGTCATTCCTCCGCTAGACCGCTTCGCCTATGCTGGTGGCGTGAGCGATCTCCCACCCGTAACCGACGAACACTCGACCGGCCGCGCCGCGTGGCTGGCCCGGTTGTGGGCCGTCGCGACGCCGCTGCTGGTCGGGGTGACCTGGCCGCTGTGGTCCGGAGCCGCCCGCCTGCCTGCAGTGCCGGCCGCCGACTGGCTCCGCACGCCGCCGTTTGTTGGCCCGTTGCTGTTGGCGGGCGCCGCCTGGGGCGCGCTCTGCGTGCTCCGCGGTAAATGCCAGACCGGCCTGGCTTATGGGGTCGTTTGCCTGGGCGGCTTGATGCTGCTTGATCAGCTCCGCTGGCAGCCGTGGGCCTACCACCTGCTGATCATGGCCGTGGTGCTGCTGACCGCTGGCCCGACCTTGGCGGTGCGGCTGCTGAGGGCGTTGGCGGTGAGCGTCTACTTCTACTCGGCGGTAGCAAAACTAGACTACGCGTTCGCCTCAACGCTCGGCCGGCAGATGCTCGAGGCGGCAACCGGTTGGGTTGGCCTTTCACCTCGGGAGTGGCCGGTCTGGCTGGTGTTCGGACTAGCGCTCGCGATGCCCGTTGCGGAAGGACTGATCGCCCCGCTGTTGTGCTTCCGCAAGACCCGCCGCGTAGGACTGCTGCTGGCGACCGCGATGCACGCCGGCGCCGTGCTGGTGCTCGGGCCCTTGGGCCTGGGGCATCGTCCCGGCGTGCTGCTGTGGAACCTGGTCTTCCCCACGCACCTGTGGCTGCTGTTTGGGCCGCCGATACGCAGCGCAGGCATGCAGGCCGTTCGGGCCCGGCCGAGTTGGGCGCCGGCGGTCGCGGTCGGGATCGTTGTGCTGGCGATTGTTGGCCCGCTGACCCGGCCGCTAGGCTGGTGGGACCGTTGGCCATCGTGGGGGCTCTATGCACCCGGCGGCGAGCGGACCGAGGTCTTAGTGCACCGCAGCGTAGTGGATCGGCTGCCCGATTCGCTGCCGCTCGACAGTCCGGACGAGGCGACGGGCCGGGCGCCAACACCCGATGCGGACGAGCAATCCGACTGGCGGCGGCTGCGGCTTGACGAGTGGTCGCTGGGCAACTCATGGGCGCCGCTCTACCCGCAGCGGCGGACGACCATCGCCCTGGCCCGAAGCATTCAGTCTTCCGCTAGGCTGGGCGATTTCTTGCGGGTGGACCTCTACACGGCCGCCAACCGCTTCTCGGGAGAACGCCAGGTCGAGACACTCCTCGGCGCCAAGGCGATCGACGCGTACGCCGAGCGCTACTGGCTCAACGCCAAGAGCGGTCCGCTACCCTGACGGCGTGCGACTCAGCCGCAGCTGGCGGCCAGCGCAGCGTCGCGCGACAGCGGGTTAGGCTCGTCGATCTCAGGGTGCACGCCGGGCAGGTCCTCGGCGTACCACTTGTCGAGCACCTCGCGCCAGGCGCCCGCCTGATTGACGCGGCAGAAATCGCCGCGGACCTCGGCGTGGTTCGGGTGCAGCTTGGAGTACTTGATGCAGAACTTCCGCATGTCGGGCACACAGCGTTCGGCGCCGTACAGTTCTTCGGCCAGGCGGTAGTGCTCGGCGATGACATCCCGCTGCTCGAACAGCGATGGCGGGTCCGGCATCGCCTCGCCGGCGGCGAGCGCCCGGGTCTGCTGGAAGATCCACGGATTGCCGATCGCGCCGCGGGCGACGGTCACCCCGTCGACGCCGGTGTACTCGATCATGTCCAGGCAGCTCTGGGCGGTAAACAGGTCGCCGCTCCCCAGCACCACGCGGTCGCCGGCGTGCTGCTTGAGTTCGCGGAGGAACTCCCACCGCGACGGGCCGTCGTAGCGCTGCTCGACCGTGCGGCCGTGCACCGTCGTGGCCGCGACGCCCAGCTCGTACGCACGGTCGAAGATGTGGAAGAAGTTGTCCCGGCTCTCGGAGGTGTCGTCGATGCCGCGGCGCATCTTGACGGTCACCGGGATGTGGTCCGGAACGGTCTGCCGGACGATTTTGATGATCTCGATCGCGACCTCGGGCTGGCTGAGGTGGAACCCGCCCCGGCAGCGGCCAAGCACCTTCTTCACCGGGCAGCCGAAGTTGATGTCGATGACGTCAAATCCGGCCTCGACCATCCGCTCCGATGCGGGGCCGAACATGGCGGGGTCGGAGCCCATCAGCTGGCCGCCGACCGGGTGCTCCTCCTCGGCGATGTGCAGGAAGTGACGCGTCTTGCGGCGGGGTTTGAGCTCGGCGACAAACTTGTCAAGCATCACCTCGCACAGCGTGTACGGCGCCCCGTGCCGGCGGGCGATCTGCCGCATGGGTCCGTCGCTGTAGCCGCTAAGCGCGGCCTGGACCACCGGGAAGTCGAGCGAGATCGGGCCGATCTGGAGAGGTTTGAGCTGCATGGCGACCATTGTGACTGCCGTGGAGGCGGGGCGTCAACACGCGGTTTCAACGCTTCGGGTTCAGCACGCCGCAAGCGCCGCGTCGATCTCTGTCTGCACGCCCGCATCGGTTTCCACGCTTGCCCGCTCTGACAGGGCGGCGCGGGCTGAGTCGCTGGCGTATTGCCCCAGGGCCCAGGCCGACGCGCCGCGGACAATGGGTTCGTTGTCGTGCAGCCCGGTGCGGAGCAGCTCGACACCCCCCGCTGGTTGGGTGTTGCCGAGCACAATCGCGGCGCTCCGCAGCAGCCCGCGGCGGTGCGCCCGCCAGAGCGGCGTCTTGCGGAAGCGTTGTCGAAAGCCGGCCTCGTCGAGCGCGAAGAGCGGCGCCAGCTCTATTGGGTTCGCGCCGGGCTGCGGAGAGAAGCTAGCAAGCGGGGATTCGGGCGACCGCCGGTTCCACGGGCAGACGTCCTGGCAGACATCGCAGCCGAAGAGCCAATCGCCCATGCCAGGGCGGAGTTCAACGGGGACCTGATCGCGGAGCTCGATGGTCAGGTAGCTGATGCACCGCGAGGCGTCGAGCACGCCCGGCTGAGGGAACGCGTCGGTCGGGCACGCGTCGAGGCACGCCGTGCACGTGCCGCAGTGCGAGGCCTCCATCGGCGCGTCGTAATCTAGCTCGACGTCGGTCAGCAGCGCGGCCAAGAAGAACCAGCTCCCATCCGGCTTGGTCAGGAGCAGCGTGTTCTTGCCGATCCAGCCAAGCCCGGCGAGCCGGGCGAAGTCCCGCTCCAAGAGCGGCGCGGTGTCGACCACGCACCGTGTCTGGGCTTCGGGGACCTCCTGCCGCAGGGCGTCGGCCAGCCGGTGCAGTCGGTTGCGGATTAGGTCGTGGTAGTCGGCGTCGCCCCAGGCGTAGCGCGAGACCCGGGCCTGGCCGGGCCCGGGATTGGCGGGCGCCACGGTGCGGTACGACATCGCCAGCATCATCACGCTCCGGCAGCCGTCCAGCACGTGGCTCGGGTGCTCGTAGGCGTGTCGGCGGTCGGCCAGATAGCTCATCTGGCCGGCGTAGCCCGCCTCGAGCCAGTCGTCGAGGTGGTCGGCTCCGGGGGGCCGCACCGCGGGGCAGACGCCGGCGTAGGCAAAGCCGAGCTGTTCGGCCTGCCGCTTCAGCCGAGCCGTGAGACTGTGGCGCCGGCCAGCGGAATAATCGTCAGAAGCAGGGGGATTCGTCAATTTCTTGCAGGCAGGCGGTGGGCTGATTAGCGTGGAGTAGGAGGGCGAATCCCTGCCCCCTCACCATAGCACCCCCGCCCTTGTTTCAACAACGCTGAGGATTGTCGTCATGGCCCGCCGTATTCTGCTGACTTGTGCTCTCGCCGCGGGCCTGCTGGGCGCCGCCTCCTCCGCGCTCGCTTACGACGGCTGCGGCGGTGGCTACGGCTTCGGCCTGGGCTACATGTACGGTTCGCTCGACTACCGCGTGCCGTACTTCGCCGCTCACCCGCCGGTTTACTACAGCGCCCCGGTGCCGCGGACCTACGGCCACAGCCCGTTTGCGTACCCGCCCCACTTCCGCACCCCGGAAATTGTCGAGACCATTCAGCCGTTGACGATCAACAACCCTTTTGTGCCGAGCGATTCGGTTGAGGCCTCCGTGGATGCCGACCAGACCGCCAAGGCCGCCGCGCCGCAGCCGCTGGTGGTAATCAACCCGTACGTCGAACAGCCCCGCGTCATGCAGGCTTCGCATTCGCTGTAGTCGATGCATCTGTGAGAGCGGCCTGCAGCTCTTCGACCTCGTGCCGGTGGCGAACGGCGACGTCGTTCATCTCCCACGTGTCGTCGGGCTTTGAGTACAGCTCTGGCTCCGCGTCGCTCGGAACGCACAGCTTCCAATGCTCATCCTGCACGGCCCCGCCTTTGGGGGCGTGCAGGATTACTTTTTTTCTGGGGGACGGTTCTTCGCCCAGCAGCAGCGCCGGGAGGTCGGCGTTCGTGAGCAGCCCCCGTCGCCGCGCGTGCGATGGCTCCTGCGAGCGGTGCAGCAGGACCGGCAGCTGGCGGCACTCGTTGTAGGGGCGGTATTCGTCTCCCAGGCGGCCGTGTTCGCCGAGGGCGAACCCACGTGTGCCGAGCACCGCCAGCCGGTAGGGCCGGCCCTCGAGCACTTCCGGCAGCGCCTGAAGCACGATCCCCAGGCAACGATCGAGCGCGACCACTTGGGCCGAGTAGCGGAGCGTGGCCAAGAACCGGGCGTCGTCCGGTTCGGCGAGGTCGGCCAGCGCGCCAGACGGCGGCAGGAGCGACGGCTCCGCCTCGGGGTCGTCGTCGTCACGCAGGTCGTCGACCAGCGACAGCGGTGCGTCCCACGGACCCGCTGCGAACCGCAGGTGGGCCCATGCCAGCAAGGGCCGGTCGCCGGGCGTCAGCTCGATCGCCTCGAGCAGGGCCGAGAGGGTCGCCGCCGCGGCGGTCTGTTCGACAGAGTCCGCCGGCGCCTGCAGGTCCGACGGCGGCACAATGTCGGCGGTCTCGAAGCCTGAGGCGGCGTCCAAATCGGCCGCGGTCGCGTCGTCGGTTACGAGGAGCGAGCGCCAGCCCAATTCGAGCGCGTGTGACGGCAGCGACTGCCGACTCCCGTCGGCGTTTGGACCCCAGACCGAGGACCAGAATTGCTCCGGCGCCCAGTGCTCGGCCAGCAACTGCGAGCAGACGGTCGACTGCGCCGCGAGGGCGTCAAAGGCCGGCGTCTGGTGCCAGGTGTTGCCGTAGGCCCCGAGCGCCGAGGCCCGCAGGCCGTCAATCGAGATCACTATCAGGTTGTCGGTGCTCATGGGGCCGAGTATACCTTGGCCCCGTTCGCTGCTAACAGAGCCCGCGCCACTCGCGATACACCAGCGGCGGGAACAGAAGCGCGTCGACCGCGTACCGCTTCGCGAGCCGGCCCGGCTCGCTCAGCAGGCGGTGCGTCCACTCGAGCCCAGATCGACGCATCCAGACCGGCGAGCGGCGCTTCTCGCCTGCCAGGAAGTCGATGGTCGCCCCGATGCAGAGCGCCACGCGGGCGTGGATTTGGCTGCGGAACCGGTGGGCCCACAGCTCTTGCTTTGGCGCGCCCAGCCCGATCAGGAGCACGTCGGGCGAGGCGTTCGCCACCGCCTCGAGAGCGAGGTTGTTCTGGTACTGGTTGTCCTGGAAGCCGAGCGGCGGGCAGTAGGTGCCGCAGACCTGCACGTTCGCCCAGCGGTCGTGGATGTTTTTGGCGGCCCGCTCGGCCACGCCCGGTCCGGCGCCGAGCAGGAACGCCCGCAGGGGCTGACCATGCGACTCGCCCGCCAGGTCGAACAGCCGCGGCGCGAGATCGCTCCCCGCGACGCGTTCCGGCAGTCCGCGGCGCAAGATCCGCGACACCGCGATCAGCGGCGCACCGTCGGCCAGCACCAGCGACGCGTCCGCGTACGCGGCGCGGAGGTCGGCCCGGCTCTGGAACATCACCGCGTGGTCGACGTTCGGCGTCACAACAAACCGGCAGCCCGCCGGCGAGTCCTCGTGCGACCAGTCGAGCACCTGGTGGGCGGCCTGGTCGAGGCTGAGCGGGTCGATCTGCATCCCGAACAAGCGGGAACGCTGCGTGTCTAGATTCATGGATCGGGCAAGCAAGAGAGGCAAAGGAGAAGAGGATCGGCAAACCACGCCACGCCGTTTGCGGCGGCATGGTTGTCCGTGATCGATTACTGGAGGCCGGCTGCGCCCGAGAACGCCGGCTCCTGGTTGATGGCGGGTGACTCGCACTGCGCGGCGCCTGCCCCACTCAAGCCTAGCCTACGTTCGAAGCCGAGGGCGGCCCCGGCCACCAAGAACAGCAGCCACTGGTCGCTGTGCACAAGCGAAAGGTCGTGAAACACCGCCGATGGCAGGTACCCAGCAATTGCCGCAAAGCAGAGTGCGCCCAGCCGACGCCCGGCGTCGGAGGCCTCGTGGCTGTTGGCCAACCGCCACGAGGCGCGGAGCAACCCGTACAACACGCCCAGGTACGCGGCGAGTCCGATCATGCCGGTCTCGGTCAGCAGGCTCAGCAGCGTGTTGTGGTGGTGCAGCTCGCGGAGCGACTCGAGCTCGAACGTCTGCGACCGGTCGGACAGGTAGGGGAGCTTCTGATCGTAGAACCGTCCGAAGCCAACGCCGGTAAGCGGGTGGTCCTGGAACATCTTCCAAGAGACGTACGCAAACGCCGTCCGCTGCTGGACCGAGTGCTGCGACATGTGGCCGGAGTCTTCACGCTTCATCGCCACCAGGCTGGTGGCGGCGATCGGGCCGGCGACGATTCCGAGCACCGCCAAGCCGGTAAGCACCGGGCCGCGGAACCGCCGCGGGATCTGCACTGCGAGCATCGCGACGCCGCTCGCGATCATGCCCAGCCAGACCGACCGGGTGAACGTCAGCAAGATGCCAAGCACCATCAGCGGGCCGAGCACCAGCAGCGGCAGCTTGGCCCACTGCGGAGCCCTCGGCAGCAGCAGCCAGGCCGCCCACACGCAGACCGTCAGGTGGATGCCGAGACTCACCGAGTTGAGCGCCGGGCCGCGGGCCCGGCCGTAGTGCAGCCCGAGCATGGGGTCGGAGATGTAACGCGGGAACACCAGCGACCACACGCCGGCGGTTTCGGCGACCGCGGTCAGCGCCAGGTAGCTGCCCAGCGCCGTCAGCCCGGCCAGGAACCAGTAGGCGGCGCGGTTTGATTCGTTGGCGCCGCGCCCGATAAACAGCAGCAGGGCCGGCGCCCAGAAGCTGAACAGCAGCCGCCACAGCGGCGAAGTTGGCAGTTGAACGTCCCCGCCTGGCTTGGAGGTCAGGGCGCTGAATGTCAGCCACACAAGCAACGCGGCCAACGCCCACTCCACGCCGCCGATGCGTCGGGGCGCCAGCTGTCCCCGCCATGCACGGTAGGCGAACAGCCCAGTCACCCCGGCCAGCAACAGCCGGTCGAGCGTGAGCGGCAGCGGCCCGATGTGGGCGTTCCAGAAGCTGTGCCCCAGCACGTAGCCCACCGCCGCGGTCGCCAGTGTGGCGAGCAGCAGCGACGACCGCTGGGCCAGGAACAAGGCCCACAGCATTCCAGCGATCGCGGCTAGCAGCAGGACGACAGGCATCGATACGTTGGGCGGGGGTGGGGCGATTCAGGGGCGGGTGGTCTCGCAAGCCTAGCTCCCGACAAACACCGAGCCGCCGGTCAGGCCCGCCTCTTGAACGAACGTAGCGATTGTCGGGGAGAGAGCGGCGGCGGCCGCGGCTCGGCGAGCGGGGACCGGCTTGCGGGGAGCGGGCGACTCGGCCGGGGTCTGGACGACCATTGGCTGGGCGTCTGGGCGGGGGGCGAAGAAGTAGAACACGGCGCCCAGGCCGGCAATCAGGCCCAGCAGGCCGCCCGCGGCGGCCGTGGTGGTCCGGCCGGGGCCGATCGGGAACAGGCCGGCTTCGGCGTTGTCGATCCGGGCCAGCACGCTGGCGCTGGTCGAGCCGGCCTGATGGGCGTTGGCGTCGGCCAGCTGCTTGCGGCCCTCTTCAACCACCCGCGACTGGTTCTCGACGTTCGACAACAGCTGCGAGTACTCGGCCCGCTTCTGAGCGAGCAGCGACTGTGTGGCGTGCAGGCCGACGAGCTCCTTGGCCAACGACGCCTTGCGGGCGTCGGTGACGGCCAGCTCCATCTCGACACCGCGGATCGCCTCGGGGGCCTGCTCGTTGATCTGCTGACGCAGGTGGTCCTGGGTCTCGATGGCGGCCTTGACCAGCGGGTGGTTGGCCGAGCGGACGCCCATCAGGTCGGCCGTGCGGATCTGGGCGTCGACCAGGCCCTGCTTGAGCCGCTGCAGCGTGGGCTGGGTGTCGAGCAGGCTGCTGGGGGTCGCCTGCAGCCGCTCGGGGTTCTCGGCGGCGGCCTTGAGGGTCAGGAGCAGCAGCTCGTTCTTGCGGCGGTTGGTTTCGAGGCCGCGGATCTCTTGCTCAACAGCGGCCGCCTGCTGCTCGAGCGAGCCCTGGCTGCCGTTGGACGAGATTAGGTTACGCAGCTCGCCGAGTTGCGGGCCGAGGGTCGACTCGTACTCGGCCAGGCGTTCGACTTCGGTCGAGAGCGACGCTTCGGCCATGCTGACGCTCCGCTGCAGCTCGTGTACCATCGAGGCCGCCCGCTCTTCGCGGAGCGTCTGCAGACGGTGCTCGAGCTGATTCGAAAGGGCGGCCACCAGCTTCTCGGCCCGCAGCGGGTCATGGTCCTGGACCTCGACGTAGAAGACCTCGGTGTTGCCGAATTCGGCTCCGCCGGGCGGGGTAATGTTGAGTCGCTTGCGGAACGACGCGACGTCGGCCTTCGACGGCCAGTCGCCAGTGCCCCACGAGCTGCTCGGGCCGACCTCCAACAAGACCGCTGACAGCACGCTCTGGCTGCGGGCCAGTTCGAGCATGGTCTCCTGCACGGTCTTCATCTCGGACAGGTCGGTGAACTTGCCGAGCCGCTGGCTGGCGTAGCCGGCCGCTTCGCTGCGGATGATTAGGCCCTGCCGTGCCGACCAGGTGCGGGGAGTCATGAACGAGCACACCGCGGCCAGGAAGAAACCGGCGATCGCGGGGGCGATCCACAGCGTGCGGTGCTTCCGCAGCAGGGAGAAGACAACGGCCGGGGTCAGCGAGAGGGGCGGAGCGGTGTTCATCAAGGCTTTCTCGTCGAATGGCGTGTGGGCTTGATCGGCTTGCCGGGTCCAAACGCAAAGCCGGCGCCTACTCACGAGGGGCCCGCTAAAAAAGCACAATCCCCGCTGTCCGCCGGGGTTTGGCGGAACGGTGGTCGGGTTGTAGCGGCGGGGCCGTTGTCGCACGCACGCATCAAGTCGCGAAAAAGCATCACCTCCGACCGATCTGGCAGACTTGATTTGCCTTCGGCTGAACGCAGGCCAGAGTTGTGGGTTGAGGCGCCGCTGCGCGCCGCGTCCTCGCCCCACCCCACGGCGCCGTTGACTATGAGTCTCCGTCTGCTAACGAGCATCGACGAACTCGAGCCCCTCGCAGGCGACTGGGAGCGATTGGCCGGCGGCGTCCCCATGCGCGGCCCCGACTGGCTGATCGGCTGGGCCCGGCACTACGAAGCCGACCCGTTTGTGCTGAGCGTCTGGCGGGGCGACCAGCTGATTGGCCTCGCCCCCTGGCGGACGGACGCCTCGGTTCGTTCGGGGCGCGTGCTCTGCTGGCTGGGCGACGGCGAGGTCTGCACCGATCATCTCACCCTGATCTGCGCGGAGAGCGACGCCGCCGAGGTCGTGGCTCAGATCGCCGACTGGCTGGTCGACGAGTCGCAGGAGTGGGACCTGCTGTCGCTCGACCACTGCGACCAGACCGACACGACGCTCGGGCTGCTGTTCGACGCGCTCGCCCACCGTCAGTGCGAGACCACCGCCCAGCCCGACGACGCCTGCTGGACTATTGAGCTGCCGCCCGACTGGGAGGCGTACCTCGCCCTGCAGTCCAAGAGCCACCGCAAGCAGCTCCGCCGCGCCGAGCGGCGGGTGCTCAACTCCGACGCCTGCGTCTGGCGCCTTGTCGAGACCCCCGACGAGCTGCATCAGGCGTGGCCGATCCTGGTCGACCTGCATCAACGCCGCCGCAACAGCCTCGGCGAGCCGGGCTGCTTTGCCTCTCCGCCATTCGCGGCCTTTCAGCGAGAGCTCGCCGAGCGGCTGCTGGCGAAGGACCAGCTGCGGGTCTCTTGGCTGGAGCTCGACGGCCGCCCCGCCGCGGCCGAGTTGCACTTTGCCTGCCCCAACCACATCTACGCCTATCAGGGCGGCGTCGACCCCGACCGCCTAGACGACGAGCCGGGCCGGCTGTCGACCATCGCCACGCTGCACCACGCGATGCAGCAGAGCCGGACCAGCTTCGATTTCCTCCGCGGCGACGAACCGTACAAGGCCCACTGGCGGGCGTCGCCCCAACCCACCCTATGCCGCTGCGCGGCCGCGCCACGCCGAGCCGCCCGCCTGCGGGCGCAGGCCAACCGCGCCGCGGACTCGCTGCACGACCTGCTGAAGAGCGGTCTGCAGGGAGTCCTGAGTCACCCCCAAACGTAGCAACGTCAGCGAAAGACGACCGTTTTGCCTTACTGGAAAGAAGTCCTGCTCGGATGCTACTACCTCGCCTCGCTCCCTGCGCGGCGGCGGGCGGCCGTCGACCGCGCCGCACTCAAGAGGGAGCCGGTGTGCACGCTCTTCTACCACCGCGTCGCCGACGACCACCCCAATGAGTGGACCATGTCGCGCGACGCGTTCGAGCAGCAGATCGAGTGGATCGCCGAGCACTACGACGTCATCAGCCTCCAGGAGGCCCAGCGCCGCATCGCCGCCGGCGAGAACCGATGGCCCTCGGTCTGCCTGACGTTCGACGACGGGTACGCCGAGAACTGCGAGTTCGCGGCGCCGCTGCTGCTCCGCAAGAACCTCCCGTTCACGTACTTTGTCTCGACGAATCACGTCCTGGGTGGCGAGCCGTTCGGGCACGATCTCGAAAACGGCGTAGCCCTGCGACCCAACTCGATCGCCGAGCTGCGGGCGCTCGCCGAGGCGGGCGTCGAGATCGGCGCCCACACACGCTCGCACGCCAACCTGGGCGCCATCGCAGACGAGCGGGTGCTCCGCGACGAAATCGCCGGGTCCAAGACCGAGCTCGAGGAGCAGTTGGGCCGGTCAATCCGGTACTTTGCCTTCCCGTTCGGTTTGCACGCCAACCTGAACCGGGCCGCCTTCCGGATTGCCCACGAGGTAGGGTTCCACGGGGTCTGCTCTGCCTACGGCGCCTACAACTGGCCGGGCGGCGACCCGTTCCACATCCGCCGGATCCACGCCGACCCCGAATTAATCCGCCTCAAGAACTGGTTGACGATCGACCCCCGCAAATTGGAATCCGCGGAGTTCGACCCCGGCGACTACCGCGCCACGCCCGCTCCGGTGGGAGTCAACAGCCATTAGCACGCCCGCCCGCACCACGAAACGCCGCGCGCCGCTCCGCCCCGACACGCTCTCCAGCAGCATCGTGATCTTGCTGACCGTTGCCGTGGTGCAGCGGTCGGTGGGGTTTGGCCGTGGCATCCTGTTCTGCCGCTGGCTCGACGCCGAGTCGCTCGGCCACTGGGAGATGGCCTACGGTTTCCTGCTGCTCGCCGCTCCGCTGGCGGTGCTCGGGCTGCCCGGTTCGTTCGGGCGGTACCTGACCCGCTACCGCGAAGAGGGGCGGCTCTGGATGTTCCTCCGCCGCACCGCCACGTGGACCTTCTGCCTGGCGGGCTGCGCGGTGGCGGCGCTGCTGGTGTTTCGGCAGCAGTTTGCGCAGCTGGTGTTCGGCGACCCGACCTCCACCGGCATGATGGCCGCGGTGGCCGCGTGCCTGTCGACCGTCATCCTGATGCACTTCCTCGAGGCGGTGTTCGCCGGGCTGCGGTTGTTCCGGATCGTCTCGACGATGCACTTCTGCCAGAGCATGCTGTTCGCGGCGGTCGCCCTGAGCCTGATACAGTTCCGCGCGGCGGACGCCGTGAGCGTGATCCTCGCCTACTCGGCGGGGTGCCTGGTGACCTCGCTCGGCGTGCTCGCCTGGGCGTCCCTCCGCACCGAACCCACCCCCGACGCCGCGCCGCAGCTGTCGCATCGGCAGTTCTGGCCGCCGCTGATGCGGTTCGCGGTGTGGGTCTGGGTAACCAACCTGCTGAGCAACCTGTTCGCGGTGGTCGACCGCTACATGATCGTCCACTGCGGCGGTTTCGCCCCCGACGACGCGCTCGCCCAGGTCGGCAACTACCACGCCAGCGCCCTGGTGCCGATGCTGCTGGTGTCGATCTCCAACCTGCTGGTCGGAGCGATGACGCCGCACCTCAGCCACGACTGGGAGGCGGGCCGCCGGGAGCAGGTCTCCGACCAGCTGAACCTGACGCTCAAGCTCGGCCCGCTGGTGATGATGGTCGCCGGCGCCGTGGTGCTGCTGTTCAACCCACTGCTGTTCGAATTGGTGTTCGAGGGCCGCTACCCCAACGGCCAGGCCGTAGCGCCCTGGACGCTCGCCACGTGCGTCTGGTTCGGGATGCTGCTGGTCGCACAGACGTACGTCTGGTGCGCGGAGAAATCCCGCCGCGCCGCGTGGCCGCTGGCCGCCGGCCTGACGGTCAATGTCGTGCTCAACCTGGTGCTGCTGCCGCGGCTCGGCCTGCTGGGCGCCGTGGTCGCGACCGCCGTCGCGACGCTCATCGCCTTCGCGATCCAGATCTGGGTCAACCACCGGGTTGGCATGCGGGTGTCGATCGGCTTGTGCCTGTGCGGCCTGAGCCCGCTGGCGCTGGCCGGCGGCCCGCGGGTCGCGGTCTCGGCAATCGCGGTAATGACGCTCGGCGTCGTGTTCACCAACCTGGTGATTAACGGTCAAGAGAAACATCTCCTGGCGTCGGTGGCGCGGGGCTACCTTGCGCGGCTCCCGCTGCACCGCACTCCTCCGAACCCTTCGGTGACAACATGACCAACCCACCTCGCCCGATGCGGGTGATGTTCTTGCAGACCAGCATGCCCGTCGGCGGCGCCGAGGTGCTGCTGGTGAACCTGGTGCGCGGGCTCGAACGCGAGCGGTTTGCTCCAGAGGTTGTCTGCCTGAAGGAGCCCGGCCCGCTGGGCGAGCAGCTGGCGGCCGAGCTGCCGGTGCACTCTGGCTTGCTGGGTTCGAAATACGACCTCACAATCCTCCCGCGTCTGGCCTCGTTGATGCGCGACCGGCAGATCGACGGCGTGGTGACCGTCGGCGCCGGCGACAAGATGTTCTGGGGCCGGCTCGCGGCCAAGGTGGCCGGCGTGCCGGTGATCGCCAGCGCGCTGCACAGCACCGGCTGGCCCGACGGCGTCGGGCGGCTCAACCGGATGCTCACCCCGCTGACCGACGCGTTCATCGCCTGTGCGAAGCCCCACGGCGAGCACCTGATCTCCGGCGAGCGCTTCCCGGCCGCCAAGGTGCACGTGATTCCCAACGGCGTCGACACCGACCGCTTCTCGCCCTCTGCCGAACCGCTGGCCGCCCGCACGGAACTCGGCATCGACCCCACCGCGCCGGTGGTCGGCATCCTCGCCGCCCTGCGGCCCGAAAAGAACCACGAGATGTTCTTGCACGCCGCCGCCAAGGTGCGTGAGGAGATCCCCGAGGCCCGCTTCCTGATCATCGGCGACGGCCCGCGGAGGGGTGAGCTGGAATCGCTCCGCACGCGGCTCGGCCTGAGCGAGGCCGTGACCTTCCTCGGTTCTCGCTCCGACATCCCCGGCGTGCTGGCCGCGATCGACGTGCTCGCCCTGACCTCGCACAACGAGGCCAACCCGGTCTCGATCCTCGAGGCGATGGCCTGCGGCAAGCCTGTCGTCGCGACCGACGTCGGCTCGGTCGGCGAGACCGTCATCCCCGGCCAGACCGGCGCCCTCTGCCCCGCCGGCGACCCCGACGCCTTTGCCGCGGCCCTGGTCGAGCTGCTCGACAACCCGCTGCACGCCCGCCAGCTCGGCGCCGCCGGCCGCGAGCTCGTGGTCGCTGATTGGTCGCTCCAGGCGATGATCGATGGGTACCAGCGGCTGTTGTCCGGCCTCTTAGAGCAGAAGACCGGCCGCGTGCTGCCTGCCTCCGAGCGGTCGGATTTGCCCGCGGTAGCCGCAGGCGAGCCCTCGGAGCCAGTGGATGCGCCCGCCGGCGAGCTCGAAAACTGCCTCTCGTAGCGCGGCGGTTCTGCGGTCATAATGGGGGATCGGGCCGTGCGGAGCGGCCCCAGTTCTGTATGACGCTGCTAGTTGACGCTGTTTGTACAGCGGCGTTCTGTTGGCCTCGTCGCTCACGACGCGGCCGCGACTGACCCCACCGATGATCACCGAGACTGCGCTCACCCTGCTGGCCCGATTCCTCAGCGGGGTCAGCGTGCGCTGGGTCGATTGCCAGCCCGACACGTGCCAGCGGGTCTACTTCGCCAACCACACCAGCCACATCGACGTCATCCTGGTCTGGTCCGCCCTCCCCTACCGCGTCCGCCGGCTGACCCGCCCGGTCGCCGCCAAGGACTACTGGAGCAAGGGCTGGATCCGACCGCGGCTGGCCAAGGTTTACAACGCGATGCTGATCGACCGCAAGGCGATCAAGGTCCACCAGAGCCCGATCCAGCTGATGCTCGATCAGATGGGCCACGAGTTCTCGGTGATCCTGTTCCCCGAAGGGGGCCGCCAGTCGGGCGAACGGGTCGGCGAGTTCAAGAGCGGCCTCTACTACCTGGCCAAGAAGCGCCCCGACCTCGAGCTGGTGCCGGTCTACCTCAACAACATGAACCGCGTCCTCCCCCGCGAAGAGTACCTGCCGGTCCCGCTGCTCTCGAGCTGCACGTTCGGCCCCCCGATCTGGCTCGAGGACGGCGAGGGGAAGAACGACTTCCTCGCCCGCGCCCGCGACGCCGTGATGAAACTAAGCCGGTTTGATGTCGACGAAGAATGAACTGATTGCGGATTGTGGATTTGGGATTTCGGATTGCTCTTGTGAAGTACTGGCTCCCAAAGAATCCGCAATCCCCAATCCGAAATCTGCAATTAACCGCCCCCGCTAAGCAAGAACCATGGACCCTTACAACTGGGCACTCGCCGCGACCGTGGTCACGCTGCTGGCCATCGCGACGCTCATTGGCCGCATCCTGCAGCGGCAGCCGAACCTGGGCCTCAACCCGGCCGCGGTCGAGGCCTTCAACGGCCGGCTGCGCGCGTGGTGGATCATCTGCTGCCTGCTGCCGGTGGCGTTCCTCAGCCGCCCGCTGACGGTGTTCGTGTTCTTCGGCCTCAGCTTCTGGGCGCTGCGTGAGTTTATCACGCTCACGCCGACCCGGCTGTCGGACCACCGCGCGCTGTTCTGGGTGTTCTTCCTGTTCGCGCCGCTGCAGTACGTGCTGGTCGCCTACGACAACTACCAGCTCTACAGCGTGTTCATCCCGGTGTACGCGTTCCTGTTCATCCCGCTGCGGGTCGCCATCGCCGGCGACCCCCGCCGTTTCCTCGAGCGGGTCGCCAAGATCCAGTCGGGCCTGTTGATCTGCGTCTACTGTTTGAGCTTCGCGCCGGCGCTCTTGTACCTCAAGTCAAAGAGCGGCGTCACCAATCCCCTCGACCAGAGCGACACCGCGCGGCTCTTGTTCTTCTTTGTCACGATGGTCATCCTCAGCGAGGCGGTCCAGTTCGCCTGGAGCCGCCTGTACGGCCGCAACGTGATCGCGCCGGAGATCAACAACAGCCGCACCTGGGAGGGCTTCCTCGGCGGCGCGGCCACGACCGGCCTGCTCGGCATGGTGCTCGGCATCTTCGCCCCCTATCACGAGCTGTGGCACGCCGGCATTACTTCGATGCTGATCTCGGTGATGGGCTTCGCGGGCGCGATGACCATGAGCGCCATCAAACGCGACCGCGGCGTCCGCGACTACGGCACCCTAATCGAGGGCCACGGCGGCGTGCTCGACCGGATCGACGCCCTCTGCTTCGCGGCTCCGGTGTTCTACCACTTCAGCCGCCGGCTGCTCGACGCGATCTGATCGGCCGCCGCCTGAGTTTCGTCCCGGCCGGCTTTTGTCCTCAATTCCGATAACGATTTGTAGGGACAAAAGTCGGGGCCCGTTTCGGGCGTCGCTCGCCGTAAGTCGTTTGTGTTGAACCGGTTGCCACGAGTAGCCTCGCCCGCGCCCGGCGGCTTTTGTCCGATTGTGCACGCCGACGCGGACAAAAATGAGACCCAGCCCGCGTCGCCACCCGGTCTGCGGAGGGCCCGCAGCGGACCTCTATTGGACCGCGCCCGGGGGCGCGTCGCTACAACAATCCAGCGAGAACGATGGATTCGCAGAGGCAGTTTCCGCCCGTCAGCCGCCGGGCGTTAGCCCCCGGTTTTGGTGAGCGAAGCCATTACACAACGCAGAGTTCTCGAGTGCGAAGACTTCGGAATGGTAATCAAGAATTCGCCAAGTTTTTGGATGGAGAATAATCAGGCATGCAGCCATTTTCGTTTGCCTGTGTCGCCCTGCAGCGTGTCTGTCCAAACGTTGCGACACTTGCCCTGAAGGGGCAATCTACTCCAGCCCAGGGCGCAGCCCTGGGTCACCGTTGGTGTGACCCCATCGAGGCCTGAAAGGCCGCGCTAGTTTCGGTAGCGCCCCAGTTGGGGCTTTGGTTGGATGATGCCGTCCGCAATCCCAGGGCGATGCCCTGGGCTGCGGTAGCGCGCCCCTTCGGGGCTGGTGCTCGGGTCTGCGCATTCCAATTGCTGTCCGGAACTCTCGCCGGCTGGCTCGGTTCCGAACACTTCGCTCCACGATTGGATTCGCCCCCGCCGGTTCGCTAAGCTGGAACCCATTGTTCCAAGGCGCGAACCCTAGGCAGAGAGCAGGCAATCGATGGTGCAGAGATTCTTCGGGCTGGCGCCCTTGTTGTTGGCGGCCGCGCTGACGAGTTGCGGATTGGCCACCGCCGATGACGCCCGGCTCGAGGCGGCCCTGGCTGCTGCGGGGGACAGCGCCGGTCAGCTTCAGAAGGCGCTCGACGCGGCGCCGGCCGATCAGGCCGCCGGCGTGCGGTTTTTGATCGAGAACATGCCCGAGCGTGACCTTCGGTCACTTTCGGCCGAGTACCTGCTCGAGAATACTAAGCTCGCCTACCAGGCGTGGCGCGAGGCGCCGTGGCGCGCCGAGGTCGATGAGGCGACCTTCCTCAACTACGTGCTCCCCTACGCGTGCGTGAACGAGCGGCGGGACCGCTGGCGGGCCGACTTCTATGCTCGGCTCAAGCCGCTGGTGGCCGACTCGAAGTCTGCCGGTGAGGCCGCAACGGTGCTCAACAACCAGGTGTTCAAGCTGCTCGGGGTCCGCTACTCGACCAAGCGGGCGAAGGCCGACCAGAGCCCGTACGAGTCGACCGAGAGCGGCCTCGCCTCGTGCACCGGGCTCTCGGTCATCCTGATCGACGCGTGCCGCGCGGTCGGCGTGCCGGCCCGGTTTGTTGGCGTGCCGCTCTGGTCAGACCACAGCGGCAACCACTCGTGGGTCGAGGTGTGGGACGACGGCTGGCGGTTCACCGGCGCGGCCGAGCCGACCGGCATGCGGCTCGACGAGGGCTGGTTCACCGGCCGGGCGGCGCTCGCCAAACGCGACACGCCCCGCTACGCGGTCTACGCGGCGAGCTTCGCCCGCACGCCGCTGACGTTCCCGTGCGTGTGGGACCGCTCGATCGACTACGTCTGGGCGACCAACGTCACCGACCGCTACACGAAAGCCAAGGCGTCAGACTTGAGCGGCGAACAGGGCTACGCCCGGCTGCAGGTGCTCAACGCGGCGGGCGAGCGGCTCGCCTGTGGCGTGCGGCTTGTCGACAGTGAACAGCAGGTCGTTGGCGAAGGCGAGACCCGCGACGAACGGTTCGACGCCAACGACCACCTCAGCTTCGTCGTTGAGCGAGGCAAGCCCTACACGGCCAAGGTTTCGATTGGCGAGGCGGACGTAGACGCCGAGCTGACGGTCGGTGACCGGGAGCAGCTCTTCACGCTGCACGCGGCCGCTCCAGCGCCGGCAGACGAACCGAAGAGCCAGCAAAGCGTTTCGGGCGACAAACCCGTGCGGGCGCTCCGCCGATGGCTCGAGAAGCCCGCCGGCGAGCGGCCAGCGCTGGCCGAGCAGGCGTTTGCCGACGCGCCACTCTCTCGCAAGCAGGCCGAGTCGGCCAAGAAGCTGCTGTGGGCCGACCACGCTGAGCGGATCCGCAATGAGCGCAGTCAAGAGATCAAGGACCGCGTGATCGTCGATGGCGACCGCAAGATGCCGTTCTTCTACCAGACCTTCGGCCGCCAGCCGAAGGCCGGGCGGCGGCTGTTCATCTCGATGCACGGCGGCGGTGGCGCGCCGGCGGCGGTCAACGATCAGCAGTACCGCAACCAGCAGCACCTGTACGAGCCCGCCGAGGGGGTCTACCTCGCGCCGCGGGCGCCAACCAACACGTGGGACCTGTGGCACCAGGAGCACATCGACCGGATGTTTGCGCGGCTAATCGAGGACCTGATCGTGCTCGAGTCGGTCGACCCCGACCGCGTGTACCTAATGGGCTACTCGGCCGGCGGCGACGGCGCGTACCAGCTCGCGCCGCGGATGGCGGACCGGCTGGCGGCGGCGGCGATGATGGCGGGTCACCCGAACGACGCCTCGCCGCTGGGGCTACGGAACATCGGCTTCGCGATCTACATGGGGGGCAACGACGCGGCCTACGACCGCAACCAGGTCGCCAAGGAGTGGGGCGACAGGCTCGACAAGCTGGCCGCAGAGGACCCGGACGGCTACAAGCACCAGGTGACCATCTACCCCGACAAGGGGCACTGGATGGACCGCGAGGACGCGTCGGCCGTGCCCTGGATGAGCCAACAGCGACGCAACCCAACGCCCGACCGCGTGGTGTGGAAGCAGGACGACGTGCTTCACCAGCAGTTCTACTGGCTGGCGACCGACACCCCAAAGCAGGGCGCTCTGGTCACGGCCGAGCAGAAGGGCCAGCAGATCACGGTCGAGCCAAACGAGGCGCCCGCCCTGCGGGTCCGGCTGTCCGACGCGATGCTCGACCTCGACGAGCCAGTGACGGTGGTCGTCGACGGACGCACGGTTTTCGACGCGGTCGTGCCACGAACGATCGGCACGCTGGCGGGTACGCTCGCCGAGCGGGGCGACCCAGGGCTGGTGTTCGCGGCCGAGATTGCCTTGCCGGACGACAAGTAATCTGGGGCTACCGCGGCGCGGCGGCGACGCGCGGCTCGTACTGCTCGTACACCTTGTAGGCGTCGATCTGCGCCTGGTGTTGCTGGAACTGCTCGACAGCGCTCAGCGATGCGCCGGGCCCCGGCATCGGCCGGCCGAGCAGCCGGGGCAAAGTCGCCCGGCAGCCACCGGCCGCAAGGGCGAGCAGCGTCAGGGTTGCCAAGGGTCTCCGCATGATAGGTCTCAAGCTGGTCTACCTGCGGATGATGTCGTGCGACCGCGAGTCGTACACCGACGCGCGGCTGGCTGCGGCGCCGCTAGTCGACGCGCTGTTGGCGGTCCGCGGCGTGCGGTTCAGCTTGGCGTAGACCGAGTCGCCCGACGACGCGGTAGCGGGCTTGGCGGGCGTGATCGGCGTCGTGTTGGACGCGAGCCGGACGCCGCCGGTCTGCTGCGACGCGTTGCCGGCGATCGCCCGTGGGTCGGGCTCCATGGCGAGCCGCGGCCGGCCGTCCTTGACCCAGCCGAGCCAGGTAGCCTGCAGGTCGAGCAGCCCCTCGTTGCCGTAGTGGGTGCGGATGGCCCGCTGCCAGTTCTCGTCCTGCATGCCGTCGGCGATGAACTCGAGGAAGGCGGCCTTGCCGCGGCGCTCGATCAGGAACTGCGTCAGCGAGTGCCCCTGCGAGTACAGCGGCATGACGTCCGGCGGGTACTCTTTCATCTCGAACATCTTGTCGAACGGGATGCCCTTGCCGGTCTTGAGGAACTTGATCAGCAGGCGTTCCTGTACGGCGATCTCGCTCTTGTGCTCGACCGTGGTGCAGGCTCCCTCGTCGGCCCAGCGCGGCAGCGGCCGGCGGAAGTGGCTGGCGAACACGGTGTGGGTGATCTCGTGCGGCAGGACGCTGTCGAGCACCCGCTCGCGGCTCCCCTGCACGTTCATCTCCCAGCCGTAGACCTCGCCGCGGTCGAACAGGAAGCTGGTCGCGCCGCCGGCGCCCAAGCGGGGCGAGACTTTGGTCTTGATCGGGCACGGTTCTGCCCAGTGCGGCATCTCCTTGCCGAGCCACTCGATGGCGAGCTTCTTCCGCCACTTCTCGGCGGAGAGGCCGATCTCCTGGGCGAGCTGGTTGGTCTGGGCGTAGACCACAAAGTTGTCGGTCCGGTAGACGGCCGCGTCGGCGGCGGGCGGCGCTAGACCGCTAAGTCCTAGCAGCACCGCGGCGAACAGGAATCGGCAGCGCCGCCACGCGTGCGCAGCGGGGGTCGTCCAGTGAGCATCCATGCTCGGCTCCTTGTCGCAAGGTCGGTCGAAAGGCGGGCGTCTCCATGCCCAACGCGGGGAGGGGAAAGTACCACGGATCCGGCGATCGTAGCCAGAGCGGAAATGGCCGTGCTAGCACACGGGGTGTGCCCGGCAAACGCGGCCTTTTCTGCGGGCAGGTGTAGACCGGCCGCGGGCCCGTGCGTTTGGAGAGTCAGGGCAACTCACCAATTCTTACGCAGGCGGGACGCGTGGCACGCGGGTCCGGCCGAGGGCGGCAATCCGGGGCGCCGCCCGCTGGAACAGAGAACGAAACCATGCGCACCGCGACACTGGTCGCCCTGGCCGCCGCTTGGCTGTTGGGCAGTCTCAACGCGAACGCCCAGTCTTCCGTGACGGGGGCGGCCGGCGTCCCGGCCCTGCCGACCGACCTGGCGGACTTTGTGGCCTACGCCGAGACCGACCTGCCCGCGCACTTCCGCGCCGGCACGCCCAGCGGCGACCTAATCTCCGCCCGTGACAGCACGCCGGCCGACAACCCGATCACCAACGCCGGGGCGACCCTCGGCCGCGTGCTGTTCTACGACCCGCGGCTGTCGCACAACAACGGCACGGCGTGCGCCTCGTGCCACCAGCAGCAGCACGGATTCACCGACCCCGAGCCCAAGAGCACCGGCTTCGAGGGGGAGCAGACCGACCGGAACTCGATGGCGCTGGGCAACTCCCGCTACTACTCCAATGGCGCCTTCTTCTGGGACGAGCGCTCGCCGACCCTCGAGCACCAGGTGCTGCAGCCGATCCAGAGCCCGGTCGAGATGGGCGTTACGGACCTCGGCGACCTGGAGGAGAAGCTGGCCGCCACCGACTTCTACCCCAAGCTGTTCGAGCAGGCGTTCGGCACGCCGGAGGTGACCAGCGAGCGGATGTCGTTGGCGATGTCGCAGTTCGTGCGGTCGATGGTGTCGTACAGCTCGAAGTACGACGAGGCGTTCACCGGCCGCGGGCCGCCCGATTTTGCCGGCACACTCAACGTGAGTGAAGAACGGGGGCACCAGCTATTCGCCGGCGCGTGCGCCGGCTGCCACGGCACCAACGCCCAGGTCGCCTTGGCGACGCACAACATCGGCCTCGACCCGGTGTCGGACGAGGAGCTCGGCACGGACGAGGGCGCCGGCGACGGCGAGTTCAAGGTCCCCTCGCTGCGGAACGTCGCGGTGCGAGGAACGTACATGCACGACGGCCGCTTCGAGTCGCTCGAGGAGGTGGTGCGGTTCTACAGCACCCAGATCCAGGACAACCCGAACCTCGACCGCGTGCTCACCCTGCCGAACGGCCGCCCGGTCCGCTTCAACTTCACCGACCAGGAGGTCGACGACCTCGTGGCGTTCCTCGGCACGCTGACCGACGACGTGCTGCTGACGTCCGACCTGTTCAGCAACCCGTTTGTCACGCTACCCGGCGACTACAACGACGACGGCGTCGTCGACGCGTCGGACTACATCGTGTGGCGATCTACCCAAGGGACCCCGGGCGACCTGCTGGCCGACGGCAACGCCGACGGCCTGGTCGACTCTGCCGACTACGACCTCTGGCGGGCCAACTACGGCGCCACCTGGGAGTCGCTCACGCTGGCGGGCGACGTGGCGGCGGCCACTGCCGCCCCGGAGCCGGCGACCCTCACGCTGCTCGCCGCCGCAAGCTGGTTCTGGCGACGGCGGCCGCGAAAGTTGCCGGCCGGGTAGGCGGCGGGTAGCATGGCGGCTCGGGGCCGGACGGTTCGGTCCCGCCCCGCGACCTCTGCTCCGAACGGTCGATGCCGGACCCCAAGCCCAACTTCCGTGTCCGCCTGCGGACGATGCTGATCACGTTGGTGGTAGGCGGCGCCGCGTTCGGCCTGTCGGGCCGGTTGCTGCAACGCAACCCGCAGCTCCTGATCGGCTTGCTGTGGGGCGGCGCCGTCCTCGGGCCGCTGGTGGCCGGGATCGTGACCGTCGTGTGGCTGGGCGTCAAAGAGCGACGCCGAAACCTACTGATTTGGGGCGTGCTGCTTGCCGTCACGCCGTTGGTTGGGATGTTTGCCGCGTCGGCGTTGCAGTCGATGGCCCGCGGGCCGGGCGGCATCGGCATGTTATCGAACACGCAGCTCATCCGCAACGAGCTGCCCAAGCGGTGGGACGAGCCGTGGGTCTGGCAGGAACTCGAACGGCGACAGCAGGCCGGCAAGCTGACCGCCGCGGAGTCGAACGACGCTATTCAGACGCTCGCCCTGGCGATGGCGGCCGCCCACCCGAACGGCTACGGCAGCCCGCTACATTGGGCGCGACAGTTTCTTGAGGCTGTCGTCCAGGAGGGCCAGCTCTCCGACAAGTCTCTCTTGGCGTTAGCCGACGCGTTCTATGGAGCCGAACCGAAACTCGAACCGCTTGCACGCCGGCGCGCGGGCGATGGAAGTCTGCCGGTCGCCGTCAAATTCGGGAGCGTTTGGGCAGAAAACTCGGCGGGCGTGCCGCTGCTGGTTTGGCGGGTCAAGCAGGTCTCGGTCGACGGCAAGCCCGCCAAGTACCGCGAGGACTGGCGCCGCCGCGACGGTTGGAACGGCTCGCTCACCGAGCCGCTCGCCGCCGGCGAGCACGAGCTCCGTATCGACGTTGAGGCCGCCTACGCGCCCTACGACAAGATGGTCGGCCTGAACCCCGAAGAGGTCGACCCCGCCCGAGCGCCGCAGCCGCTCCGCCGGTGGCAGACCAGCGTGACCGAGAAGCTCACGGTTTATGCGGAGGACGAGGCCCTCGTGAAACTGATTACCGACCCCCGCCAGCTCAGCGGTGGCCACGGCGTACAGGTCCAGCGATTGGTGATGCAGCAAACCAAGGACGGTGGCAAGCTGGTGCTGCTAATCGATACGCGGGGCGGCTCGGCACTCAACCTCGGCTTCTCTGCCGCCGTGCATATCGACGGACAGGCCTACCCGCTCGAGGGCGCCGTGATGCGTTTGCACCTCGACGGCTCGGAGATGACCGGGGGCAACCAGCTCGAGGCGCCGATCCCCGTGCTGATTACCGACGCGCGGCAGGCCGACGTCGTGCTGACGCCGAACCCGGCGATCGTCGAGCAGCACCCAGAGGTCGACGCCATCTGGGGCAAGCCGATCACCTTCACCGCGGTCCCGCTAGAGCGGCTCGACCTCGAGGAGTCGAGCAGCCCCTAGCCGCGGCCTGCCCGGAGGCCTCGGGGGCACTCAGAACTCGCCCGCGGTCGCCCGGCGGTCGAGCATCGCCCGCAGAGGCCCGGCGTCGCCGAGCATCTGCGGCAGCACCGTGGCTACCCGGTTGCGGGGCACGCGTGCGTGGGTGACGCAGTTTCGCGATTCGGTTGGCCATTCGGCGTTGGGGGCGTCGGTCGGCTTGGCTGCCGGCTTCGGAGCGGCGGCCTTGGCGGCAGGCTGCTGGGGCGCGGGCTCGTCTTCGGGCTGCTCGAACGCCAGCTCGCCACGCAGGACGGCGACCTCGTTGGGCGCCTCGATGCCGACGCGGACCGTCTTGCCCTTGGTGCGGAGGATGGTGATGGTGATGTTGTCGCCGATCCGGATCTTTTCGTTCGCCTTGCGAGTAAGAACCAACATAAAACACTCCCTTGGTTGGTGATGAGGGGCCGCTGCCCGGCGGCCTTCGCAAATCATTGGAGTCGCTCGAAACTCTCAAGCAGGCGTCGGCCTGCTCCCCCAGAGCAACGAGAGCATCTAAAGCAGAGGGCGTGCCAAACCGGCGCCCGGGGCGGGTAGATTTCCCTAAGACACGCTGCGAACGGGGTTTAGCGGGGCGCCGACTTTGCTGGCATGTTCAGTGGTAGGTGAACAATTGCAAATCGATTGAAAGAACCGCCAAGCGTGCTGGCGTCGCGGGCCCGACTGTGCGGGTTGGGAAGAGTAGCGAATGCTAGCTCGATCGGAAGTCGCTGCGAGAGGATCCCTGGAATGAGGTTTCTGGCTTTGCACGGCAACGGCCAGCGGGCAACAGACGTCTATGCCACGCTTGGACGGCGCCGGGCCACGCTTGGACGGCGCCGGGTAACGCCAGTCGCTCGTCCGAATGCTGGGCGTGACGCTAGGCGTCGGCGCCTGCGCGGCGGGCGATGCGGTCGCGGATCTCGGCGGCCAGCTCGTACTGCTCCTCGGCGATCGCCTCGGCGAGCTGCTGCGACAGCGGGGCCTCGAGGTCGTGCTGCTCGGAGAGCGTCTCCTTCATGTCGACCAGCTTGACGACCAGCTCGTCGTCCTCGAAGTCCTCGAGCAGGTCGTGGCGGACAAAGACCTGCCGCATCTTGCACAGCCCCTCGTTGAGGGCGGCGACCGCGTGCTCCGGGCGGCTCAGCTCGAGCTCCCGCAGCGCCGCTGCCTGGGTGCGGTGGAACAGCACGAACGGGCGGTACTGCTCGTGCAGGTCGGCCCACTCTTCGTCGGGCGCGTGCGCCGAGCTGAAGTCCATCAGGGCCAGCGTGTGGTCGGCGTCCTGAACGGCGTTCTCGAACTCCCGCAGCGCCAGCCACGCCAGGCGGCGGTGGTAGAACTGCACGAACTCGCGGTCGATCTCGACGCAGCGTTCGTCGTCGAGCTCGAAGGCCTCGCCCTCTTCGAAGGCGAGCGACATGAGTCGGTCATAGTAGGTCTCGGCCCCGTCGGGGCGGCGGCCGTCGGGTCGGCCGGTCGTTTCCATCTGCAGGACGCCGAGGTCGATGCGCAACTGGATCACCTGCCTACCGTCCGCGCCGCTGACGCACCGGGCGGTGACCTCGCCGAACTCGTAGGGCCAATCTTCTAAGAAACGATCCAGGTGCTGCGGCCGTTTTCCCATCTGGCGAGACCTCGCTTCGACTAGGCTGGGCTTCTGCATTGGGTGACAGGCGGCCGGAGAAAATGCCCCCGACTGCTGACCCACTCCATTTTACCCCGTACCTAAACAGGCAGAGGAGTGGTTTTCGCAGAAGAAGTTGGAAGTAGTTGCCGTCAACAGAAGCTTGACAGAACGGTTCCTTGTGCCCAAGCCGGAAATCCGGCTCGCCGAGGTGCGGTTAGCCCTCGCCCCCTTCGTCGTAGGAAAGCAGCTCCTGGAGGATGCGGACCTCCTCCCGATCGTGCTGATCGACCTCGGCAAGCAGCTCGCGGATCTGCAGGCAGCAGTCGTCGAATTCGTCGGCCTGCCACTCATCGAGCTGCTCGAGCCGCGCCATGAGGGTGTGGGTCTCGCGGCGGAACCGGTCGTGGTCCGCTCGCAGCCGCCGAACCTGCGGCTCCAAGTACGGTTTTACCTCACAGAGTTCCTCGAGGTAGTTGTCGCGTTCCTCGATCCGCATCAGCCGATCGAGGTGCCGGCAGAACGACTGGAACGAGAACCGGACACTCGACTTCTTACGCTGCATGCTGACGCTGGGGGCGTTCCAGTCGAGTGTGACCCGCAGTGCGCCCTTCACGTGTTCGAGCATCTGGTGCTCGATCCAACTGACGCTGCTAGTCGACTGTGCGTGGAGCACTGCCATGGCGATCCCTCCTTCGTTTTGTTGCGCCTGTCTGCGTCGACCGACTCTTGGTTTCGATCGACAAAAATAGCTGAAAAGTGGGGCCGGACGCGTTTCCGACCGCCGCGCTCTGGCCGCGGTGATCGTCCGCGTCGACCCCGTATCTGTCGCCTGAAGCTTGGCCCTTGCCCGGATCCCATTGGCGGCCGAGGCAGCTGCTGCGCTGACTGTCGCCTGCCGAACGGACCACGGTATCCGCTACGCCTGGCTGATCGAATCGGCCGACGTTATCCGGCCGACCGTGATCCCGCCGACCGTGTCCGATCGAGCCAGTCCAAGCTTGTGGGCCGGTCGCCGTGCTCTGGAAGCCGTAGCCTGTCGGCGGAGCATTAAACTCCCTTGCGCCGTAGAACAGGTTTCTGGAATTCTGGTCCCAGCTGTACGTGGCAGGACCGCATCAGGATCCGCGCGTCGCGGGATTCAGGAGTCCTGCGCCGCCCGCCTGCCGTAAAGCTGTCGTCCGTAAAGCTGGCTCAGGTAGCCGCTGCTCAGCAAGGTGTCGCGTCTGCTTGGTTGGCGTCCGTACGCGGGCTAGACGGCACAGCAAGCGATCAACGAGTTTTGATTATGACGACGATGAGAAAAGGAGATCGTTGCATCCGCTATATCCGCTAGCCGGACGCAAGGATAACCAGATGGCCGGCCAAAGCCAAACAATTTCGGGCAAGAAAACTCGGCCCTACCCGACATCTCGTCCTAAGCCGGCCTGGCAGAATGAGTTGGGCGCAGAGAGAAAATCTTCCGTCAGCCTAGCTGGAGTTCGGCAGAGCCCGCAGGTTGCCCAGTTTGGGCCGTGTCGGTCGACAGGTCGCGCGCGGTTGGCGCTAGTCGTCGGTTCGCGGTTTACGCCTGAGCTGCTTGACCTGCGAGCGCTGCTGCTTGGACTGCAGGCGGCGCTCCTTCGAGGCGCGGCTCGGTTTGGTGGGGCGTCGCTGCTTCGGGGGGCGGGCAATCGACAGCACCAACGCCCGCAGCCGAGCAAGGCACTCCCCAGTGTTGCGGGCCTGTTCGCGATGGGTCCCGCTCTGCAGGACCAGCTCGCCCTCGCCGGTGAGCCGTGACGCGAAGCGCTCGAGGAAGCGTCGCTTCACGGCGATCGGTAGCGACGGCGACTCACCGGGGGACCAGCGGAGGGTCGCCTTGGTGTTGAGCTTGTTGACGTTCTGCCCGCCGGGGCCGGAGCTGCGGGCGTAGCTGAACTGCAACTCACTGCCCGCGATGGTGATCTGGTCGTTGACGACGAGGTCTTCAGGCACGGGGGTCTTCGGGCACGGGGGCGTTACTAGCGGTTCGGCGAGGCGGCCGTGATTGGCTCGGCCTGGCAGATCATCGCGTCGTAGGCCTGGCGGGTGTGTTCGAGCAGGGTGGCGTAGTCGATTGCCTCGACCGAGGGGCCGAGCAGCTCGGCGTCGAAGTACCCAGTATACCCCGCGGCGTTGAGGGCGCGCACCGTCTCGGCGACCGGCAGCTGTCCCTCGCCGAGGGGGCAGCGGTCGAGGTCGATGCCGTGCGGCGTCCGGGCGTCGGCCAGCTGCACCAGGCTGACGAGCGGGATCAGGTCGCACAGGGCGGCGAGCGAGTCGCCCCGCAGCGGGAACTGGTAGGTGTCGTAGACCAGGCGGAGCCGCGGGCTGTCGCAGCGGCGGACGACCTCGGCCGCCTCCTCGACGCCGGTCAGGAACGACCACTCGGCGGCGCACGCGGGGTGCATCGGCTTGAGCGCGAGGGTGACGCCCATCGCCTCGGCAAGCGGCAGCAGGCAGTCGAGGGCGGCGTCTAGTAGCCGCTCGGCGTGGCGGGTGGTGTGGCCGTTGCGGCCGCCGGTGAACAGGATCAGGTTCTCGGCCCGCGCGTGGGCGGCCAGCCGGATGGCGTCGCAGGCGTCGCGGAGGCTGTCGTCGAAGGTGCGGCCGTCGATGCCGGTAAAACCGCCGGCCCAGGTGAGGCTGGCGACCGTCAGCCCGCTGTCCTGCAGCAGCTCCAGGCCGCGCTCAATCCCAAAATCGACCAGCTTCCGACGCCACAGGCCGATCGTTTCGAAGCCGGCCTTGTGGTAGTGGTAGAGGTCTTCGTCGAGTGACCAGCGGAAGGTGCTTAGCTGGCTGCACGAGAGTCGAGGCATAAGGCGGTGGCGCGCGGGGCGCAGCGATTCTGCGGTGTCGTTAGCGTTCCGGCGAGTAGCTGCCGGGGGGTGAGTATGCGACACTTCGAGCCCCGAGTAAACCTCGCTATTTGCCGCTCGGTGCTAGCGTTTCACGGAGCCCTGTCGACGCTGCGTGGGCCGTTTCGTTTCACCTATCAGACGCCCCTTGCCGCGGGCGGCGCGCCTCGATTTGGTAGCGCCGATTGCTCCGGCTGTGCGTCGTCGACAGCCCCAACCAATCGATGGCGGGACACCGTGCCCGGCCCGCTTGTGAGATAGGTTTGAGAGACTGCCCGCCCGCCGGGCGCCCTCCCCGCTTTTCCGCTGCTGATCTCTTCACTTTGTTCCCTCCTACGCCCCGCACTGGTCCCTGCCACAGGCCGGCGGCTGGCGTTCCTCCCCATCCTCCTCCGGAGCCCTCCCGCCATGCGATTTGTCCTGCTGACTGCGCTCGCCGCCGCGCTTCCCCTGCTCACTCCTGCCACCCCGCGGTGCGGGGCGGCAATGCCCGAGGTGCTGTTCGTCCTCGACTCCTCCGGGAGCATGTCCGAGGACGCCGGAGGGCAGCGGAAGATCGACGCCGCCAAGCAGGTGATGCACGACATCACGCCGGCCCTGCCCGAAGAAGTGCTGGTCGGGCTGGTGGCGTACGGTCACCGGCGGCCGGGAGACTGCACCGACATCGAGGTGCTGATGCCCGCCGGCAGCAGCGACCGGCAGGGATTGTTGTCGCAGGTCGACCGCCTCGAGCCCCGCGGCAAGACACCGATCACGTCGGCCGTGCTGACCGCGGCGGGCATGCTCAAGGGGAAGGACGCCGTGACCAGCATTGTGCTGGTAAGCGACGGCGTCGAGACCTGCGCCGGCGACCCCTGCCGGGTGGTCCGCGAGCTGAAGTCGACCGGCTGCAAATTCGTGCTGCACGCGGTCGGGTTCGCGGTCGACGCCGCCGCCGCCAAGCAGCTCGGCTGTCTGGCCAAAGCGGGCGGCGGCAAGTACTTTGCCGCGGCCGACGGCGACGCGCTGCTCGCGGCCCTCAACGCCGTCAGCCAGGAAGTGGCCGAAGACGTCGAGCAGGCAAAGATTCAGACCGTCGCCGGTGGGACCGGGCTCGGCAAGCTGAGGCTGGCGATGCCCAAGGGCGCCCAGGAGAGCCTCCGCTACGTCGAGATCGCCCGCGCCAGCGACGGCAAGGTCGTCAAGACGATCACCAACCTCCAGGCCGACGACACGCACCCGCTGTTGTCCGGCGAGTACCGTGTCACCGCCGGGTTCGCGACCCCGAACAACGGCGAGTCGACCCGCACCGAGTTGGGCGTGTTCACAATCGCAACGCAACAGACCCGCGACCTCGAGCTCGGCTCGATCGCGTTCAACCTGCCGGAGAGCCTGGCAAGCGCCAACAACTGGAACGACCGCCTGCACGTCGAGACCGTGGTGGTCAAAGACTCTGGGACCGGCGCCGTAGCGGCCACGGTTTCGTCGAACGGCAACGGCTACTACACCTTCAAGGACAAGCCGCTGCTGCCCGGCGTCTACGACGTTGAGTTAATCTACTCGGCCAGCGAGGAGCCGTCGGCCGTGGCCCGGCGGGTGGTGGTAAAGCCCGGCTCCAAGTCCACCGTGACCCTCGATAGCGGCGTGCGCTTCGTTCGGCCGGAGCAGAAGATCAGCGGGTGGCGGGTCTACCGCCGGCCCGAGCAGTCGGCCGACGCCGCCGAGGACCAGGGCGCCGCTCCGGAGCGTGAGCTCGTCCTGCAGGCGCAGGCCCGGCCCGGCATCGGGGCGTCGCTCCGCGTCGACGGGCTGTACTACCCGTACCTGCTGCCCGCGGGGACCTACGACTTCGAGATTGATGTCGTAGGGATGACCGAGCCGCTGCCGGCCGGCGAGGCGGTCGAGATCCACGCCGGCGAATTGCTCCGCTTCGAGACCGGCCTCTAGACCACGCGTCCGCCAGTAACAGACCAGAACCCGTCGCGTACCAGGGGTGCGCGGCGGGTTTTCTCGTTGGCGGTTTCAGGGAGCAACCTGGACCCCCCAGGCAGGCGATTCCACCGCGCGGCGTCAAAGTTTCTTGGCCAGACGCAGTCAGGGTGGCTTGACCGGGGCTTCGGCTGCACGCAGGATAGGCCAATCAGATCTGCGGCATGCCGAATCGCCATTTCCAATTGGGGGATCCTCGTATGTGGTTGCGAAACAAGATTGTGCAACGGATGGGCGGCGGCGGCTTCATGGAGCAGGTCGGCCTCGACGCGTGGTCCATGGTGCAGATGGCGTCGCTCGCGTCCCGCAAGCCGGGGGGCGAGGTGAAGCTGCTCCGCAAGGTCCGCCGCGAACGCAAGTGCCTCAACAGCGCCTGGGAGTGCTACAACGTCATGACCCTGGCCCGAGCGATGAGCCGCCTGCCGGGCTCGTTCGCCGAGGTGGGCTGCTACCAGGGGACCACCGCCAAGCTGATGTGCGAGGTGAAAGGCGACAAGCCGCTGATGCTGTTCGACACCTTCGAGGGCCTGCCCCAAGACTGCGACAAAGACGCCCGCGTTCACAGTGTCGGTCAGTACGCGTGCAGCATGGAAAAGGTGAGCGGCTACCTCGCCGAGTACGACAACGTTACTTACCACAAGGGCCTGTTCCCCGACTCCGCGGCCGACGTGCCGGAGCAGCAGTATGCGTTTGCACACTTTGACGTCGACCTCTACGAGGGGACGCTCGGCTGCCTGGAGTACTTTTACCCCCGGATGACGCCCGGCGGCGTCATGCTGTCGCACGACTACGGGATGCTCAAGGGGGTCGAGCAGGCGTTCCACGACTTCATGGCCGACAAGCCCGAGCCGATCATCCCGCAGGCGACCACGCAGGTGATGATCATCAAGCAGGCCGGGGTCGCCGCGGCGGTCGAGCCAACGCAAGCGCTGGCGCCCGCGATGCTCGCGCCCCGATAGACTGGAAGTCGGCGGCTAGGGGTCCGTTAACCGGGGCGCCCGTCACCAGGGGCCGATAGCCACGGGGCAACAAAGCCCTGTGCCGACTTTGTGGATTGCGCCGCGGGGTTGCCGCATGCCGTCGGGGCGTGTTTGGTGACCTAGGCTTGTGGGCCCCACCTCGAGCCGACCGCCGCGTATGCTGCTCCGCACCCCTACAACCTCGATCGCACGGTGCATCTCGCTGCTGGCGGGGGTGCTGCTGGTGGGTACGGTTGGCTTCTACCACATCGAAGGCAAGTGGACCCTGTGGGAGTGCCTGTACTTCACGCTGGTGACGATCACCACGGTCGGCTACGGCGACTACGGGCTCAGCCACAACGGGCAGGTGTTCGCCTCGCTGCTGCTGGTGTGCGGCATCAGCGTGTTCACGTACTCGCTGACCACCATCGTCCAGATCGCCTCGGACCCGGAAGCCTCGCGGAAGAGAATCATGAGACGCCGAATCGCCGACTGCTCCGACCACATCATCGTCTGCGGATACGGCCGGATGGGCCGCACTATCTGTGAAGAGATCACCCGCGAAGGCGTCACCTGCGTCGTGATCGAGAACAACGAGAGCAGCATCCGCCGCGCTGTCGAGGACGGGCTGGTCGTGCTCGAGGGCGAGGCCAGCGACGACGAGCTGCTGCTGGCCGCCGGCCTGGAACGGGCCCGCGGCGTGATCTGCGCGGTCGACAGCGACGCCGAGAACATGTTCATCACGGTCACCGTCCGTGAACACAACCCCAACTGCTACATCATCAGCCGGGCCGAGAACGAGATGGCCGCCCGCAAGCTGCAGCACGCCGGCGCGTCGCTGGTGGTGTCGCCGCACCAGATGGCGGGCCGGACGGTCGCCAGCGCGGTGATCTGCCCACGCCTGGCCAAGTACACCAACGGGTACGACGATGACGACCAGTCGTTCCGCCTTGGCGAGACCCACATCAAGCCCGGCGCTCCGTTGGTCGGCCAGTCGGTCTCGGAGTTCGGCGGCACGGTCGACGGGCTGGTGTTCGTTGCGATCGAGCGGGCCAACGGCCTGACGATCCTCCGCCCGCGGGGCAGCGAGGTCTTCCAGCAGGACGACATCGTGATCTACGCCGGCGGCCACGACGACATCGCCGCGATCAAGAACGCCGCGCTGAGCCCGGCGCTGTGCCGGCTGTAGCCCCGGGCTACTCGGCCAGCAGATCGCGGATCGCCTGCCGCTGCTCCTCGGTGTGGTAGCCCATGGAGCCGACTACCCTGCCCTGTCGATCGATCGCGATGGCCGTGGGCCACGCCCGAATGTCGTACTCAGCGGTGATCACGCCTCGATCGGGTCCTGTCGCGTCGGACGTTGGTGGGGCGTCGCCATCCAGGGCGACGCGGAACGGGAAGTCGCGGCCGGCCCATTCTTGCTGCACAATCGGAGCGAGCTTCTCGTCGAGCTTCGCCAGCGTATCGACACCGTTCTCGCCCGCGGTAAGGTCGTCGTGCACTGCGATGATCACCAGCCCCTGGTCCGCGAGCTCGTCGTGCAGCTCGAACAGCGATGGCATCGCGTCAATGCACGGCCCGCACCAATAGCCCCAGAAGTCGAGCAGCACGACCTTGCCCTGCAATTCGTCCAGCGTAATTGGCTCGCCCTTCCAGGCCGCGACCTGCTCGAGCGGTGGCGCCGGTTTGCCGATTAGCTGCGCCAGCTTTGAGGCCGGCAGGTCGATGGTGACCTCGAGGTCGGCGTCCCCGGGAGTGACTGTGAGCTCGGCCTCCTGCTTCTCTACCAGTTTCGAGCCGTACGCCTGCAGGCGGTACTCGCCAGGCGGCAGCATGAGCTTATTGGGGCCCTCGCCAGCGATGCTCAAGAACGGCCGGGCGTCGCCGGCAAAGGCGTAGCACATGGTGGCGCCAAGCTCCTGGTTGAGCGACGCCAGCTCCTGGCTCGTGACGGTGACTTCAACTTGCCGCAGTGGTTTGAGCTGCACGCCGATCGCTTCGGCCGTGGAATCCGGCGGAAGGACCAGCAGCAAACCCTCCTTGCAATCGCCGCTCAGCACGATGGCGGTTCCGTCCCGCGAGTCCACCAGGGTGGCGAACTCTGCCGCAGGGATGACGATCTGGCCTTGCTCGTCGGCGACCAGGGGCTCTCGAGATGCAATGCCAAAAAGCACCACTTCGTCGGAGCGGTTCCAGGCTGCGGAGGGGCCCAGCTTGGCGCCGGCGGCAGGGGAACCCGCGGAGTCGACAACGGTGACGGTCAGGCCACTGGGTGAGGGAGCGGCGGTTTCATCGGCTGCGAAGGATAAGCCGATCGGCAGCAGGCAGGCAATCGCCAGGCAGGGGGGCAAACGCATCGGCGCTTCACGGGGGGAGGGATTGGTCGTCTACGAATGCTAATCGCCCCGGGCGGCCGACTCCCGCACGCCTTGGGCTATACCTTCGCCGCGATGATCGCGTCGAGCTCGCTCTTGAGCCGGGGCAGGATTTCCTCGTAGCCGAATTGGCCAAGGGTCTCCTCGCCCTTCTTGAGATTGACCGTGTTGGGGCCGCACCACAGTCCGAGGTCGGCGTCGTCGGTCTCGCCGGGGCCGTTCACGCGGCAGCCCATCACGGCGATCGTCACCGCGTGGTCCTTGGCGTATTGGGTCATCTCCTTGACCTGGGCGGCCAGCTCGACGAAGGCCTCGTTCTCGACGCGGCTGCAGCTCGGGCAGCTGATGATGTTGAGCGTCGAGAGGCCGTAGTCGACTACCGAGCGGACGCGGCCGGCGGCGATGTCGGCCAGGATATCACGCCCGGCCCGGATCTCCTCCGGCTTGCGGTCGTTCGGCACGGTGAGCGACACCCGCAGCGTGTCGCCCATGCCCCGACCGATCAGCTGCTCGAACGCGATGCGGGTCTTGATGACGCCGTCGGGCGGCATGCCGGCCTCGGTCACGCCGAGGTGCAGCGGCACGTCGGGACGCCGCTCGGCGAAGCGGGTGTTGACCTCGATCACCTTCTGCGGGTCGGAGTCCTTGAGTGACACGCAGTACCGCGTGAAGCCGAGCGAGTCGAGCAGCTCGCAGTGCTCCCACGCGCTCTCGAGCATCGGCGAGATCGAGTCGGCCGGGTCGTAGCGTTCCTTCTTGGCCGGGTCGACGCTGCCGCAGTTGACGCCGACCCGCATCGCGCAATCGTTGTCGGCGGCGACGCCCGCCAGGTACTTCACCTTCTCTTCCCACGGCTTGGTCCGCTCGTGGTGGTACAGGTGCCCGGGGTTGTAGCGGACCTTGTCGACGTGCGGCGCCACGAGCTCTGCCAGGCGGTAGTTCTCCTGCAGGTCGACCGACAGGTTGGCCGAGGTCTGCCGGCGGATCTCGGCCAGCGCGGCGGCGTCCTGCTTGCTGTCGACCGCGATGCGGACCACGTCGGCCCCGGCGTCGGCCAGCGCGTTGACCTGCGCAACGGTGGCGTCGATGTTCTGGGTGTGGGTGGCCGTCATGCTCTGGACGGCGATCGGGGCGCCGCCGCCGATCGTGATCGAACCGATCGCGACGCTACGGGTCGCATTGCGCTGGATGTCTGGCATAACAGGTATCTTAACCGGCCGGCGGCGGTTCGGCCCAGGCCTCGGTTTCTGACCTGTGATTCGAGTTTGTTAGCGGAGCCCTTCCCACAGGGTCGAGCCGACGCGGACCATGGTGGCGCCCTCGGCGATGGCCTCCTCGAAGTCCCCCGACATGCCCATCGACAGCTCGGTCAGCGAAACCCCATCGGGGGCGTTCGGCGCGACCCGTTCCCGCAGCTCGCGGAGCAACGCGAAGTTATTGCGGGCCTGGTCGGCGCCCCCCTCGCGGGCGGCCATTGTCATCAGGCCGTGGATCTCCACATCGGGGTACTCGGCCAGCGAGCCGACGACCGCGTCGAGCTCGTCGGGCGCGAAGCCGTGCTTCTCGGCGTCGCCCGAGCAATTGACCTCCAAGAGCGCCCGGGCCGGCTGGCCGATCGCCGCGGCCGCCTGCTGCACGGCCTTCAGCAGCCGTAGGCTGTCGATCGAGTGCAGCAGCGCGACGTGCGGCAGCGTCTGTCGGACCTTGTTCCGCTGCAGGTGGCCGATCAGGTGCCACTCGATTGACCGCCCGGCTAGCTCGGGCGAGTCGGCCTTCTCCCACAGCTGCTGCGGGCGGCTCTCGCCGAGCGTGGAGCAGCCGGCGTTGGCCAACAACGCGGTGGCGTCCGCGTCGACGTACTTCGTGACCCCGACCAGGCGGACCTCGTCCGCGGCGCGGCCCGCCCGCTGGGCTGCGTCGGCGATACGCGATTGAACCGCCTGGAGGTTCTGTCGGACGAGCGTAGAACGATCGGTCATGGCGTTGCGCCGGGTCAGTCGTTCTCGATTTCGAAGAACTCGTCGACCTCGCCGGTGTCGAGGAAGCGGCCGAACAGGCACTCGGACGCCAGGTTGTGGCCGATCAGCGTGCGGTTGGCCGGTTTGTCGAGCGACCGGTAGGTGACCCACTGGTCCTTGCCCGATTGGAACCGGTAGCCGACCGCCACGTCGGGCCCGACCGGCTGCAGCGACTCGGCGACCGTCAGCTGGCGCCAGGTCCGCTGCTTGGCGAACCGGCTCGGCGCGGCGTCGAGGAACAGCGGGCAGCAGAGGTTGCGGCCCTTCACGGCGTGACGCATGACCAGGTGGTCGTCCTCCTGTGTCAGCTCGCCGACCCGCGGGTCGACCCGCCACTCGGGCAGCGCGGCAGGGACGACGCCGGCCAGGCGTTTGTCGCCGGCGGCCAGCCAGCCGTCGCGGGTCTCTTGCTCGGGGGCGAAGGTAATCCCTGCGGCGAGCGGCAGCCGCGTGATGACCTCAATCGAGCGCTGCCGGTCGCTGCCGGTCTGCACGATATCGGCCAGGTACGCGACGCGGTCCTCCCGGGCGATCAGCACTTGTCGTTCGAGCTTCGCGTCGCCCTCAAGGTCCAGGCTCAGCTCGAGGTAGTCGCAGTCGTCGTCAGAGAACCAGCACTGCTCATCCCAGTCGGCGACCGGCGCGAGCGTCTTGCCGTCGACCTTGACTTCGCTGGTCCAGAGGCCAGAAATCAGCAGCGCGCCAGCCACGGAGTACTCGATCCGCGACTCCTGGTCGGCGTAGCTGACCGTGGCGCGTTGGGCCTTGGCCTGCCAGTCTGCAGCGAGCACCGACATCGCCGACCACTCGGAGTTGACCGACGGCTCTGGCGGATCGGCCTTGCCGGCGATCTTCTGGTAGGCCTTCACGCCGAGCCGCTCGGCCGCCGCCGCGTTGTCCGAGACGTCTCCGGCCATGTCGAGGGCCAGATCGAGCATCGCCCTACCGCCGCGGATTCCGGCTGGGGTCAAGGCCAGCGAGCCATCGCCGCGGCAGAGGCGCAGCGCCTGCCGGACGAGCCACTCGTACTGGGTCTCGGCGTCGTTGCTCCAGCAGGGCTTGCCGGTCTGCTCGGCCCACGCGCGGCAGCGGGTCCAGCAGGCCAGCAGCAGCGGCAGCCGCTCGAACACGCGGGCGGTCGGCATACCCTCGCCGTCGGTCAGTGCGAGGATGCCCTCGGTGAGGGCCGCGGTGGCCGGCTTGCGGAGCTTCCGCAGCGGCTGGGCGTCCGGCAGGGTCTGGCTCAGCACCAGCGGCAGCTCGCCGCCGAGAACTTGATGCGCGTAGGCCATTTCGGCGGTCGGCTGGTCGCCGAGGCTGGCGTCGACCGCCTGTGCGGTGACCTCGAACAGGCAGTCAACCACGCCCCACCAGGCGCGGCTATCGAACGTGTTGGCCAGTTCGGGCAGGGCGTACGCCCACCACAGCGACTCCAGCACAAACGCCGGGTCGGTTTTCCCTCGGCGGCTGGCAGCCTGCCAGGCTTCGGCGGCCTGCTTGAGCTGGTCGGACGGCGCACCGCACCAATCGGGCGGCGTGGCGTCGGCCGCGGCGCCCCACTGCAGCGGGCTTTCCGCGGCCTTGCCGCCGGTGCGGAGGGACTTTGGTGGCTTGTGGTCCGAAAGCAGCTTTCCGAGCCGTTTCCAGGCGTCGCCGTGCGGGTCCTGCTTCCAGGCCGAACGCAGCCCATCCGCGGCGGTCGAACGCCACAGCTGGCGTGCCGGCAGGTTTGAGATGCCGGGGACGGCGTCGCCCTCTTGGTGAGACGGGGCCTGGCCATTGGGTGAAGGCTGCTGCGAGACCTCTGCCTTGGTCGGTGCGCTCATCGTTGACTTCCTTGCTCGCCTGGTTTGCGTCGCGTCGTTTGGTTGGGAGGCGTACGCAATCGCACGCCCCACTGGGGCCGGCCCGGATGGACCAGCGACTCCCGAGACCCTATCGTTTCGTATCGGGGCGTCGGCCGCTTGATGGCGGGCGCCGTCGCGGCAAACGCCGGCTGCCCAGCAGCCGGCAACTCAACGCCTACAAGGGTACGGAGGTCCTGCGTGTCATCTTACAATTGTCTGTTCAGCCTGGGTAGTATTGGTGGATTGCGCGGGCTTTTGCTCGCGGCGTTTGCGTGGTGCGCTATTACCGCGGCGAGTTTTGCCGAAGCCCCGACCGCTGACGCCACGGATTCGACCGCGATCAAGCCGGCCGCTGACAAAGCCGTCGAGAAGGCTGACGAGCAGACCGATAAAGCTAAGGCCGTGCCCAAGCGGCTTCCCCCGCCGGCAGACGCCCAGCCGATGCCGGGCGCCAAGAACGTCTGGATCAACCGCAACACTCACACCGTCTACGTCGACGGGGCCGTTTCGCTGCGGCAGGGCGTGCTAGAGATGTTCGCCTGCCCCAAGGGGACCAAGGAGCACGAGTCGGTCGTTGCGCTCGACTGCAAGGCGTACCTGGTGCACACCTCGCTGTTGGCGGTCGGCGCCAAGAGCGGCACGCCGGTCAGGTTTGTCGAGGAGTACATCCCCCCGACCGGCGATGTGATCGACGTCAGCGTGCAGTGGATCGACCCGGCCGGAAAACGCCAGACCGCCCGGGCCCAGCAGTGGGTCAAGGACGTCAAGACCGGCAAGGCGATGACCTGCGAATGGGTCTTCGCCGGCAGCGGCTTCTGGAAGGACGAGCAGACCGGCAAGAACCACTACATGGCGGAGGGGGGCGACCTGATCTGCGTGGCCAACTTCAGCACCGCCACGCTGGACGTCACCGCCGAGAGCACCCAGGCCAACGACGGCCTGATGTTCGAGGCCTTCACCGAGCATGTGCCGGCCCTCGGCACGCCGGTGCGGGTGGTGCTGACGGCCAAGCCCGCTGCCGACAAGCCGGCGGACGGGTTGCCAGCGAACGGTGAGCCGGCGGACGGGGTTCCCGCCAAGCCGGTCAAGCTGCAGTAGCGAGGGCTAAACTGACGCGATCAGATCGGCGCCCGGGACCTGCTCCTGCGGCGTGACCCGCACCACCACGCACTTGAAGGCGGGCGTCTTGCTGCGGGGGTCGAGCTGGCGGCTGATCAGCGCATTGGCCTCGGGGAAGTACATGGCCGCGTTGCCGGCCCGGATCTCTGGGTGGGCGACTACGGTGATGTGCTGCATCCGCCCGGCGGGGCCGCCGACGGTGACCTTGCCGCCGGCGCTGACGCCGAAGCGGCCGATGTCGTCCGGGTGCATGAGGATGACGTCGCGCCGCTCGACGCCGCGGTACAGGTCGTGCTCCTCGTAGACCACGGTGTTGAACTGGCCCTCGCTGCGGATGGTCATCAGCCGCAGCTCCCCTTCACCGGCGCCCCGTAGTTCGGGCAGCGCGTGCGTTTGAAGGTTCGCGCGGCCGTCGGGCGTGGCGAACCGCGGCGTGTGGAACGTGCGGCCGTCGATTTGGAACTCTTGCTTGGTCGCGTCGATCTTGGCGATAGCGTCGAAGCCGGGCACGATCTTGGCGATCGCCGCGCGGATGGCGCCGGTGTCGCGCATCGAGTCCCAGTCGATCGCCGCCAGCCCGCCGGTCTGGGGGGCGGACTTGTCGCTGAGCAGCTTCGTCACCCTGGCCGCGATGTCGGCGATGACCTCGACCTCGCCCCGCGGGCCGTCGAGCCGCCGCGGCCCGCCGTCGCTCAGGCGGACGTAGTTGAACATCGACTCCTGCGTCGTGGCGTAGGGCTCCTCGTCCCGGGCGAGCACCGGTAGGATGAGGGTCTCCTTGCCGACGCCGTGCGCGTGGCCCGTGTTGAGGGTCGTGCTGAGGTACACTACCTGCTCTAGCTGGGACATCGCCTGGGCGGCGTAGGCCGAGTCGGGGTTCGAGCCGTACAAGTTGCCGCCCAGGCAGAAGCCGACCTTGAGTTCGCCCCGTTCCGCGCCGACGATGCAGTCCATCGTGTCGCGTCCCGGCTCGGTGGGGAGCTTAACTGCAAAGTGCGACTCGAGCCGGTCGAAGATCGCCTGCTTGAGGACCGGCGTCACGCCGATCGAGCCCATGCCCTGGACATTCGAGTGCCCGCGGATCGGCAGCAGCCCGGCGCCGGGGCGGCCGACCATGCCGCGCAGCAGCGCCAGGTTGGCGATCGCCTGCACGCTTTCGACCCCGTGCGTCTGGTGGGTGATGCCCATGGTCCAGCTGAAGACCACCCGCTTGGCGGCCGCGTAGTCGGCGGCCATCTGGTCGATCTCGTCCCGCGTGACGCCCGACTTGGCGAGGATCTCTTCCCAGCTGGTCGCGGCGAGCTTGCCGCGCAGCGCTTCCCAGCCGCTGCAGCAGCTGGTGAGGAAGCCCTCGTCGTGGGCACCGAGCTCGACGATCTGTTTGGCGATGCCGGTCAGCATGGCGAGGTCGCCGCCGATGTGGGGCTGCACGTAGCGGCTGGCGATCTCCGACCCGAACAGCAGGCTGCGGACGTCGCTCGGCACGGCGAAGCGTACCATGCCGGTTTCGACCAGCGGGTTGACCACCACCACCTTGTCGCCGCGGCGACGCAGGTCCATCAGCGTCCGCATCAGCCGCGGGTGGTTCGAGGCCGGGTTGCCCCCGATCACGAACACCAGGTCCGACTGGTCGAGGTCTTCGAGGGTCAGCGTCGCGGTGCCGCTGCCGGTGACGCTGGTCAGGCCAACGCCGCTTGCTTGGTGGCAGTAGTAGCTGCAGTTGTTGACGTTGTTTGTGCCGTACAGCCGCGCGAAGGTCTGCAGCAAGAAGCCGGCCTCGTTGCTGCTGCGGCCGCTGAAGTACCAGAAAGACTCTTGCGGGGTCACCTCGGCGAGCTTCGCCGCGATCCGCCCGAGCGCATCTTCCCACGCAATCGGCCGGTAGCCCGGCTGACCCGGCTCGTGCAGCATCGGCTCGGTCAGGCGGCCGGCGTGCTCGAGCTCGCGGGGGCTCATGGCCCGCATCTCGCGGAGGCCAAACCGCCTCCAGAAGTCGGGCTTGATGGCGCCCTGCATGTCGGCGGCCATTGCCTGCATCGACTTCTTGCAAACCTCGGGGAAGTGGCCGAGCTCGTTGACCATGCCGCCGCTCTGGCCCCCCATGCCGAGGGCGCAGGTCTTGCAGGCATTGCGGCTCCGCATGGCCCGCCAGAACCGCAGCAGCCCGCCGGCCTCGCGGGCCTTGCGCAGCGTGTACCAGACCGCGGGCCAGCCGCCTCCCTGCTTAACCTTCCGCATGTAACTCCCCGACCGGCCAAGGCGCCCTCGAACGGGGCCCAAAAAAGAGGTTCACGACTCGTCCCACGGATTCCGCTATGATAACCGACCCACGCACGGCGCTGCCACAGCGGTTGGCGGCGAGCCTCACAACGCACCCCGAGCGGTGTTGGTTCACGGAGCGATTCGATGCGATTAACACACTTCCTCCACGCGGGCCTGTTGGGCGCGGTCCTGGGCGCTGCGGCCGGCTCAGACGCCGCCGACCTTAGTCCCGCGATTGAACGCCTGGCGGCCGCTTCCGGAGCGTCGTCTGCCAGTCCCGACCTGCAGCAGGCGTGGCGGCGTGTGGCTGCCGGCGACCCGCAGCGGATGACCGACGTGCTCGCCGCGATGGACGCCCCCTCCGCGACCGCGCAGAATTGGCTCCGCACCGCGGCCGACGCGATGGCCGAGCGGGCCCTCGAGTCCGGCGACGGCTTCCCTGAGGCCGAGCTGCAGCAGTTCCTGTTCAATCCCGATCAGCCCCCCCGCGGTCGCCGGGCGGCGTACGAGTGGCTGGTCGAGAACCGACCGGAACTCAAGGCAGAACTGTTGCCCAAACTGCTTAACGACCAGAGCGTCGAGCTCCGCTACGACGCCGTGGCCGCGCTGATGGACAAGGCGGAAGCGGCGAGCGGCGGCGAGCAACGAGAGCTCTACGAGCAGGCCTTCGCGTCGGCGCTCAACTTAAAGCAACTCCAGAAGTGCGCTGAGCGGCTGGGCGAGCTAGGCGACAAGCCCGACATTGTCGAAGCGATGGGCTTCATCGCCGACTGGAAGATCATCGGCCCGTTCGACAACGTCGACGGCGTCGGATTTGATAAGGCTTACCCGCCGGAGGAGCGGGTCCAGCTCGACGCGACCTACCCGGGCAAGAACGGCGTCGTGGCGTGGCAGGACGCCGAGGCCGAGGGCGCCCTCGGCGAGGTCGACCTCACCGAGCCGCTCGGACCGGAGAAGGGAGCGACCGCGTACCTGTACGCCACGTTCGACTCGCCCGCGGCGGTCCCCGCTCAGGTCCGCTACGCGTCGTCCAACGCGACCAAGCTCTGGGTGAACGGCGACGAGCTCGCCAGCAACCAGGTCTACCACGCCGGCAACCCGCTGGACCAGTTCCGCTGCCCGGTCGAGCTCCGCGAGGGCGAGAACACAATCCTGGTGAAGGTCTGCCAGAACGAACAGACCGAGGGCTGGGCCCAGGCTTGGGACCTCCAGCTGCGAATCACCGACCCGATCGGCAAGGCCTTGCTGCCTGCAACCAAAGGAGGCGAGCAATGATCGCCATCGCACGTCTAGCAATCGTCGCCGCTGTGATGCTGCTGGCGGCAACCGCCCAGGCCGACGACTGGAAGCGCTTCCGTGGCCAGGGCGGCGCGTCGGCCGGCCAGGTTGAGCTCCCCTCGGACTGGTCGGTCGAGACCGGCGAGAACATCTCGTGGCAGGCCGACCTGCCCGGCAAGGGCGTGTCGTGCCCGATTGTTGTCGGCGGGCGGGTTGTCGTGACCGCCTCGGGCGGGCTCGACGAGACGCGTCTTTACGTGCTCGCCTACGACTCCCGTACCGGCGCCCCGCTCTGGCGCCGCCAGTTCTGGGCGACCGGCCGCACCAACTGCCACGACACCTCGGCGGTCGCTGCGAACACGCCCTCAACCGACGGCCAACGCATCTTCGCGCTTTACTCCTCTAACGACCTGGTCTGCGTCGACCTGGACGGCAATGTCCAATGGATCCGCTCGCTAACCGAGGACCACCCGGGCGTCGGCAACGACATCGGCATGGCTAGCTCGACGGCGGTGCTCGGCGGAGTGGTTGTGGTGCAGTGCGAGTGCCAGCAGAACTCGTTCGCCGCCGGCTACGACGCCAAAACCGGTGAGCAGCTCTGGCAACAAGAACGGCCCTCCCAGGCCAACTGGGCCAGCCCGGTCGCCATGCACGGCCCGGCCGGCAAGCCCTGCGTGCTGCTGCAGTCGGGGCGGCGGCTCACGATGGTCGACATCAAGTCCGGCGAGCAGCTGTGGGACGAGACGATTAACTGCGCCACCATCTCCAGCGCGACCGTGGCTGATGGACGGCTGTACGTGCCGGCCGATGGACTGCTGATGGTGGACCCCACCAAGCCCGAACTCGACGTAGTCTGGAAGGAGACCGCGCTCGGGCCCGGTTCGCCCAGCCCGGTGGTCGCGGATGGTAGTCTTTACATTATTAACGGCGCCGGCGTCATGACCTGCGCCGACGCCGAATCGGGCCAGCGGAAGTGGAAGACCCGCCTCGCCGGCTCGTTCTGGGCGACGCCGGTCTGCTCCGCCGGCAGGCTGATCTGCATCAACAGCAAGGGCGACGCGTTTGTCGTCTCAGCCGCCGACGGCGAGGTGCTCTCCAAGCCGAAGTTGGGGGCCGACATCTCCGCGACCCCCGCGGTCGCCGACGGTGGGATGTTCGTCCGCAGCAATTCAAAGCTGTGGAAGATCGCCCCGCTCCAACAGGCGTCGCTCCCCGCGGCGCCGACCCGGATCGAGTGACGCGGCAGCCAAGCCGAGAACGACCATTTCCTGCCAGCGACGCGTAAACCCTGCTTCGACCTATGACCGCTTCGTACGCTGTTCAGCCTGCTACTGCGCCCCTCAACGCCACCATCCGTCCGCCCGGGTCGAAGAGCATCACCAACCGCGCGCTGGTCTGCGCCGCGTTGGCCGAGGGGCAATCGCGTCTGTCCGGCGTGCTGCACAGCGACGACACACGCGTGATGATCGAAGGCCTGGGTAAGCTCGGCATCGGCGTCACGGCCGACGGGCCGACCTCGCTGGTAGTCTCCGGCTGCGGCGGGCAGATCCCGGCGCTGGAGGCCGACCTGTTCATCGGCAACAGCGGCACCACGATTCGCTTCTTGACCGCCATGGTGACGCTCGGCCACGGCGCGTTCCGCCTGGACGGCGTACCGCGGATGCGTGAGCGGCCGATCGGCGACCTGGCAGACGCGCTCAACACGCTCGGCGCCACGGTGCGGTGCGAGGGCGACAGCGGCTGTCCGCCGGTGTCGGTGCACGCCAACGGGCTGCCCGGCGGCGAGGCGACCGTCCGCGGTGATATCTCCAGTCAGTTCCTCAGTGGACTGATGATGGCCGCCGCCGGCGCCGAGGGGGAGGTCAGCCTTGGGGTCGTCGGAGAGCTCGTTTCGAAGCCGTACGTGGCGATGACGCTGGAGGTGATGCGTTCGTTTGGCGCGTCGCCTTCGGCCGACAACCAACTGGCCAGTTTCACTATCCCAGCCAGCGGCTACCGCGGGTGCGACTACGAGATCGAGCCCGACGCGTCGGCCGCGAGCTACTTCTGGGCGGCGGCCGCGATTGTCGGCGGCACGGTCAAGGTCGAAGGGCTGAGCGTCGACGCCCTGCAGGGCGATGTAGGCGTGGTCGACTGCCTGGAGTCGATGGGCTGCCACGTGCAGCGAGACGCCAACTCCATCACAGTGACCGGCGGCAAGCTGCGCGGCGCCGAACTAAATATGAACGCGATCAGCGACACCGCCCAAACGATCGCCGCGGTGGCGTTGTTTGCCGAGGGGCCGACGACCATTACCGGCATCGGGCACAATCGCCATAAGGAGACCGACCGCATCGCTGACTTGGCGACCGAGTTGCGGCGACTGGGCGCCGCGGTCGACGAGCACGAGGATGGCATGACCATCACGCCGGGCCCGCTCCGGTCTGCCCAGGTCCAGACCTACGACGACCACCGCATGGCGATGAGCCTGGCCCTGGTTGGCCTGAAGCAGCCGGGCGTCGTGATCCTCGATCCCGGCTGCACGTCGAAGACCTACCCCGAGTACTTCCGGGATCTTGAGACGCTCCTCCAGTCGTAGGCCTCAATTCGTAGACTTCGGGTCTGTAGTCGCAGCGACCGCTCGTGCCGCTGTAAACACGGACGGACTGACACCGTTGGCGTGCGCCGCGGGGGGTACGTTGAGAGTGGGGCAGCGAGAGTTAAGCGGCCGTGGCTGCCCGGCAGTTCCTGATCCGGGCTACTGATCCTTGGGCAGGCCGATACCGCTGGCCGCCGCCGATTGAAGCAGAACTTCGGCCCGCTTCATGATGTCCGATGCCGAGGCGTCGCACTTGCTGCCGCGCGAGGAAGGCTCACAGGCCTCGAATCGCGAGCTGCAATGCTGACAGACCACCCGCCGGCCCAGGTATTCCACCCTGACCTGCAGATTCCTGCCGCATGTGGGGCATTCTTGGACGAAGTAAGTTGTGCGTGGCATCGGATGGCCTCCTTGTGTGCCGGTCCCTACCGCATTCGCAGATGAGTGAATCGTAGAGTAATTGAAGGGACGCTTTTAAGCAATCTTTTTCGAGCTCAAAATCGGCTGTCTTTCGGACTCAGAGAGGCTTAAGTGCTATGAATGCAACAACTTGCGGAAATTCGGCTAGCCGTAAATGGGTTGCTGATTGGCGTGGTGTCGCCAACACGCCAACTGGCTTGATGCCGTACGCACTCGCAGCCCTAATGGTTCTGACGTTCGTTTCGGATTCTGGCGCGGCGGGGCCCGAGGTCGAGATCCGAACTGCGGTAATCCAACATTTCGGCTCCCTTCCGGATTTTCGCCCGACCGACCTGATTCGCCAGCAGGACCTCGCCGCTGTCATCAGCCTGCTGGAGAAGACCGACGTCCCCGTCGATCGGTTCGCGGCGTTAAAATCGCGAATTCCCGCAGATTCGAGCGAGATCCAGCGCCTCAACACCGACGCCAAGGGTCGGCAATTCCTGCGTAAAGTTGCGGACGTCCCCAAGGGATACGCCGGGGTCGAGGACCTGGGCAGCCGCCCCAAGGGGGCCCGCGACCTGCGGAAGCTCTCAAATTCGCCGGGGGGCGAGGAGATGATCGCCTACATGACCACCACCCCGGGCGGCGCCAAGCTGATGGCGATGACCCCACAAGGCAAGGCGACCGACAAGCCGGCTGGCCCCCGGATCTACACGCCGTCCGACCTCTACAAGGCGATGATCGAGCTCAGCCGTGCAGACGCCCGGGCGGCCCAGTAGCCGCACCAATCGTGGCGCCGCCCAAGTGGTTTTCGACTGCGAACAGCGAGAATCCTCGCTTGTGTCCGCAAATTCCGCTAAGCTACAGGAGACCTGGGAGGGTCCCCACACGCTACGGCCCTGGTTGGGTTGCGGCGACGGAAATCCGTAGCGGCCGGCATCTTTAGCGGCCGGGCTTCGTAGCAGCGGGGAATTTTTGGATGGGCAACAAAGTCTTTGGACTGACCGTGTTCCTGCTGTGGACGGCGTCCATGTCCTGGCTGACGATGTCCAAGATCATGCCGGCCTACCTGCACGGCGACGCCCCCGCTAAAAGCCTCACTGCCGCCGCGCTGCCGGTGGCGTGGGACATCGAGCTCTCCGGCAATTCGTGCGGCCTGGCGATCACGCAGACCGTCGATGGGGTCGACCGGGTAAAAGAAGTCCACAGCCGGGTCATGCTCGACAACGTCTCGCTCGAGGCGGTCGCCCCGCAGTGGATGCGGACGCTGGTCAACGGCATGGGGGCGGTCCGGCTCGACATGCGCAACAAGTCGACGCTCGATTCGTTCGGCAACCTCGCGAGGATTACCTCACGGGTTAAGCTCAACGACATGCCCGCGGTCGTGCGGGTTGACGGGCACGTCGCCGAGGGCAAGCTGAAGTTGCGGATCCGGTCGGGCGAGATCAGCCGGCTGCTCGAGTACCCGTGGCAGAGCGGAGACCTGCTGGGCGAGCTCGCGCCGGAGCCGCACATGATCCAGGCTTATGTCGGCCGTTCGTGGCGATCGGAAGTCTACTCGCCGTTTGGTTCGCCAACCGACCCGGTCGAGTTGGTCGAGGCCCGCGTGGTTGAGGAGCAGGAGATGTACTTCAACGACAAGGTAACCACGGTGCGACGGGTCGAGTACCGCACGGTGTCGGCGGCGGGCGTCTCTTCTAAGAACCGGTTGCGTTCGGTAGTCTGGGTGGCGGAAGACGGGCGTGTGCTGCGGCAGGACGTCTACTTCCTCAACACCAGGCTGCGTTTCGCGAGGCTCTCTGACGAGGAGTCCGCCCAGATGGCGGACGCCCATCTCGAGCTCGACCGTTACGCGGCCGTCACCCAGCCCGAGTCCTCACCGGAGCACGACCTAGGCGACTAGCTTCACGCGAATGGCCCTAGGCGTCGCGTCGCTAGCAACCGGCCGGACGCCTGACTGCATGATTGAATTCCAGGACGTCTCGCGGAACTACGGCGCTAAGGTGGCGGTCAAGGACCTCTCCCTCTCGATCCAAGCGGGCGAGCTCTTCTCGATGCTGGGGCACAACGGCGCCGGCAAGACCACCACCATCAAGATGCTGGTCGGCCTGCTGCGTCCGGCCTCCGGGTCGGTCATGGTCGGCGGCTACGACGTCGTGACCCAGACACGCGACGCCGTCCAACTGATCGGCTACGTGCCCGACCAGCCGTACCTGTACGACAAGCTCTCGGGGCGGGAGTTCCTGCGTTTTGTCGCGGAGATGCACGGCCTGAGTCCGGACGCCGTGAACGATGGGCTGGAGCGGGAGATCGATCGCTTTGGCCTGGGCGGCTTTGTCGACGACCTCACCGAAAGCTACTCGCACGGCATGAAGCAGCGCACCGTGTTCGCGTCGGCCCTGCTGCACCGGCCGAGCGTGCTGGTCGTGGACGAGCCGATGGTGGGCCTCGACCCGCAGAGCATTCGCCTGGTGAAGGACCTCTTCCGATCCGAAACCGCGAACGGCCTCTGCGTGCTGATGTCGACCCACACGCTGACCGCCGCCGAGGAGGTGTCCGACCGGATCGGCGTCATGGACCAGGGCGAGATGATCTTCCAGGGCACCGTCGACGACCTCAAGGCGATGCACCCCCAAGAGGGCGCCACGCTCGAGACGCTCTACCTACGGATGCTCAACCAAGAGGAGCGGGCCGAGTCGCCGGTCGAGCCGGGCGCCGCTGAGCGGGCCGCCGGCAGCATCCTCGACGCCCCCCCGAGCCACTAGGCGATGCCGCAGCAGCCGACCGTCGACGAACCTCGCAAGGGCCGGCGCCCGCCGTCCGGCAAGGTGCTGCCGTCAGAGGACGGCGAGGCGATGCTGTTCTGGCGGGTCCGGGGCGCCTCGTTCAAGACTTCCGTCAAGCAGCTCTACGACGCCAATCGGCTGCGGACCTCGCTGGTGGTCGGGCTGAGCCTGCTGTTCTGGTGCGGCCTGTTCGCGTTGTTCTACGAGGGGTTCAAGTTCCTCGTGCAGTACGTCGGCGGGCCCGGCGACACCTACCACGCGCGGACCGTGCAGTTCATCTTCCACATGTTCTTTGCGTCGCTGAACCTGATGCTGGTGTTCTCGTCGGCCATCATCACCTACGGCGGGTTGTTCGCGTCGCCGGAGACCCGCTTCCTGCTGACCCAGCCGGTACGCGCCGAGCGGATCGTGCTGCACAAGTTCCAGGAGGCGGTGCTGTTCAGCAGCTGGGGGTTCTTCCTGCTCGCCAGCCCGCTGGCGATCGCCTACGGCATCGTGACGCACGCGATGTGGTACTACTACGCGCTGGCGGTCCCGCTGATCTTGTCGTTCGTCTACATCCCGTGCGGGATCGGTTGCTTCTTGTGCCTGGCGTTGCTGCGGGGCCTGCCCAAGCTCTGGAAGGCCGTGGTGGCAGGCAGCGCGCTGGCCATCATCACGCTCACCTCCATCAGCATCTGGCAGAGCGTCCACAGCCCTCGCGACCCGCTCTTCGGGGACGCGTGGTTCAAGGCGACCATCTCGCGGTTCCGCTTCGCGCAGTCGGACTGGCTGCCCAGCAGCTGGCTCTCGAGCGGGCTGCTAGAGGCGGCCCAGCCGCTCGACGGGCTGGTTGATCAGCCGCTCGAGCTGCCGTACGTGCAGAGCTGCTTGTACCTGGCGGTGCTGATCAGCAACGCCCTGGTCTGCCACGTGCTGGTGGTCTGGTCGGGGCGGTGGTGGTACCGCCCGGCGTTCAGCATCCTCGAGTGCCGCACCCGCCGCGTCCGGCGGGGCGAGGTGGCGTGGCTCGACCGGATCGCGATGGTGGTCGTGTCGCCGCTGCCCCACCAGGTGCAGCTGCTGCTGGTGAAAGACTGGCGGCTGCTGCGGCGCGACCCGGTGCAGTGGTCGCAGTTTCTGATCTTCTTCGGGCTGCTGGGGCTCTACTTCCTGAACATCGACCGGTTCAGCGCCAAGTCTTCAGACGTCAGCTACGTGACGTGGGTCAACATGGTGAGCTTCCTGAACCTGGCGGTGGTGGGGCTGATCTTGTCGACCTTCACCACCCGGTTCATCTTCCCGATGCTGAGCCTTGAGGGCCGGCGGTTCTGGGTGCTGGGGCTGATGCCGGTCTCGCGCCGCACGCTGGTGATCAGCAAGTTCGTGTTCGCGGGGATCGGCTCGTGGGGGCCGTGCGCGCTGTTGGTCCTGCTCAGCGACCTGATGCTGCGGCTGCCGATGATGGTGCTGCTGGTCCACCAGCTGACGACCGTGATGCTCTGCTTCGGGCTCGCGGCGATGGCGGTCGGCCTGGGCGCGATGATGCCGGACTTCCGCGAGTCGTCGCCGTCGAAGATCGCCGCGGGGTTTGGCGGCACGCTGAACCTGGTGCTGAGCGCGCTGTACATCATTGTGATGGTGGTGTTGACCGCCCTGCCCTGCCACTTCTACCACATCGCGACCCAGAGCTCGCTCCACAACCGCCTGTTCGATCCGGACTCGCTCAGGTGGTGGCTGCTGGGCGGCACAGTGACCGCGGTGATTGTCTCGGTGGCGGCGATCACCATAGCGCTGAAGAAGGGTGTGCGGGCATTCGAGTCGCTGGAATTCCACTAGCAGTGGCCGCCCGCGTCCAGGGGCGGCCCTCTTCAGACATGCGGCCGAGGGCTATAATCCAGCAGTCGCCTCACGCACTCCCACGTCGCCCATGCCCAGCCCCCCCCAGACCGACGCCCGGCTCCGTATTGGGGCGGTCAACTACCTCAACTCGAAGCCGCTGGTGAGCCGGCTCGCCGAGCTGGCGCCCGGGTGCTCGCTGCTGCTCGACCTGCCGAGCCGGTTGGCGGACTCGCTGGCTGCCGGGCGGCTCGACGTCGCGCTGATCCCAACCGTCGAGTACCTGCGGGCCGACGGCTACCAGATCGTCTCGGACGCGTGCGTCGCGAGTGACGACGAGGTCCGCAGCGTGAAGGTGTACTTCCGCAAGCCGCCGGAACAGGTCGAGAGCCTGGCGCTCGACGAGGGGTCGCGGACCAGCGCGGCGCTCGCCCAGGTGCTGCTGGCGGTCCGGCACGGCCGCCGGCCGCGGCTGTCGCCGCTGCCGATCGGCGACAACGCCGCCTCGACCGACACCGACGCCGTGCTGATCATCGGCGACCGGGCGATGGCGCCCTTGGCCGACGACTTCCACAGCGAGTGGGACCTCGGCGCCGAGTGGCGGCGCGAGACCGGGCTGCCGTTTGTGTTCGCCTGCTGGGCCGCCCCGCGTGACTCGCCGGCGGCCCGCCTGGCGCCGGTGCTGGCCGCCGCCCGTGACCACGGCGTCGGCGAGCTGCAAGCGATCGCCAGCCGCGAGGCCCCGAAGCTTGGGCTTCCCACCAGCATGGCCTACGAATACCTTAGCCAGCACTTGCACTACCGCCTGGAAGAGCCAGAGCGGCAGGCAATCAAGCTGTTCGAGTCGCGCTGCCGCGAACTCGGCCTGCTGGCGCCGATCGCGTGCTGAGCCGGCGCCGCACCCCAGACAACGCGTACCCCAAGTGAATTCCGCGCCGCCGACCCGGCGGAGCGTCAGCTCAAGAGCGAACGAATGGTTGCCATCACAACGGTCGACAACATCCTAGCCAAAGCAGTGAACGGCGAGCGGCTGACCCCGGAAGAGGGCGTGCGCCTGCTGCGCTCGACCGACCTCGCCGCGCTGGGCCGCGCCGCGGACGAGATCACCCGCCGCAGGCACCCCGAGCCGTACCGCACGTACAACATCGACCGCAACATCAACTACACGAACATCTGCACCGCGGTCTGCGATTTCTGCGCGTTCTACCGGACCCCGAAGTCGGGCGAGGGGTACGTGCTGCCGATCGAGGAGCTGCTCGACAAGGTCCGCGAGACGGTCGAGCTCGGCGGCGAGCAGATCCTGCTGCAGGGCGGCCTGCACCACGAGTTCAAGCTGGAGTGGTACGAGGAGATGCTCCGCACGATCAAGTCGGAGTTCCCCCAGGTCAATGTCCACGGGTTCAGCCCGCCGGAGATCTACCACTTCACCAAGATGAACAACCTCTCGGCCGAGGAGGTGCTGAAGCGCCTTAAGGCCGCGGGCCTCGGCAGCCTGCCCGGCGGCGGGGCCGAAATCCTGGTCGACCGCGTCCGCAGCGAGATCACTCGCGGAAAGGTGATGACCGACGATTGGCTGCACATGAATCGGGTCTGGCACCAGCTGGGAGGACGCAGCTCCGCGACGATGATGATGGGCCACGTCGAGACCCTGGAGGAACGCGTCGAGCACCTCGACCGGCTGCGCGATCTGCAGGACGAGACCCACGGCTTCACCGCGTTCATCTGCTGGACCTTCCAGCCGGACAACACGCGGCTCTCGCACATCCCGCCGGCCGGCTCGTACGAGTACCTGAAGACCAATGCCGTGGCGCGGCTGTACCTCGATAACTTCGACAACCTGCAGTCGAGCTGGGTCACGCAGGGGCTGAAGATCGGCCAGCTCGCCCTGCTGTACGGCGCCAACGACATGGGCAGCCTGATGATCGAAGAGAACGTCGTGTCCGAGGCCGGCACGGTCCACCACCTCACGCTGGACGACATCCGCGGGGCCATCGAGGAGCTCGGGTTCGAGCCGCGCCAGCGGGATGTCTTCTACAACCCGATCGACCGCGAGTACCGGCCCGTCAAGAACGACGACGGTCACCTGCCCCGGCTGCCGATAGTGAGTTAGGCTCAAGGAGTAGCCTTTCTTCTGTCCGCGGCCGCGACGCCCTGCCGGGGTGCGGCGGCTAGCCGCGATCATTGTTCGGAAGCAGCTGGTACGCATGGATGACGCCACTGGAATGCCCGCAACCGCCAAGGTGGTCGTGCGTGGATTAGTAAAGGAGTACGACGACTTCCAACGGGGGAAGGTGCGGGCGGTCGACGGGCTGACGTTCGAGGCCCACGCCGGCGAGATCATGGGCCTGCTGGGCCCCAACGGCGCGGGCAAGACCACCGCCCTGCGGATCCTCTCGACCCTGCTCCACCCGACCGACGGCGTCGCCCTGGTGAACGGGTTCGACTGCCAGCAGCAGTCGGAACTGGTGCGTCGGCAGATCGGCTTCATCTCGGCCAACACCGCGGTCTACGACCGCATGACCGCCTACGAGTTTGTTGAGTACTTCGGCAAGCTGCACGGCATGGGCGGCGTCGAACTGACCCGTCGCATCGACAAACTCTTCGACCAGCTCGAGATGCAGTCCATGCGGGACACGCTCGGAGCCAAAATGTCGACCGGCATGAAGCAGCGGGCTTCGATCGCCCGGGCGCTGATCCACGACCCGCCGGTCCTGATCTTCGACGAGGCCACCAACGGCCTCGACGTGCTGGCCGCCAGGGCGGTGCTCGACACGGTGTCGCACCTGCGGGAGCAGGGCAAGTGCCTGATTTTTTCAACCCACATCATGCGCGAGGTTGAGCGGCTGTGCGACCGCGTTGCGGTGATGCACCGCGGTCGGATCCTGACCCAGGGCAGCATCGAGGAGCTGCGCGGGCAGCACGAAGAGCAGGACCTAGAAGAGCTGTTCTTCCAGTTGATCCGCGAGGCCGAGGCCTCGTGCGAAGCGCCCAACGGGGAGGCGGCCCAGGCGTGAACTGGCGAAACATCCAACTCGTGTGGTCCCGGGAGATCCGTGACCAGCTCCGCGACCGCCGCACGCTGTTCATGGTGGCGGTGCTGCCGCTGTTCATGTACCCCCTGCTGGGGGCGAGCTTCTTCCAGCTCTCGCAGTTCCTCAAGCAGCACAAGGCGACCGTGGCGGTCGTCGGCTCCGAGCAGCTGGACGAGGTCGAGGGCGTGCCGCCCTTGATCGTCGACGGGGCGTTCGCGGCCGACCTGTTCCTCGACCCGCAGCAGGCCCGGCTGCTCGATGTGCAGACGATCGCCAGCGACAGCCCGGAGGCCGAGATCGGCCAGCTGCAGCGGCGGCTCAAGGCGGGGACCATCGACGCCATCGTGCAGTTCCCGGACGACTTCGCCGAGAGTCTGGGCCGCGTCCGCGAGCAGTCGAAGCACCTGCCCGAAGGTGAGGCCACCCAAGACTCTCGAGTCAGCACCATCCCGGTGCTCTCCAACACGGCCCGCGAGGCGTCGCAGGTGGCCCAGTTGCGGGTAGACCGCGTGCTGGGTTCGTGGATCGAGCGGGTGGTGCGCCGCAACCTGGCCGATGGCAACGTGCCCGAGAGCATCACGCGCCCCATCCAGATTGTCTCGAGCGACGTCGCCGACGAGTCGCAGAAGCGGGCCGGCGTGTGGGCCAAGCTGCTGCCGTTCGTCGTGTTTGTGTGGGCCCTGACAGGGGCGTTCTACCCGGCGGTGGACCTGTGCGCGGGGGAGAAAGAACGCGGCACCCTCGAGACGCTCCTCTCCAGCCCCGCCCAGCGTGGCGAGATCGTCTGGGGCAAGCTGCTGACGGTCATCTGCTTTAGCATGGCGACCTCCCTGCTCAACCTGGCGAGCCTGGGCGCGACCGGGCAGTTCCTGCTGGGCCAGATCACCAATGCCGCGGGCGGCGACGCCGGGCTCGGCATGCCGCCGATCACATCGCTGCTGTGGCTGATCGTGGCCCTGCCGCCGGTCGCCGCGTTGTTCAGCGCCCTGAGCATCGCCTGCGCGTCGTTCGCCAAGAGCACCAAGGAGGGCCAGTACTACTTCATGCCGCTCTTTATGGGCGTCATGCCGCTGATGATGTTCCCGATGTCGCCAGGGGTGGAGCTCAACTTCGGCAACTCGCTGGTGCCGCTGATGGGCGTGGTGCTGCTGCTGCGGTCGCTGATCGAAGGGCAGTACCTCGAGGCGTTGCGTTACGCCGTGCCGGTGGCGGTCGTGACGCTGCTGTGCTGCATGCTGGCGGTCCGCTGGGCCGTGCACCAGTTCAATCAGGAGTCGGTGCTGTTCCGCGAGGGCGAGCAGTTCAGCGTTGGCCAGTGGCTGAAAAAGCTGGTCCGCGAGCCGCAACCGGTGGCCACCGCCGGCATGGCGATGGCCTGCATCGGATTCGTGTTCCTGCTGAAGTTCTTCGCCGAGATGGCGGTCGCTGGCTACGCGGCGTCGGCCCAGCCGGGGGTCTCGCTGTTTGCCGTCATGGTGCTCATCAGCCAGGCCTGCATCCTGGCGCCCGCGGTCTTGATGGCGCTGGTGCTGGTGAAGCGCAAGTCGGCGGCCCTGTTTGGCGCCCGCCGTCCGACCCTGCTGGCGATGGGGTCGGCCTTTGTTCTGGCCCTGCTGGCCCAGCCGGTAGGGATGGAACTGGGGGCGTTGATCCAGCGGGTCTACCCGCCCTCCGAAGAGCTGCTGTCCCAGACCGGCTGGATGCAGGAGATCATGCTTCAGACCCCCGTTTGGGCCTTGATGCTCATGATCGGCGTCCTGCCCGCCCTGTGCGAAGAACTGACGTTTCGGGGCTTTGTGATGGGCGGACTGCGGTCATCGCTCCCCTCGTCGTGGGCGGTGCTGATCTCCGCGGTGGCGTTTGGAGCCGCCCACACAATCCTCCAACAGTCGATTTCGGCGGGGATTCTGGGTGTTTTGCTTGGGTACCTGGCGTTCCGTTGGGGCAGCGTCTGGCCCGGAGTGGCGTTCCACGCTACGTATAACTCCCTGATGGTTCTCTTTACCTCGAGCGTCCCGTGGATTTCCGATTGGGTCCAGAAAACCGGTTGGCGCGGCGTGTTTCAGTTGGATGATAAGGGGCAAGTCAGCGGGTACCACGGGGCGGTGGTTGCCCTGGCGGCCGTGGGCCTGTGTGCGATGCTCGTTTTCTTCGAGCAAACGCGGCCCCGGGCGGCTACAATGGCGGACCCCGCCCAGTAGTTCTGGCTCGTAGCAGGCCGGCCCGCAGCATTGGCGTGCGGATAGCCGTGAATTCCTGCCCACCGGAGTCCTCCCGCCCTAGAAACGCTGCCGCTGAATGTCTGCGATTGCTCTTCGTGCCCGCGTCGTCTACCCAGTGGTGGCGCCCCCAGTTGAGGGCGGTGTCGTCGTTGTCGAGAACGGCAAGATCGTCGAGATTGGCCGCCGTGCGCCCGCTGGGGCCGTCGAGCAGGACCTCGGCGACATGCTCCTGCTCCCTGGGTTGGTCAACGCCCACACCCATCTGGAGTTCAGCTCGCTCAAGAAGCGGCTCGGCAAGCCCGGCCTCAGCCTGCCCGAGTGGGTCCGGCTGGTGATTGCCCAGCGGCCTACCAGCCGCCAGGTAGACAAGGCGGTTTCTGCGGGGATTCAGCAGAGCATCCAGGCCGGCGTCACGACGATCGCCGACATCTGCCGACTGCCCAGCAACGCATACGGCGACGCCGCGGTCTGCCCCCGGGCGGTGCTGATGCAGGAGTCGATCGGCTACTCTCAAGCTCGGGCGGCGTCGGCGTTGTCGGCGGCCAAGCAGGGACTCGACGAGCTCGACGCTGCCTCACGGCGTCCGGACGATCGGGTCTCGCTGGGCGTTAGCCCGCACGCCCCGTACACGGTCTCGCCGCACCTGATCCGGGAGCTGGTGTCGCTCGCCTCGGAGCGGAAGCTGCCGGTGGCCCTGCACCTGGCGGAGTCTCCCGAAGAGCTGGAGCTGATGAACTCCGGCACCGGACCCTTCCAAGAGCTCTTGGAAGAGCGGAGCATGTGGGACCCTTGGAGCGTGTCCCGCGGGGCGACCCCGCAGGACTACCTGCGGATCCTCAACCTGGCCCCGCACGCGCTGGTGGTTCACGGCAATTACCTGGACCACGCCGCGCTCGCGATGATGGGCCGCCACTCCGACAGCATGTCGCTGGTCTACTGCCCGCGGACGCACAGCTACTTCAAGCACCAAGAGTACCCGCTCGCGGACGCCCTCACGCTCGGCGTCCGGGTCTGCCTGGGATCGGACAGCCTCGCCTCGAGCCAGGATCTGTCCATCCTGAGCGAGATGCGCGAAGTCGCCGCCAAGCACCCTGCCGTTTCGCCCGAGGCGATCCTGCGGATGGCGACCCACGCCGGAGCCGAGGCCCTGGGCGTCAACGATCGGGCCGGCAGCATCCGCCCCGGCGCGCCCGCCGATATGGTCGCGGTGCGTGTCCCCGGCGGCATCGATGGTCGGGCCAACTCGCTCCTCGAGTCGGTGCTCAATGACGACCAGCCGATCGCCCACTGCTGGATCGGCGGCCAGTCGGTAGCGTAGGCCGGGTGTGGCTAGGCCTGTAGTGGGGCGTGGCCGGGCCTGTAGTGAGGCGTGCGGCTCGCCGCGGTTAGCAACGCGGCTCGAAGCAGGTGTCCAATGCCCTTGCGCCAAGCGGGATGACCCGCTCGGTCAGCACCTGCAGTTCGGTCGCCCTGGCGGCCAACTCGGTGGCGTTCTCGCAGCGGAACTTCCGCAGGATGCGGGCACGGATCTTCTCCACCGTTCGCACCGACACATCAAGATCGCCGGCGATAACCTTGTTGAGCTTGCCGCCGATGACCGATTCCATCACCCGCTTTTCCTGAGCGGTCAGTTCGCTCTGTGAAGACCGCAAGGCCTTGAGTCGCTGCTGCAGTTCGTAGCACTTGGCGTCCTGCACGAGGGCCTGCTTGATAGCGGCCACGATGTCCGATGGTTGAGCGGGCTTCTCCAGCACCGTGACTGCCCCGGCCTGCATGTAGGCCACGGCCACGGCCACGGTAGCGGCAGAGGTTAGCACCACGATCGGCGTTGTATCGCCGCGGTTCTGCAGTTCTTGCTGCAGCTGCAGCCCGGTGCCGTCAGACAGGTTGTGTTCGGTGACGATGCACTGCGGACGCTGGTTGCGGCTGGCCGATAGCAGCGAGGCCAGCGTCGCGAAGCACATTGATTCGATCGGGAGTTCCCCCAGTGCGTGCTGCAGTAGGCTAGTCGTGTGTTGTTCGTCATCAAGGATGTAGGCTATTGGCTGACTAAGATCGCTCATTCAATGGGTCCCCCGATTTGGTTTATTGATTCCGCTTATGAATTCACAAGGGACTACGACAAACAGGTCGGTATAGCGCAATAATTTGTAGAAATGGGTTCGGCTGTCCGATCGGTTGCGGTCATAATGCTTTACCCAGCAACGACTTCTTGCTACCATTCGGAAATCCGCTGGGGCAGCGGAACACGGCAATCGGGGCCCAGCCTGAGGTTCCGCAGCCGTGTTCATCCGATGGGAGATCGGCCGTGGTGGCCTTTCTAGAAACGTTTGGCGGAACGTATCTCTGGCCTGCCTCCACGGGTTCGTTGGGCTTGTTCAGCGGGGTGCCTTTCCATCGATGCGGCTGCGCTTTGGTCATCCGGGCCGAGCGGCCGTGCCGCAGAACGTCCCTCAGGCAGAGTTTCCGACGGACTATAGGGTTGCTGGCAAGTGGCCGATTCTGATCAGATCACCGCGGTGCTCCAGGCGCTCGGCAGCGGCGATCAGAAGGAGATCGACCGCCTGATGCCGCTCGTCTACGACGAGATGCGCGAGATCGCATCCCGCTACATGAGCCGACAGCCGTCGGGGCACACGCTGCGTTCGACCGCGCTGGTCAACGAGGCCTACCTCAAACTCTGTTCCGGAGCCGACGCGAACTGGCAGGGGCGTAGTCACTTCTTCGCCGCCGGCGCGCAGGCCATGCGTCGCATCCTGGTCGACCACGCCCGCTCCAAGCAGCGAGACAAACGCGGCGGCGGCCTGCAGCGCGTCGAGTTGGACGACGACCTCCTGGGCCGCGAGCAGAAGCAAGAAGACATCCTCGCCCTGAACGAGGCGATCACCAAGCTGCAGGACCTCGACCCCCGCCAGGCGAGTATCGTGGAGCTGCGGTTCTTCGGCGGCATGACCGTGCAGCAAGTGGCCGAGGCGCTGGGCGTCTCGAAGCGGACGGTCGAGTTGGAGTGGAAGATGGCCCGCGCGTGGCTGCGGCGAGAGCTGGCCGCGGAGGACGCGCCGTGACCCCCAGCGAGTACCGCCGGCTAAAAGAGGTGTTCTTCGACGCCTGCAAGCTCTCGCCGTCCGAGCGTGAGGCCTATCTTCTCGACGCGCTCGGTGGCGACACGGCGTTGCTTGCCGAGGCCCGCGAGCTGTTCAAGTTCAACGAGAGCGAGACCCTTGTCGGCGGCCTCTCGGACACCGCGCTGTTCGCCGTCGGGCGGCCGGCACCCCCTACGGCGGGCCAGGTTGCGTGGGAAGGGCGCAAGATCGGCAAGTACCAGGTGACCCGCGTCCTCGAGTCGGGGGGGATGGGCACCGTGCTCGAGGCGCAGGACACCACCATCGGACGGCGGGTCGCCATCAAGGTGCTGCACGCGGAGCTGGCGGAAGACGATGCCATGTGCCAACGGTTCCTCGCCGAAGCCCGCGCAGCCGGGGCGATCAACCACCCCAACGTCGTCACCCTGTACGACGTCGGCGAGGAAGAAGACCTCCGCTACCTCGTGATGGAATACGCCGAAGACGGCAGCGCCGAGGACCTGGTTCAGCTCACCGGCGCTCTGGGCGTCGAGCGCGCGACCGACCTGCTGCTGCAGGCTTGCCACGGGGTGGCCGCCGCTCACGCCGCGGGCCTGGTCCACCGCGACCTCAAGCCGGCAAACCTGCTCATAAGGAGCGATGGGACCGTCAAGGTGACCGACTTCGGGATCGCCAAGCTCGAGGACGCCAATGCCCAGCGGCTCACGCTAGACGGGCAGATCATCGGCACGCCCAACTACATGAGCCCTGAGCAGTGCCAGGGCGCAGAGATCGACGCCCGCACCGATATCTACGCCCTCGGCGCCACCTACTACACGCTTCTGGTCGGCAGAATGCCCTACGCCGACCGCAAGAACCTGGTCAGCCTGATCAACGCGCACTGCTCGGCCGAGCCGCCCGACCCGCGCAGCTACGACCGCGAGTTTCCGGCCGCGCCCGCGATGATCATCCGCAAGGCGATGGCCAAGTCGATCAGCGAACGCTACCAAACCGTCACCGAGCTGATGGACGACCTTTGCCGTCTCAAGCAGGGCCCCGTGCCCGAGCCAGCGGGGCGCCCGGCGAGTCGGGCCTCGCTGGGGGCCGCGGCCGCGGCCCTGGTGTTGCTGGCGGTCGCTGGCTGGTCGTTGTACGGGAAGGGCCGGGGGATCGACCCACTAGACGCGGCGCGAGGTAGCGAGTCCTCGGCCGCTGCTGCTGCGGCTGCCACGGAGCAGGAACCGATTCGGGTAGGCATCCTGCATTCGCTGACCGGCACGATGGCGCGCACCGAGGAGATGAGCGTCGACGCTTGCCTGCTGGCGCTCGACGAGATCAACCGCCGCGGCGGCGTGCTGGGCCGCCGGGTCGAACCGGTGATCGCCGACGGCGGATCCCTCGGCGTGACGTTTGCAACGCAGGCGGCGCGGCTCATCGACGACGACCAGGTCGTGACCATCTTCGGCTGCTGCACGTCAGACAGCCGCAAGGCGGTCAAGGCGGTTGTCGAGGCAAAGAACCACCTGCTCGTGTACCCCACCAACCACGAGGGCCTAGAGACCAGCCCCAACGTGGTCTACCTAGGGGGCGACCCGAGTCAGACGCTCATCCCGTGCGCGCGCTGGTCGTACGCGTTCGGCGGCAAGCGTCGGTTCTTCTTGGTGGGTTCCGACTACGTCTACCCCCGCTTGGCGAACGAAATCCTCAAGGATTACCTCGCGTCGCTTGGCGCAGAGATCGTCGGAGAGGAGTACCTGCCGCTCGGGTCGTCGAGCGTCGGCGGGGTGGTGCAGAAGATCGAGGCAGCCAGCCCCGACGCGATCATCAACACGGTCAGCGGCGACACCCAGACCGCGTTTGTCCGGTCGCTGCGTTCGGCGGGCGTGAGCGCGACACAGTTCACCACCGGCATGGGTGAGCAGGAGGTCCGCAATACTAGTGTCCGCCTGATGGTGGGGGACTACTCGGTCAGCACCTACTTCCAGACGATTGGTTCCCCCGCCAACGACGCTTTTGTGGCCGCCTTCCACTCGCGGTACGGCAAGCAGCGAGCAATCAGCGCACCGATGGAAACGTCCTACATCAGCGTGATGATGTGGGCGCAGGCGGTTGAGGCGTGCGGCAGCCTCGAGCCGCCGGCGATCACCGATTCCTACACGAAGCAGCGGTACCAGGCGCCGAGCGGCGAGATCCATATCGACCCCGAAAGCCACTACGCCTTCCGCAACTCCTACCTGGGCGAGATCCAAGACGACGGCAACTTCAAGATCGCCTGGCAGAGCTCCGGGCCGGTTCCTCCTCAGCCGTACCCAGAGAGCCGCCCGGCCGCGGATTGGGAGCAGCTGCTAGAAGATCTTCGAGAGCAGTGGGGCGGCGGCTGGGCCGCCCCTGAAGAGTAGGCGCCGGTCGTCGGCTTACTGCTCTTCGGAACGGCGGTCGGCCCGCTTCGTGAACAGCGCGGCCAGTCTCGCGAGGGTCGACTCCGGCGCCGCCAGCTTCAGGCGCCAGGACCCGTTCCCCTGCCCCACCTCGAATGAGAGCGGCGCCTCGTCGAGGTTGGCCGGAGGCGAGTAGCCGATGGCGTCGGCCATGTAGTGGTTGAGAATCGCGTTCTGCCAGTTGGCGTAGCGGTCCAAGCGGACGCTGCCGCCGAGTGTCTGCTCGACAAGAGGGCTCGACTCGTCGGCCTGCTCGACGACCTGCTCGACGACCTTGGCGAGGTCTTCGTCGGCGACATCGGCCAGCAGCACTCGGTTCCCATCCAGGCGTACCAGCTTCGTGACGTGCAGGCCCGACTTACCGTAGTACTTCTGCATGATCTCCCGGGTCGCCGCCGAGGGCGGCGACTCGATCGCCGCGCCAAGATCAGTCGTGAACCGGGTTTCCATGGGCTGGTCGGGCCGACCCTCCCGGCTGACCTCGATCGACAGCCGCACCCGGGCGTCGGACGCGGCCACCAGCCGGTTCCAGGCGTCGGTCGCCGCTTCGAGGTGGGCGGCGAACTCGGCCGAATCGGTAGTCTGCAGCCCGATCAGCCGGTTCGAGTAGAAAGGGTCGGCTTCGCTGCGGGCAAGCAGGGTCGCATCGACCCCGGTGACCATGTCGACCGCTGCCAGGGCGTGCTCCTCGACCTCGGCATACTCCTTCTCCGGGTAGGTCGAGGCCTCGATCTCGTCCGGGCGGCCGCGGGCGTAGGCGAGCGTCAGGCCGACCAGCGGCCTGAGCGACCCATCGGTCGCATCTCCGCTTAGCGTAGCGATCGGTTCGCGGGGCGCGGCCAACGCGATCGGTGGTTTGGGGTCCGCCGCCGCTGGCGGTGGACCGGCGTGCGGCTGTCGCAGGGCGGCGGTAATTTCCGCGGCGACGCCGCCGTCATCCTGCAGCGTGAGGCCGAACGTCCCCGCCTTGAACAACTCGGCGACGCGGTCGGCCAGCGGCAGGTTGCCGCCAATCGCGGCGTCCACCCAGGCCGCCGACGGGGGCCAGGCGAGGCGGGTGAGGGCGAACCTCCGGTGGGCGTCGCGGGCGATCGACTGCTGCTCGACGCGTCCCCGCAGCAGGTCGAGCCCGCGCTCCGACAGCCGGACGGTCAGGTCGTGGTCGGGGGACGGAGAATCAGTAATCGCGTCGTCGTCGGCCTGGTCGAGGAGGATCGCCTGCTCGGCGAGCGGGACGACCAGCGTCGCGCCCCGACGCTCCCGCGCGGCGAAGTCGACGCCGTTGATCGAGAAGATCGCGATCTGACCGGTGAGGTCGCCGCCGAACGCCGCCGCCAGCGTCGCTGGCGTGGTCGGAACCGCAAAGAACGGGTACATCCGGGCAACGTCACCGGACGGCGCCGCGAGCCCGACCGCGATGTTCTTACCGGCGAGTTGGAACTCGGGCGATTTGATCAGTTCTAGGAACGCCGGGTCGATCCAGGGCGCGCCGAGCTGGCCCGCCAGCCTCTGCCCCTTGGGCGCGACCGCGAGCGGGTCTCGGACCGTGAGTGCTGCGATCCAGTCGCCCGGAATGGGGGACCGCGCCGCGGTGAACCCGTCGAGGGAGAGCAAACAACTGGTGGCCAGCACCAGGGCAACGCGGCGCGGACTGAGCATGACGGCGACCGAGTGGGCGGTTAGCCCGGCTCGTCGGCAGACGGGCCGTAAAGGCCGGGCACGGGGATGTCGTTAAGCCGCAAGTAGACCGTCAGTATAGCACGGTGGTGGATCAGGTGGTTGAGGATAAACGTCCGCACGACGTTGGCGCGGGGTTCCTCTATCCACGCCTGGCCCTGGTTGAGCAGCCGCCAGGTGACCTGCATCTCGTCGTCCGACACCCGCTCGATCGCGGCCCTAGCAGACTCGACATTCGCGTCGAACTCCGCCAGCACCGCCGCTGGTGTCGGATGGTTTGGCGACTGGTACGGCTCGCCGCCGACTGGGTTGATCTCCCACTCGGTCTGCGTCAGGGTCCCCTCCACCCAGCCGACAATCTCGGCCAGGTGGTTGGCGTTCCAGCCGATCGTGCGGCTCTTGGGGTGCGGGCTCCAGTCCCACTTGTCTGCCGGCGCGCGCTCGAGGACGCGTCGCGTCGACGCGGTTTCGCGGAGGAACTCCGGCAGCACTAGGTCGCTGTAGTCCATCGGGGCCCCGCGTGGCGGCTAGAGCTGAGCCTTGGCGGCGGCAACCATCGCTTCCGCAGTGATGCCGCGGGCCTTGTACACGTCCTCGAAGGGGCCAGAGTCGCCGAAGCTGTCCATCCCGATGAAGGCCCCGGTCAGTCCGAGGTAGGCGTCCCAGCCCTGGCGAACGCCCGCCTCGCAAGCCACCCGTGCGGTGACCGCTGGCGGCAGCACGCTCTCGCGGTAGGAAGCGTCCTGGTCCTCGAACAGCTCGAACGACGGCACGCTCACGACGCGGGCCTTGACTCCGTCGGCGGTGAGCTGCTCGTAGGCCTCGACAGCCAGGCTCAGCTCGCTGCCGGAGGCCATCAGGATGACGTCCGGATTGCCGCCCTCGGCGTCGGCCAGCACGTAGGCGCCCTTGTCGACCCCCTCGACGGCGGCGTACTTGTCGCGGCACAGGGTCGGCATGTTCTGGCGGGTCAGCACCATCGCCACCGGGCGGTGCTGCTCGGCGATGGCGACATGCCACGTGCGGCTCGCCTCGTTGGCGTCGCCCGGTCGCATGACGACCAGGCCGGGGATCGCGCGGGCCGCGGCCAGCTGCTCAACCGGCTGGTGAGTCGGGCCGTCTTCGCCAACGCCGATCGAGTCGTGGGTGAATACGTACGTGACCGGTAGCTTCATTAGGGCGCTGAGCCGCATCGCCGGACGCAGGTAATCGCTGAACACAAAAAAGGTCGACACGTACGGTCGCAGTCCCAACAACGCCATGCCGTTACCGGCGGCGGCCATGGCGTGCTCGCGGATGCCAAAGTGCAGGTTGCGGCCGGCGTGGCTGGTGGGGCCGAAGCTCCCCTCGCCGTCGATCAGGGTCTTGGTGCTGGGCGCCAGGTCGGCCGAGCCGCCCAGCATCCAGGGCAGGTTCTTGGCCACGCCGTTGAGGGCCTTGCCGCCCGAGCCGCGGGTCGCGGTCCCCTTGGGGTCGGCCGGGAACACGGGCAGGTCCTTGTCCCAGCCCGCCGGCAACTCGCCGGCCCAGATCTTATCGAGCTCGGCGGCCAGTTCCGGGTGGGCGGCGGAGTAGGCCTCGTAGGTCTTGTCCCAAGAGGTCCGGGCGGCGGCTCCCCGCTCGCCCATGGTCGAGGCGAAGTGCTCAAGCGTCTCGTCGGGGACGTAGAACTTCTTGTCCGCCGGCCAGCCGTAGGCCTCCTTGGTGAGCTTGACCTCCTCGTCGCCGAGCGGGGATCCGTGGGCTCCCGAGGTGCCGGCCGCGTGGGGCGCGCCGTAGCCGATGACGCTGCGGACGATAATCAGCGTCGGGCCGGCTTGGTTGGCCTTGAACTTGGAGAAGGCCTGGCCGAGCGCCTTGAGGTCGTTGGCGTCGTCGACGCGGTAGACGGTCCAGCCGAGCCCCTCGAAGCGGGTCGCGACGTCCTCGCTGAACGCCAGGTCGGTGTCGCCCTCGATGGTGATGTGGTTGTCGTCGTACACCCAGCAGAGGTTCGACAGCTTGAGGTGCCCGGCGAGCGAGGCCGCCTCGCACGCGACGCCCTCCATCAGGTCGCCGTCGCTGCACTGGACATAGACATCAAAATCGAACAGCTCCTTGCCCGGCTTGTTGTAGCGGGCGGCCAGCCAGTTCTGACCGATCGCCATGCCGACGCTGTTCGCGCAGCCCTGGCCGAGCGGGCCGGTGGTGGTCTCGACGCCGGTCGTGTGGCCGTGCTCGGGGTGCCCCGGGGTGAGGCTGCCGTACTGCCGGAAGTTCTTCAGGTCGTCGACCGTCAGGGCCGGCTCGTCGAGGACCTTGCCGCACGCCTTGGCCTTCTTGATGCCCGACACGTGGATCATCGAGTACAGCAGCATCGACGCGTGGCCGCACGACAGGATGTAGCGGTCGCGGTTCGGCCACAGCGGGGCGCCCGGGTCGTAGTCCATCTCCTGCGCCCAGATCTGGTACGCGACCGGCGCCAGCGCCATCGGCGTGCCGGGGTGGCCACTGTTGGCGGCCTGAACGCCGTCCATCGACAGCGTCCGGATGGTGTTGATGGCGGTCGTGACAGTGTCTAGAGCGGACGTGGACATTGGGAGGGCTGTCTCACCTGCGGTTTCTGGGCCTGTTATCTGCTGGCGGTAGTCTATGTCTGGCGTGATCGGGCTGTCAACGATGCCCAGCGGCAGTATCGCCGGCAGATTCGCCCGCAAGGGCGGGATCGCGAACCGGGGCCGACCTGCGTTGCAAGCATGCCCCTCCGGAGAGTCAGGTGATCTCGATCCGCCTGCCCTCGCGGTGGCTGGTCTGGCCCGCGATGACCAGCGCCGCCGCGCGGTAGGCGTCCTCGAGTCCCGAGCTCTTCAGCACCAGGCTCGACACCGCCCGATGGAACTGCATCAGCAGCTGCTCGCCGACGGGGCGCTCGGCGTCGAGCGCCTCGGTGTGCTGGCCGGCGTCGTCGAACCAGACCAGCCGGTTCGGCAGGTCGAGGAACGCGATGCCGCGTTCGCACACCACCTGCAGCTCGGCCGGCCGGCGGAACGACGCCGCGTCCGACCAGTTGTTGGGGACGTAGCTGCCGCAGGCGATCTGCGCCATGACCCCGCACGAGTCTTCTGGCCCCGGGTGGAAGTCGAGCGTCATCAGCGAGTAGTCGCCGCAGACCTCGTTCTCGGGCGCCGGGGCGGCCGTCACGTCATGGGCGGCGCCGGTCACGCAGCGGACCTCGCGGCCCGCGACGTAGCAGCACCAGTCGACCATCTCGACCAGGCGACGCATGTTGGCGGGGCCGTCGCCGTCGTCGCCACGCGAGGCGTAACGCTCGTTGCAGAAGATCAGCCGCGGGCGGCCGAGGCGGGTCGCCATCAGCTCTTGCAGGCGCGTCGTTGCGGGGGCGAGACGCTTGGGGAACTCGGCCATGAAGGCGATGCCCGCCGCCCGCACCCGGTCTCGGAGCGCCGCTGCCTGCTGGGCCTCGAGGTTCACCGAGGCCCCGCAGTACACCGCCTTGCCGTAGTCGCAGGCCGCAAAGATCGGCAACGCCCCGAACCAGCGGGCCGACAGCAGCATCACCGCGTCGACGTCCTCGCAGGCGGCCAACGCCCGGAAGCCCTCCATCGGGCGGGCGCCCAGCTCGCTGGCGATCTGCTCGGCCCGGTGGGCGACCGGGTCGCAGACCGCGCGCACCTGAAATCGCGAAGACAGGGCGTGCAGCGCCGGGCGGTGCCGTGTCGCCCAAGAAGGGCCGAGTCCGATGAGGCCTAGTCTGAATCTCAAGTGCTGCTGTCCGCTGCCTGGCTACGGAAATACGGCGTCGTGCCGAACCGGACAAATATAACCAATCGCCTCGCGAAACCCTAATTTCAATCGGCTCCGCGCCATCCACGGGCGTGTGGTCGGCAGGCGGGCGATTGGCGCCGCCCTACTCCATCAGCTTCCGGATCTCGGGCTCGTTGAGCTGCTCGACCACCTTGGGCAGATCGGGGGTGATGACCTGCATCTTGCCACGCCCCCCCTGAACACGCTGCTTAACACCGTTTTGGAGGTCGGGGGAGGACGCCTCCCACGCGATCTGCTTCTGCTCGTCGGTCATCGGCTCCAACTGCCGGACCACCCGGAACCCCACCCCCATCGCCGGATCGTCGGCGAACCACCACGGGCTGAGCGGGACGTTCGGGTCCGAGGCTTTCCAGTCTTCATCGGCCGACAGCAGCCGAGACGTGAACGTCAGTTCTGCCGCTTCGCTCTCGTAGTAGCCCCCCTTGGCGATCCGCGGGTCGACCTGCTGCGGTTGGCCGACCGACTCGCTCCACGGCATTGGGTCGCCCGCTGCCGGCGCCTCGGTGGACGGGACATCCAGCACCCATTCGGCGGCATTGCCGAGGGTGTCGTAGAGGCCGTTGGCGTTTGGCTCCTTGAGCCCGACCGGCTGGGCCTCGTAGTCGCTGTTGTCGTCGTACCAGGCGATCGGATCGAGCGGCTGCCGCGGCGCGTCGCCGCTGGCGTCTGCTCGGGCGGCGTGCTCCCACTCGGCCTCGCACGGCAGCCGGTAGGCGCCGCCGGTCAGCACGCTCAGCCATTTGGTGTACTGCTGCGCGGCGTAGACGGTCATCGTCACCGCGGGCAGCTCGGGTTCTTCGCCAGAGTAGTAAGTCGTGCTCGGGTCGTAGAGCGCCGTTGGGGCCGTGATGCAGTCGACCCCCTGAGGCATCGCGTCGACTGCTTGCTGCAACGCGGGTCGGTCGGCGAGGGCCTGCTCGAGCTTCGGGCTGCCGTCGTACAACTGCCCCCGCAGGAACGCGATTTCGCCAAAGGTCGTGTTGAGCTCCATGTACGGCCGGTAGTCGGCCCAGGTGACCTCGTGCGTGCCGATCCAGTACGGCTCGAGCCGCACCTGGCGCGACGGCGACTGCGGGTCGTCGTCCTCGTCGGCGCTGGCGGTGCGAGGTCCCACAGAAACCACCCCGCCGGCGATCGGCGTCATCTTGAACGTCGCACCCGAGCCGGGGACCTTCACCTCGTAGGGCACCATGTACCCGCGGTCGGTTTTGACATACGGGCCCGCGGCGGGCTGCTTTTGGGTGAGGCCCGGAGTCGGGGCGTCCTCGGCCAGGCAGGCGCTGGTCAGGCAGCCGGCGATAATTGCGAAAACCGCGGAGATCATGAAGCGGGGCATCATCGTGAAGCGGGGCATAGTAGTCCAGGGCGGTCAAAAGGGCGGTGATAAGTGCCGCTGCTATTATGACTCGTCCCGCAGTCCGTTCCAACCGACCCGCTGGAACATGGCCCGCACCTCGTCCAGCGGCAGCCCCACCACGTTCGACTCGCTCCCGGCGACGATCCGCACGAAGACCAGCCCGTCCTGGTAGCCGAACGCGCCGGCTTTGCCCTCCCACGCCCCGCTAGCCAGGTAGTCCTCGAGCCACCGGTCGCCGAGTCGGTCCATCTCGAGCTGCGACTCGGCGTGCCAACACTCGGCCGGCGCCGGCTGGTCGCTCCGCCACAGGCAGACCCCGGTCAGCACGCTGTGCCGGGTGCCGCTCAGCGCCTCGAGGATCCGCCGGGCGTCGGCCGCGTCGTCCGGCTTGCCGAGCACCTGCCCGCCGCACTCGGCGATGGTGTCGGCGGCCAGCACCCAGGACGGCTGTGGCTCGCCGGCCAACCGCTTCACGACATCCTCGGCCTTGCGTCGTGCGAGGTCACACACCAAGCTGGTGGGGTCGGGCAGCCGGGGCGCGTCGGCCTCGGCCGAGTCGTGCGGCGGGATCACCTCAAACCGGTACCCCGCGTCGCTCAGCAGTTGGCTGCGGCGGGGCGAGCCGCTCGCCAGGATCAGTCGCGTCATGCTCTCGCTTCCCTTGATCTCCTACAAAGTCTCTACGTGCCATGCAGGTGCTCTACGAGGATAATCACCTGTTGGCGGTCGTTAAACCACCGGGCGTCGCGACGATGGGCACGCCCCAAGGGGTCGAGACGCTGCTCGACCGGGCCAAGGCGTACCTCGCGCGGAAGTACAAGAAGACCGGCAATGTGTATCTGGGCGTTGTGAGCCGGCTCGACGCGCCGGTCACCGGCGTGGTGCTGATGGCCCGCACGTCGAAGGCCGCGGCGCGGCTCAGCGCCGCGTTCCGCGACCGCGAGGTGGGCAAGCAGTACCTGGCGCTGGTCGAGGGCCGGGCCGAGCCGCCCGAGGCCCGGCTTGAGCACTACCTCCGCAAGGACGAACGCCACCGCAAGGTGCACGTCACCAACAGCGAGGCCGACGACGCCACCCGCGCCGAACTCAGCTACGAGACCCTCCTGAATCGCGGCGAGCACACGCTGCTGCTGGTCAAGCCAGTCACCGGCCGCAAGCATCAGATCCGCGTGCAGCTCGCCAAGGTCGGCCACCCCATCGTCGGCGACCGCAAGTACGGCAGCGACACGCCACTCAAGCAAGGCATCCGCCTGCACGCCTGGCGGCTCACGATCGAGCACCCGGTCCGCCGCGAGAAGATGACCATCAAGTGCCCGCTGCCCAAGGGCTGGCCCGAGTGGGCGCAGCACGCGGCGGACAAGCTCTAAGCGGCGTCCGACACGGCAATGGCCCTGCCCGGCCAGCCCCCGCGGCGTGGCTGTCGGGTTGCCCGGCCGCGATTGGCGTCGGCGCCCGCCGCTACGCATAATAGGACGGCGCGAACCCGAGCCCCTCCCGTCGACCGACCGCACGCCGGTCCCCCCTCCGTCGCCCGACACATGCAACCCCGGTTTATAGGCCCTGCTGTGAAGTTGATGAACCGATTAATTCTTGCTGCGTTAGTGTGCGGTGCCAACGTGGCCCAGGGGGATGACAACGAGGACGAGTACGTCGACCCAATGACCGCCGTCCCGGTGTTCGAGGACGGCGAGGCTCAAATCGTCGATGGGTTCAAGGACCCCGACTACTGGCTCCGCGAGGACCTGTGGGTCGAGACCGAGTTCGACTCCGACAACGACGACCGCCCCGACCGGGTGCACGTCAGCGTCACGCGGCCGCGGCAAACCCAGCTCGCCGGGCTCAAGCTGCCGGTGGTCTACGTCTCGAGCCCCTACTTCGCGGGCACGGCGCCCGCCGGCAAAGAATACTTCTGGGACCCCCACCAAGAGCTCGGCGGCGAGCCCAAGAAACGCAAGTCCGCCCCGTCGGTCGTGCGGAAGGGCATGCGGCCGCTGATCTCCAAGTCGCACACGGAGAAGTGGGTGCCGCGTGGCTACGCGGTGGTGCACTCGTCGTCGCCCGGCACGGGCCTGTCGCAGGGCTGCCCGACCGTCGGCGGCGAGAACGAGTCGCTCGCCCCCAAGGCGGTCATCGACTGGCTCTGCGGCCGCGCGGACGGCTACACCACTCCCGACGGCTTTGAACGCGTCTCCGCCGGCTGGTGCAGCGGCAAGGTCGGCATGGTCGGCACCTCGTACAACGGCACGCTGCCGCTAGCCGCGGCGACGACCGGCGTCGACGGCCTCGAGGCGATCATCCCGGTCGCGCCCAATACGTCGTACTACCACTACTACCGTTCGAACGGCCTGGTGCGTCACCCCGGCGGCTACATCGGCGAGGACATCGACTGCCTGTACGAGTTCATCCACTCTGGCCCCGAGGAGCTGCGGGCCGACTGCGACTGCCAGGTCCGCGACACCCTGTTCCGCGCGAACCAGGACCGCGTCACCGGCGACTACAACGACTTCTGGAAGAGCCGCGACTACCTGCACCAGCTCGGACCGATGAAGTGCGCGCTATTCATGTCCCACGGCTTCAACGACTGGAACGTGATGCCGGAGCACAGCTACCGCATCTTCGACGCGGTGCGGGAGAAGGGCCTGCCCGCCCAGATCTACTACCACCAGGGGGGCCACGGGGGCGAGCCGCCGATGAAGCTCATGAACCGCTGGTTCACCCACTACCTGCACGGCGTCGACAACGGCGTCGAAGACGACAGCAAGGCGTGGATCGTCCGCGAGGACGACAAGCGCGACGAGCCGACCGAGTACGAACGCTACCCCCACCCCAAGGCCAAGCCGGTCGAGCTGCACCTGACCCGCGGCGCCCCCGAACACGGCAAGCTCCGCCGCCGGGTCCGCCGCGAGCAAGGCGTCGAGACCCTCGTCGACAACTACTCCTTCAACGGCGAAGCGCTCGCCCGCGCCGAGTGGACCCGCCACCGGCTGCTGTACGCCACCCGCGAGCTCAAGCAGCCGCTGCACCTCTCCGGCGTCGCCGAGGTCACGATCCGCCTGGCCTGCGACCGGCCGGCGGCAAACCTCTCGGTCTGGCTCGTCTCGCTGCCGTGGAAGGAGGGCCGCGGCGCCAAGATCACCGACAACATCATCACCCGCGGCTGGGCCGACCCGCAGAACCGCGACTCGCTCACCGAGGGAAAGCCGCTCGTGCCGGGCGAGTTCGTCGACGTCACGTTCGAGCTTCAGCCCGACGACCAGGTCATCCCCGCCGAGCAGCAGATCGGCCTGATGATCTTCTCTAGTGACCAGGATTTTACTCTTTGGCCCAAGCCGGGCGCCGAGCTGACTGTCGACCTCGACGCCACGTCACTCACGCTGCCGGTCGTTGATGGCAAGAAGGGCTGGCGCCGGGCGTTTCGTGAGCCGAAGCCGGAGGAGGCAGAAGAGGCGGGTGATTAGTAGGTGGTTAGACACCTTTGCGGCCCCCAAACGGTCAAACAAGCGTGGCCACGGGGCCCGGCGAGCAGGGTTGGCGCCGGGCGTTTCAGGGGCCCGAGCCGGGAGAGGGAGAAAAAGAGGCCAGCGAGTAAGGGCGACAGCAGCCCATCTAAGGTTCTTGAGCGATTCCTCCCTGCCGGCTCCCGCGGGCCTCGTGGATTTGGGCGTCGACGTCGAACCCAACTCGGATCACCGCCCCGTCACACAGCGCCATGAAGAAGCAGGTTGGGTGGGCCGACCCGAACGCGAACTTGTTCCTCTGCCCGGGATTAAAAGGTGTCAGACACCTTTTTTGCCCCCGAACTGCCACGTGGTGTACACCCCGTTGGGCAGCGTGCGGGCTCATTCTCGCTCTGCCGGCCAGTTGCCAATGTCAATCTGGTTCTGCCTCATCTTCTCTGCTTGCTTCCGCAGCTTCTTCTCTGTTAGCGGATAGAGGAAGTCATACATTTCTGGATGGCAGCCCATCGCGGCGTACAACAATGGATAATTCCCGTAGATATCTTTGCGATTAATGTCTGCGCCGCATTCCAGAAGCCACCGTACGATCTCCATGTGGTTCTTGTTTGCCGCGCGCATCAATGCAGTCTTACCTTGCTCATTAATTGCGTCTGCGGCAACACCGCTTTCAACTATTGCATGAACCTCCTTATCATTGCCACGAGTGGCGGCCAAGATGAGGCTGCTGATCCGCTCGTCAGCGCCGCCTTGCGCATATATTTCCAATTGAATCTGTGCTTTTTGTCTCTCTTGGCTCGTGGACAGCGGCATCAGAACTTCGCAAAGCCGCGTGTGGTTCTTTTCCACCGCACTTGCAAGGGCCGTTTTGCCGCTCTCATCTTCGAGCTTTGGGTTGGCGCGGCTTTCCAGCAGTTTCTCCACGGCGGCGCGGTCTCCGTACGCCGCGGCGAGCATCAGCGGAGTCGACCCGTCTTCGTCTCGTGTATCCACTTCAGCCCCCGCTTCAATCAGCGCAGCGATCGTATCAGGTGACCCCGAGACCGCCGCCGCGCACAATGGCGGTGTAATCGACCGTCGATTGTTCGGATCGGCCCCCAACTCGAGCAGCAGCCGGACGAGCTCAGGCTGGCCTGTAGCAGCGGCAACCGACAACGGACACTCGTCGCATTCAGAAAACGAGCCGTTCACGTCGGCGCCTGCCTCGACGGCCTGACGCACTGCGACAGGATCGCCTGCTTCAACAGCTTCGTGCAACATCATTGGATGCTCCAGCTTGCTTTGCTCTTCTTGGTTTGCTTGATCGAGAACACGAACACGAGGTCAGGACGCTAAAAGGTGTCAGGAACCTTTTCTCGGCCGTCCGCGCGGACGCACCGTGCTCTCCAACGCCAACTCATCGATCGCCTGCTCGCTCCACTCGGGGCCGCCGTACGGCGCGCCGCGTGCGACGCTCCTCCGGATGGCCGTCAGCTCGGGCTCGTTCAGCGGGCGGTTGACGTGCTCCAGCCAGCCTGGACTGCGGCGGACTGGCCAGGCAGAGAGCAGCCGCTGCTGTTCCGCGTCGCCGTGCCGCCACCGCCACAGGCTGTCCCACCGCCAGCGGTCGGCGCTGCGGACCAGGTTCGCCCGCAGCGGGTTGCGTTCGACATACCGGCAGACGGTCAGGAAGTGGGCGTCGTCCTCGACCGGGAACGACTTGAACCGCCCCTGGTAGACGTGGCCGCTGCCGACCGTTTTCCGGTGGGCGTGCCACCGCTGGGTGTGGGTGAGCGTCAGCCAGCCGGTAAAGCGGGAGAGGTCGCCGTCCTCGCGGGGCCACAGCACGAGGTGCCAGTGGTTGGGCATCACGCAATAGGCGAGCAGCCGCATTTCGGCGCGGTCGACGGCCTCGGCCAGAACCTGCTCGAAGGCCTCGTAGTCCTGGTCGGCTTCGAAGATGGTCTTCCGGGCGTTAGCGCGGTTGAGCACGTGGTAGATGTAGCCGCCGAGGGCAGCGCGAGTAGGTCTTCCCATGCGGTGAAGCGTATTCGCCCAATCGCCGGGAGTCAAGAAAAAGGTGTCTGACACCTTTGGTTCGTTTTTTGAGGGGCGCCACACTTTGTTGCTGAACCGGGCCGCCCAGCGCGGTCTAATAGGGCTGTCCGGGAACGCCCAACCGTCGGTTGGTCGGGCGTGCGGTGCTGCGCGCCGGTGTGCCTGGGGCGGTCTGGACGGGCGAACTCGTTGTTGATGTCGCCTGAAACTCACCGGAGAAGTGGCGGACAAAACCGGACAAAACCCCGCCTGGCGGTGACGCTGTAAGTCCCTTTGTTGCAGTTGTTTACGGCAAGGGCGGGGCAGGCCTGCGTTCGGGGTTTTGTCCCCTCCGCTGAGATATTCGGACTATACGATTCGGCGGGGCCGACCGGCGGGGCGTCGTTCCCCGGCTGGGGGGCGGCAGCCACATTCGTTGCGGCAGACGGGGCGGTGGAACGTGCAATAATGAACCGGGGACCCGGCGAAGAACGCATCGGGGCTATCTAGCCAGATCCACGGGGCCCTACTGGAGAATCATCGATCGGACCGAGCTACGAGGCGACTACTTGAGACCCCTAGGACAGTCACCGTTCGAGCAGGCCCTGCTCGCCAGCGGCTTGGTGCCGGCTGCGCAGGTCGGCGAGGCGCGCGAGCTGCTGAACGGTGACTGCAACGACCACAGGTTGGCCGCGAAGCTGGTCGAGCTCGGGCTCCTCAACGAGTGGCAGGTCGACCAGCTCAGTGAGGGACGCACCAAGTTCTCGCTCGGGCAGTACGCCATCATCGACACGGTCGCCAAAGGCGGCATGGGGCACGTCTTCAAGGGCGAGCACCAACTGCTCGGCCGGGTCGAGGCGATCAAGGTGCTGCCCCGCAGCAAGAGCCGGCCCGAGGCGATCGCCAGCTTCCGCCAGGAGATCCGCGCCCAGGCCCAGTTGAACCACCCGAACTTGGTGCGGGTGTCGTACGCGGACCGCGACGGCGACACCTACTTTCTGGTGACCGAGTTTGTGCCCGGCGTCGACCTGCGGCGGCTGGTCCGACGCACCGGGCCGCTGCCGACCGGCGCCGCCGCGTGGGTGGTGCTGCAGGCCGCGCAGGGGCTCGAGTACGCCCACCGCCGCGGCATCGTCCACCGGGACGTGAAACCTGGCAACCTGCTGGTCACCCCGGAGGGAGAGGTCAAGCTGGCCGACCTGGGGCTCGCCTGGTACCTCAACCGCGAGGTGCCGACCGACCCCGGCGGGCGGAAGAAGGTGGTGGGCACCTGCGACTACCTGGCGCCCGAGTCGATCACCGACCCGACCCGGATCATCCCGGTCAGCGACCTCTACTCGCTCGGGTGCACGCTGTACTACGCGGTCACCGGCAAGGTGCCCTACCCCGGCGGCAACGCGGTCGAGAAGATGCGACGCTGCCTCCGCGAGGCGCCGCTGCCGCCGCAGAGCATCCAGCCCGACCTGCCGGACAATGTCGTGGCGGTGATCGCCAGGCTGATGGACAAGAACCCCGAGACCCGTGTCCCCTCGGCGACCGCCGCGATCGATCTGATCCGCCCACTGGTCGGCGACGGCTCTCGGGCGGAGGTCGCGGCCGGGATCCGGCGGTACGAGGTCGCCAAGGCCGAGCGGGCGCGGAGCGATCGGTCGGGCCCCCACGCCGGCGCCAGCCTCATCAGCGAGACCCTCACCGATTCCGATTCGCACGCCTACCACGGAACGCACGACGACGCGTCGGACCCGGCGATCGACGCGCAGCAGACGAGCGGCGCGTTGAGCTCCGGCAGCGGCGCCATCCCCGCCCTTGAACCGGCGGGCGAAGAACCGGGCGTCCCCAGTCCGGAGGCCCCGCTGCCGCCGTACCCGGTCCAGCCGCTCGACGTCGCGGTGTGGGTCGTGACGGGCGTCGCGGTGCTGGGGGTGGTGGCGATCGCCGTCGCGGGCCTGGCGAGCTACCTGGGCTGACTTAGCCCCGGCGGACAAGCAGCTACTTGCGGGCGTTTGCCAAGCGGTTCTTGACCAATTGAATCTCGCGCGGATTGAGGAACGCTGCGAGTACGCTGCGGGTGTCGTCGAAGATCCGGTCGATCCGCTGCTGGATCATCGCCGTGTCCGAGGTGCTGGATTGCTCGAGCTGCCTCAGCTGCCGATCGAAGAGCGCTCGGGCGGGCAGCCGCTCGAGGTCGGTAACCAGGCGGGAGGCGCCCTCGTAGTTCTTGGCGGCAATCGCGGCGTCGATCCGGGCGATCAGGATCTTGCGTCGGGCGACCAGGTCGATCAGGTCCTCGCGGAGGATGCCGAGCTTCGCCTCGGCGTTGAGGCGAGTAGTTTCGTCGAGCAGCGGCACCTCCAATTCGTCTGTGGACCCGGGCGTGATCGGCAGCTTGGCGATCAGCTGCGAGCCGCTCTTCACGTAGGCCATCAGGATTGGGTGTTCGCCGGGCTCGATCGTCAGCCGGCCGTCGGGGCCGGTTGCCCCCACGAGCTTCCGCTCGGCGTCGTCGCCGTCCTGCACGAACACCTGATACCCTACCAGCGGGCGGGACTCGTCCTCTTTGGAGTGTGCGCGGAGGGTGATCGGGGCAGAGCGTCGGGGGAGCCGAACCGCCAGCCGCTCGATGCGGCCGCGTCGGCGCGACGACAGCGGCCGGCGGGTGTGGCTGACGAACCGAGCGGTCGGCCCGGAGTCCTGGTCCTCGCCCACCAGCAGGTAGGTCCAGGGGACGTCGCGGATGCCCTCGGCGGTGGCGGCGCCGTCGCGGTCGAGCTGCCGCAGGACCGGCAGCATCACGTCACCCTTACGCACCCAGTCCGGGGCGCCCTCTCGCCTGGGGAGCTGGTCGCCGCGGAAGTCGAGCTCAATCAGGTTGGGGTCGTCTTGCGAGAAGCGGAACTCGGCGAGCGGAGAGAACACGGTGCAGGCCAGGCGGAACACGGTCTCGGGCACGCCGCCGAGCATCGCCACATCGCGGACCTCGGGGCGCCCCCAGCGGAGGAGCGTGGCGTCGTACTCGACTACGGTGGCGGTGATGCCGCGGGCGGATTCACGAACGTGGGCCAGCAGCAGCTTGTCGGCATTCCCTGCGCCGGAGGCGAGTTGCTCGCGGGCCGCCGGATCACCGGCGACTGCCAGCTTGACGAGGCCGGCCTCGGCCGGGCCGGCGGCGTGCAGGGTGAGGTCCCAGAAGGCCCCGATCGAGGCGTCCGCGCGGTCGGCGAAGTGGTCGCCGATCTGCTGGCTCAGTTCGTCGTCGCCCATGGTGCTTGCATCAGCGGCGACGACGAGCGTCACCCGATACGGTGCGAGGGTCCACGAGCTCGACTGCGCGGCGCAGGTGCCGGCGGCCAGCAGGGCGACCGACAGCGCCGCCCCTAGCAGGCGGCAGAGCGAGTTGAACGGGGGTGCGTGGCCCATGGTGCGGGTCAGAGTTCCCATCCCTCCAGCGTTTGGTACAGCGAGACGCAGCTCTCCGTGGGGCCCTTGAGGTCCCGGCGGTAGGCGTAGTGATTGACCGTCTGCCACAGCGGCAGCACCGGCAGGTCGCCCGCGGCGAGCGCGTGGACGCCGCGCAGGGCCTCGCCGACCTCGACCCAGTTGCGGGCGTCGTCGAGACGCTTCAGGGCGGCGATCATGGGGTCGCTGCAGCGGCCGGCGATCCCACTTGGTCCCAGCAGCAGCTCGGCGTCGACCAGCGGCTCCCAGACCGCAAGCTCTGCGTAGCGGAGGTCGAACTCTGGCTCATCGGCCAGCAACTCGTCCTCACTTAATTCCGCCAACTCGACCGAGATGCCGACAGCCTTGAGCTGCATCTGGATCGACTGGCACGCGGTGCGGGCGATCGGATCGCTGTTGTGCGCCAGGCGGAGCGTGGGGAACGGCCGGTCGGCGGGGTCTTCTTTGCCGTGCTCGGCCCGCTGCGCCTGCGACCACGACAACGCCGACAGCAGCGCCCCGAGGCGCGGGTCGTACGGCCGCGGCTCGACGCCATCGTTGTAGGCGTAGCGGACAGGATCGCTGAGCGAACGCCCCGCCGGGAAAGGACCGCTGACGACTTGGAAGCCAAGCTCAGAGCGGCCGCCGAGGATCAGGTCGGTGAGGATCTTATCGCGGTTGATGGCGTACAACAGCGCCCGACGCAGCGGCCGGTCGTCGAGCAGCGGGTTGCGGTGCGTCGGGATCAGCACGTGCACGGTGGGCAGCTCGTACGAGCCGATCGCCAGCCGCCGGTCCTTGCGGACGGCTTCGAGCTGCCACGGCATCAGCCGGTCGAGCACCTTGACGTCGCCGCGGGCGAGGGCCGTCAAGGCTTCGCCGTCCTGGTCGAGCAGGCGCTCCTCTAGCTCGGCAATCGCCGCCGAATCGGCGCCGTTGACAAACTGGACCAGCTTGTCGCTGGCGTCGCCCATGGTGAAGGCGCCCTGCGGCGGCGAGATCCCCGCCTGGGCAAGCGGCGACAACCGCAGCAGGCCCTCGGGTCGGATGTGCGGCCGCTGCAGGTTCACCGCAAGGGAACCGGTCAGCGAGTCGACCGCGACCGACGACGCGACCGAAGCGAATGGCCCGGAGTAGACCGCGCTCCCCGGCGTGGCGGCGCGGAGCATCCAACGAGCCAGCTCGTAGGGCGTTTCCTGCGATAGCTCTTCGGGGAAGCCAAACCGCATCGCGAGCCCGCTGTCGTCGAGCGTTACCCGGCCGACGGGGCACGAGTAGACGCCCCCCTCAGGGCTGTAGCCGCTGAGCTCGGTGATCGTCCGATGAGCAATCCGGCAGGCCCGCAGCGACGCGGTCGAGTCGATCCGCGGCGTCGCGATGGTGGGCGACAGGGTCCGCACGCCCACCGCCAGCGTTGGGTATTTTTCTGAAACCCGACGCAGCAGCTCGTTCGCCATCGGGTGGTCGGGCTGGATCGCCATCGCGTCGTACGCCGCGTCGCGGGCCTGGCGGTAGTCGCCCGACCGCAGCGCGGCGGCGCCGGCGCGGACGCGGTCGTCGGCGTTGCGTTTGAAGATCGCCCGCCACCTGTCCACGACGGTCAGGTCGGCGTCCTTGAACTGTTTGTCCACCACGTTGACCACGTCGAGCGCCGCACGCAGGTTCTTTGCTTCGACGTGGTCCTGGATGATGCGCGAGGCGACCGTGTCGACCGCCCGCCCGATGCCGCCCGCCTTCGGGTTGCGTTCGTACAGGCTGAGCAGGATCGCCAGCGACAGGTCGTAGTTCTTCTGCTGGAACGCGTCGAGCGCGTTGGCCTGCAGGTAGCGAGCGGTGGCGTCTTCGAGGCCCGGCAGACGCTTGTAGTTCTTGTTCAGGAACGCGAAGTGGTCGAACGCCTCGTTGAACTTCTTCTGGCGGGTGAGGTCGTTGGCCTCGTCGATGAGCATCTGCTCGTACAGGTTCACTTCTTGGATGTCGGACCACAACACCTCGTAGTCCTTGGCGGGCTGATCGAGCAGGCGCACGGTCAGCCGCCCGTTGGGGAAGGGCCGCGGCACCCGCCGCCCCTCGAGTTGCAGGGGCGTGACCTCGAGCATCGTGCCGCCGGCCGACTTCTTCAGCACAATCTGGTCGAACGGCCGCCGGTCAACGACCCGCTGCCCCGCCTGCGCGCAGGCGGGCGTCGGCCACGCGGCCGCGGCGAGCGACAGCACGGTGGCTTGCAGAATCAGGATGGAGAGACGGCCGTGCAAGGGGGACTCAGGGCTGAGGGACGATGACAAGGGCGCCGTCGGGAGTTACGAGTGCGACGTCGGCGCCGAACACGGCCGGGCCGGCCGCCAGACGCTGGCCGACGTCTAGCGAACCCGACGGTTCGCCGGTCGCCAGGGCCAGGCTCAGGAGCGAACCGGTGCGGGTAGCGATCACCAGCGCGCCCGAACGGAGCAGCGGGGCGCCAACCAGCTCAGCGGTTGGGGCCTCGACGCTCCAGGCGGGCTCTCCGGGAGCGTCGCGCCGCAGGCAGACCAGCCTGCGGTCGGCGGTCCCGATCACCGCTGCTTCATCCGAGACCGCGAACGGGCCCCAGACGATAGGTACGCCGGCGTCGAACACGCCTTCGGCTTCGAGGGTCCCGACCGCCAACGCGGTGACGCGGCCATCGGCCCGCGCAGCGAAGGCGGTTTCACCGACGACTGCGAGCCGGCCGCGGACCGTGTCGCTCCCTGTGGCCTCGGTGCGGGCGATTTCTTCTAGCCGCGGCGGGTTATCCTGCTGCAGTTCTAGAGTCAGGATCGAATCGGCGTTGGCGAGCACCACCCGCCGTCCGCCGACCCCGGGGACGCGCCACTGCTTCTGCTCGCCCGGCTTGAGCACCGGCTGGTAGGGCGACGCCAAAGCGTGGCCGTCCTGCCCGCTGATGTAGTGGACCTGACCGATTGCCAGGGGGACGATCCATCCGGGACCCATGGGGGCCGGCTCGCACGCCAGTTCGCCCGGCAGCGTAAAGGCCGGGGCGTCGGCCTGGCCGGAGTACGCGGCGCGGCCGTCAGTGGCGTCCCAGTAGACGGCCGCGCCGTCGGGTTGGGCGCCCGCGAGTTCGAACACGATGGCGTCGCTGTCTGTACGCGCCGCGGCGTTGTCGACGGCAAAGCGGCCCGGCGTCTGGCCGACTCGGAACACCCGCCCAGTGGCGGTCGCGTGCAGCACGCCCTGACCGCCGGCCTGAGAAACCGGGGCCCCCGCGGGCGGGGCCGCCAGGTCGGTCTCCCAGTACGACTTACCGCTGTTGAGGTCCGTAGCGCCGATCGCCACGCCCGGACGGCCCGGTCGTTTGCGGGCGTGGATCAACACGCCGTCGCGGACCAGCAGCGGGTAGATGAAAGTGTCGCGGCGGAACGGCTCCTCGACATCCCGGACCGGCAAGCGGTTGCCGCTGGGTGAGATCGAGTAGCGGAACAAGCCGACCTCGGCGAGCCACAGCTCGCCGTCGTGGACGGCGGCAAAACGCGGACCCCGGCGGACACGCGTCGGCTGCCGCGAGGCGAGCAGCACGATGGGCTGCGCATCGTCGTCGGCCGAGACCTCGAACACGTCCACGTGCCCGGTGTCGCTGGCCACCGCGACGCGGCGGGCGAACACGGTCGGCGGCGCCGTGACGAGGCCGTCGATCCGCTGCGTCTTGAGGCTCCGGTCAACGGCGCCCTGCCCGCTGGTCCCCAGCACGTGCATGGTGGAGGTTTCGGCTCCGTCATTCTCGAGCACCAGCACGCGGCCTTGCAGCGCAACCGGCGGAGCCGCGATGCTGCCCTTGGCGTGCCCCATGTAGAACACGCCCAGGCAATTAAGGTCCGCGGCCGAGAGCGAGTAGAGGCTCGAGTGCTCGCCCGTCAGAAAGATGGCGCCGCCATCGGCCGATGCGGCCGGCGTGGTCCGCAGCGGTTGGGCAAACTGCACGTAACCGGCGGTCGCCCCGGATTCGACGTCGGTCACGTAGAGCCGTCCCGAGACGCCCGGCGTCAGCAGGCGGCCGTTGACGAGCGCCGGCGGGGCGAGTTCGTCGTCGAGCGGAGCCCGCCAGACCAGCTTGCCGTCGGCGGCCTGCAGCCGGACCAGCTCCTTGCGGCGGGCGTCGACAGCGATGAGGTCGTCCCCCACCCGCAGCGGGGGCGACGAGGCGGCCGAGTTGCCGACATAGCGGCGCCACCGCAGCTGACCGTCCTTCGCGGAGACGCCGTACAGGCCGCCGGCGAGACGCAGCACCTCGACGCCACTGGCCGGGGCGTTGGCTTCCACCCGCGGCGCGGCGACCGCCAGCTCCGCGATCACCGGCGACTCGGGCTCGCTCGTGAGCCCGGGCCGAGGCTCGTCGACGAACGACACGAGCGACTCTTCCGCCGTTGCGGCCGCGGCGACCGCGTCGATAACCCGCTGGTCTTGCGACAGCTGGGGGTGTTCCTTGATGAACGCGGTGTGGGCGGCGTACGCCTCCTTCGGGTCGCCCGAATCGGAGGCCTTCGCCATCACCTCCAGGGTCGACTCGAGGCTTTCGAGCGCCCGCTGGCGGAGCTTGATCCGCTCGAGCACTTCGCGGACCGCATTGAGCTGCCCCTTGTCGCGCAGGTTGCCGGGGATCAGCTTGCCGTTCTGGCAGAGCACGAGGGCCTGCTCGGTGAGGCCGACGTACTTCTCCATCTCGCTGACCTCGGTTGCCTTGTCGGCACGCTCGGCGAGCTGCTCGGCGATCTCGGGTAGCAGCGCCGCCAGCTCGGCCTGCGCGTCCTTGTAGGCCTCCTGGTCCTCGATGATGTCGGTTTCCTCCTTGGCCACCGCCACCGCGTCCTCAAAGTCGCGTTTGACGTCGGTCACCAGCCGGATGCGGGCCGTGCCGAGGCGGACGCGGGCCTTGGGGGCGTCGTCGCCGTTGGGGTGCTTCTCGAGGTACTCTTCAAAGTCGGCGATCGCCTGAGGGTACGAGCCCTGGTCGTACGCCTCCTGGGCGTTCTTGAAGCGTTCCTCGGCGGACTCGTACCCGAGCAGGTACAGGATCGCGCCGCCGATGAGCAGCATCAGCACCAGGCCGCCGCCGCCGATCAGGATCAGCGGCGAGTCCCACTCGTTCTGGCGTTTGCTTTTCTTGCCCTTCTTTTTCGACTTCTTCTTCTTGGACTTGTCTTTCCCGCCGGCGTTGTCGTCGGTGGACTCCGACAGCACGCCGCCGGTGAGTCCCCCGTCCGCCTCACCGCCGTAGGCGCCCATGTTCATGCCGCTCAGGCTGGGCAGTTCATCGGAGCCCGACGGGTCGTCATCGTCGACGTCGAGCCGTTGGCTCTCGAGGATGGCGCTCTCTTCAGGGGTGAGGATCGCCTTGAGGGCCCGCTTCGCCTGCGCCGCGGTGAGGTGCCCCTTGTCGACCAAAAACTTGGCGACCGCGCGCGGCGCGGGGACGTCGCTCTTGTCGGCGAGCTTCTGCTCGAGCTTCTTGAGCACCGACCGCGACACGACGTCGCGTTTGGCGAGCTCTTTTAGTAGTCTATCTGTGTCCATATCCGGGTATCGCTTCTTGCGTGCGGCGGGGTCCCTACAGGTCCCCGTCCTCGTAGATCATGAATCGTACTTCGGGCATCTGGATGTCGGCGCCCGCGTCGAGCGCGGCGACGGCAAACTCGTACATCGCGCCGCCGTGGGCCTGCACCAGCATCTTGGTCGGCCCCTTGCCCATCTTGCCTCCCTCGCCGCCGCGCGCCTCGCGGACCTTGCTCCGCATCTCTTGGACGCTGGGCGCCTTCTGCTCCTCGCCCCACATCGGGCTGCCGACCCAGAAGATGTTGTCCTCGTCGATCCGGATGACGATGCTGTCCTTCTCGAGGTCGTCGATGGTCTGGCTCGCGGCGGCCTGGTCCTCGTCGACCGGCGGCACCTCGAGCGCCTTCTGCAGGGCGAAGGCCGCGGTAATCATAAAGAAGATCAGCAGCAGGAACGTGACGTCGACCATCGGGGTCATGTCCAGCTCATCGTCGACCCGATGCGCCTTCTCCTCCCCTTCTTCGACCATGTGCTCCAGGTCGTCTTCGATGTCGCTCATAACGGTTCTCTGCTGGTGGGCCGCCCGGTTGGCGGTGCTACTCGACTTCCAGGATGGCGAGGTGGATCTTCATCCCTTCGACCTGAGAAATCGCCTTGATCAGGTTGTGCACCTCTCGGCAGTTGATGCTCTTGTCGCCCTTGATGACCGCGTCGGTTTTGGTCTCCGCGAAGCCCTCCTCGACCGCCTGCTTAACTTCCTCTTTGCGTTTCTCCGGATCGTCCGAAAGCCGGAACTCCTCGATCTTCCCGTCGGCCTTGTAGACGGGCGCCGTGTCGAGCCCGCCGTCGCCGATGGTGAACACCACCGAGGTGAGCTGGCTGACCGGGCTGCCGCTCTTCGCATCGGGCAGCTCGATCGCGGTCTGCTTGTCCGGCGTTGAAGCGACCAGGAAGAAGATCAAGAGCAGGAACGTGATGTCGATCATCGGGGTGATGTCCATCTCGTCGTCGGAGTCTTTGCGCCGGCGGCGCAGCGGCGGACCGGGGGCTTCGTCCTCGATTTCTTCTTGCGGCGGATTGTCGGTGGCGGGGCTCATCTCGTTCCGAGTTGCGGTAGTTTCGAGGACAAACGCTGACTAGCCGCGACCCACGACGGTCCGCATGTTGTCGAGCAGCCGCGCCAGGCCGACCGACACTAGGTCTTCCATCTTGCGGATCTGGATGTTGATGCTCGCGCTGCCGAGCACCAGCGGCACGGCGATCGCCAGGCCCATGGCGGTGGTGATCAGCGCGAACATAATGTCCTCGGCCATCTTGCCGGTGTCGACCTGGGCGCCGGAGCTGAGGTTGCTGAACGCGCCCATCATGCCGATAACGGTGCCGAACAGCCCGATCATCGGCGCGCTCTTGCTCACGGTCGAGACCCAGCTCAGCCGGTGCTCGATGTCGGCGAGCACGTCCTGCTGGAACCGCTCGACCAGCCGCCGCTGCAGGCGGTTCATGCCGACCTTACGGTTCTCGATGGCGTACAGCGCCAGCTGGGGCATGGCCCTGCGGTCGTCGTCGCACAGCTCGGCCGCGACGTCGAACTTGCCGCCGTTGAGCGGGGGCTCGAGTTCTTCAAAAAACTCGTTCTGCTCGGCCTCGTTGCGGAACCGGGTCTGCGTGACGCGGCGCCAGGTGAGGATCAGGCAGAACGCCCCCCACAACGCCAGCGACGCCATCGCGCCGTAGACGACGTAGCCAATCAAGGTGAACAGGATTGCCATCTCGGTGTTCTCTGTTTGCGGTGGTTGAGTGGTGAATGGTCGGCGGTGGGGCCGTGTGTGCCGGTGTCGTGGGTCGGTCTAGTAGTACAGCTGCTCTTCGAGCTCCCAGCTGAACTCGGCGCCGTCGCGGACGACGCGGAACACGGTCCGCTGCACCTGGTCGAGCGAAGTCTTGCCGGCCTTCTGCATCTCTTGATTCTCGAGCCCCAGCAGGAAGCCCGCCGACTCGTTGGGCCAAAACTGGATAATGATGTTTCCGCGTCCCGCGATGCCGGCCTGGGTCACAAGGTTCCGGTCGAGCGCCTCGAAAGCGGTGCCGTTGGAGATGAAACTCACGCGGTTCTCGGGGTTCTTCGACGGGTCCGCGTTGCGGACCTGGGGGCTGCCGCCGGTGAAGTTCGAGGCGTAGTACACCATATTGTTGCGCTGATCAAGGACCGCCAGTTCGACCTTCCAGAAGTCGAGGAAGCGGGCGTACTCGCTGCGGTCGGCGGGCTCGAAGCGGATCTCCCGCTGCGGCTCGTTGACCGGCGGCCCGTCGCCCCCCATGCCGGCCTGACGCGAGTCGCCAAACCCGCTCCCCTTGCCCGCTTCCGAGTCCGAGTCGATCGCGTCGTCGGCGAGCAGGGCCGACTTGGACGACAGGTCGGACAACGCGGTCAGGGTGTCCTGCAGCTGGGGCTCGGTCAGCTCGGGCGCGTCCTCAACGCCGGGCGGCTCGATGTCTTCCTTCAGGCCCATCGCCGCGTCGGCCGGGCGGCTGGCGGGGTTCACCGGCAGCAGGAACGGCGGCACGTTGCGGCGGTTCAGGTGGTTGGCGTACCAGATGATCACCAGCGCCCCGACCCCCACGCCGACCATGACCAACAACGCGATCAGCAGGCTCGCGCCCCGATCGTACGAGTTGACGCTCAGGCGGTAGCCCTGGTCGTTCGGGTTGTGGTCGATCGCTGGCATCGAGTGCGTTTGTCGTGGCTCGTTTAGTGGTGGATCAGTTTAGGTTGATCGCGCCGTCGGGACGGATCGACAGGTACCAGTTCTTCCACAGCTCGATGACGTCGCGCAGCTGGCGGTCGTCGTAGCCGTCGGGCAGCCCGTAGCCGTCGAACTTGCGGCTGATAAAGCGGAGCCCGTCGCGGGCCTCGCGGACGACCCGCTTGTCGGGGTCGGTGAGCGCGAAGATCAGCGTTGGGGCGTAGTCGAGGTCGCCGCTGCGGCCGAGGGCCCTGACGGCCAACACGCGGGCGGCCGGGGCGCCGCCGCGGGCGATCTGCTCGAACCGCCGCCCGTTCTGGTCGTTGATCTCACCTACCAGGGCGGTCGGGTCGTTGACCATCGCGTCCAGGGCGGAGCCTTCTTCGTCGCTAAGCATATTGATGAGGTCGTCGATTTCGGTGGCGGCCTGCTGGGCGACAATCTGACCGCGGCTGAGCTTGATCGAGTCGAGCCGCGCCGGCAGCCCGCGCCCGCTCAGCAGGGTCCCCTCGCCCAGCCCCTTGCGGATGCTCTTCAGGGTTGACCGCTGCAGGAACAGGATGGCAAAGCCGGTGTCCACGCTCTCACCGCAGTTGCCGCTCCAGGAGCCCTTGCCACTCTGGTTCTTCTGGAGCCACTCGTAGCCCTTGTTGTACCATTCGGGCTCGTCCGGCGCGTCGCCCTCGAGCTGTCCGTAGAAGCTCTTGTAGCGTTCGAGCGAGTACATGTAGTAGAGCTGGTAGCGGTTGATGCTGACCTCGTACTTCTTGGTCATCCAGGCGTCGCCGTCCTTGATGGCCTTGAATAGCAGGTCGCGCGGCAGGTCGCCGGCGCTCAGCGGGGGCGCCTTTTTGCGCTCCTTCTCGCCGGCCGCTTGGAGGGCCTCGGGGACGTTTGTTTCTGACGCCAATTCGGCGCCCGGCTGCAAGATCCCGAACAGGTCGGCGGCAATCAGCACGCTTCCCATCGCCGCGGCGCCGATCGAGATCGTCATCTCGCCCTGGTCCTGCGCCTGCCGCTGGCCGAGCGGGGCCGTTTCGCCCTTGTAGGTCCAGCCGCCGGCTGGGTCTTGGGAGCGGATTAGCCAGTCCGCCATGCCACGCGCGGTGTCGTCTTCGGGGCGGAACCCGTGGCGGTGGGCCTCCCACAGGGCGAGCGCACCGTACTGGGTTTGCGATGTGTCGCCGATCTGCTCATTGGTGTAGCCCCAGCCACCGTGCTCCTTCTGACGCTTCTGCAGCTCGCCCAGGTAGTAGCGAATCATTTCTGAGTGGCCACGGGAGTCGTGCTCGCACAAGAAAATAACGGCCATCCCGCAGCTGTAGATTGTCCGGGGGTTGCCGGCGTTGCCCTGGCTAATCGCCGCCTGGCAGGCGGCGACCGCCTCCTTGACGCGGGGGTGGTCGGGCTGGTCTGACTTAATAAAGGCCAGGCCGATGACGCATTTTCCGCCCAGCCGCGCGTCGGTGTTCTCTGCGAGGAACGCTAGGCCCTTTTCGACCAAAGCTTGGACTTCCGGACTCTCAGGCGTGTAGGCACTGGCGGTCGACGCCAACGCAAAAACCGCCAGCGCCAAGAGTGCGGCAGTTCGAACGCTTCGGGGGCGTAGTTCCGTCATCGCAAGCAGCCAGGATGGGATCGGCGGGAACGGTCCCACAAAGGGGGGAGTCCGTGAGAGGCTTCTTGCGGCCTTTCGCGGGAGTTGGGCGACGGGTGTTCCAGGCCCTCGCCCTTTGGGACCGAACTACCATGGTAGCTGGCCTTTACGGCGAAAGTCAACAAGCGGCCCGGAAACTTGGCGGCCCGTCCCGCCCAACCTAGCACGTAGGCACGGCTCGCCGAGGGCTGTGGGCCGTAAACCGCTCAGCAAAGGACGCCATTCGCCCGTTGAACCTGTCGCCCGTCGAAGGGGAGAGCTACGGGAGCGTGTTGCAGCCTCAGGTGACGCTCATCGCCTTCGACAGGAGTTGCTCCCGCAATCCGGCAAGCGATTGCAGGCACTCTTCGGCCAAGACCACCGCACCCCCAGCGTTGCAGGTCTCGCAGGCGTGTTCGAGCTGTCGAAGGCGCTCCACGAGCTCAGGGTTTTCAAAGTAGGCGACCTGCCCCGCCAGTCGGTGGGTGATGACGCGGGCGTCGCTCCAGTGGCTTGCGGTTACCGCGTTGGCCAGGCTCGATTCTTGCTGTTCGGCAACCGACAGGTAGACCTCCGTCAGCTCTCGCTGCATGTCGGCGTCGGGGTCTGATCCGGTTCCGCTTTCCAGCGTCTCCGCAAGCGGCGGATGGACGAGCATGAGTTCGCTCGCCAGGTCGTCACGCTGGAACGGCTTGATCAGCACCGAGTCGAAGACCGCATTGATGCGTTCATCGCCGAGGGACGACCTGGCGTCGGCCGTGACGCACACAACGCGGATTGGGCGCCCGGTTTCGATTGCAGAGCGGCGGAGCTCTTCCGCGGTAGCGACCCCGTCGATGCCAGGCAACTGCAGGTCGACAAACGCGATGTCGAACGGCGCGTGGCGCGCCGCCAGCACGCCGTCCTCTCCCGTGCCAACCACCGTGGTCCGGCAGCCCAGACGTCGAAGATGGCCTCGGAACAGGGGCTGAATGACCTCGGTGTCCTCCACAACCAGCGCGCGGAGCCCCTCTGCCACGCCGACGAGCGTGGTTGAGGCGGCAGGGGCTCTTACGCGCGGCGCCACGCAGAAGTCACATGTCAGCCGCACAGTGGTTCCCACTTCCGGGCGGCTGGTCAGAACGAGCTCGGCGCCCATGGCGTCGGCGATCCGCTTGCAGATGGCCAGGCCGAGGCCGACGCCCCCCTGTGCCGTGCTCTTGTCACCGGCGACTTGGGTGAAGGGTTCGAACACCTTCCGGTGGTGCTCCCGGCTGATGCCGGCGCCGGTGTCTTGGACGCTGTAGCTGAGCGTGACGAGTGAGCCACGCGGGGCGGCGTTCTCGCAACGTATCGAGACGGCGCCGTCGGTGGTCCACTTGATCGCGTTCGAGATTAGGTTGAGCAGGACCTGCTCGAGTCGCCTGGCGTCGCCCAGCACGCGGAGGCTCTTGTCCACGCCCACAATCGGGACCATCTTCAGGCCCTTCGCGGCGCAAGCCGGTTGCATCATGCGGATGACTCTGTCCAGCACTTCGTACGGCGAGAACGGCTGGATGACGAGCTCCAGCTTGCCAGAGTCGATCCGCGCGAAGTCAATCAGGTCGTTCAGCAGGCCGAGGAGCAGCTCGCCCGACTGCGAGACCGTCTTGAGCTGCTCGTCGCGTTGGTGGGCGTCGGATTCGCTCCGCGCCAGCTCGGTCATGCCGAGCACGGCGGTCATGGGGGTCCGCAACTCGTGGCTCACGTTAGCCAGGAACCGTGACTTGGCCGCGTCGGCGTCTTCGGCGCGCAGCTTCGCGGAGCGGAGGCGTCGGCTCGTGCGGCTGAGCCGGTTGAGCGTCCTCTCGATCTGACGCACCGCGGGGCGGAACACGATCAGGCCCTCCGCAGCCAGCACCGCCAGGGTCAGCATCAGGATGCCGGCCTCGAGCGACCGGAGCCGCGCCACCTTCTCCTCCGCCTCGAGCACGTACTGAGAGACGATCGCATCCATTCCTTCGAGGAACAGCTTTTCCTTCGCCTGCACCTGCTCCACGGCGCGCCGCCGCATGGCCTCGCTAGACGAGGCGTCGAGCAGCGTAAGCGTCGACGAACGCAACGCCCGGTAGTAGGGGGAGATTGAACCGAAAAGGCGTTGGATTTCTGCCGAGTTGTCGCCGGGCAAGCCGATTTCGGCATCGCCGTGCTGCAGCGCCTCGTGGCTCCTCGACCACAGTGCGAGCGTGCTGCTGAGCTCCCGCCGGTCGGCCGGGGCGTCGTACGAGGCGGCCGCGAGCCGCAGGGTCGATTTCGCCAGGCGTTGGCTCAGCATCCGCTGCCTGCCAGCGATGTTGACAACGCGAGAGTCGCTCTCGCCGTTCACGAGCTGCCGCTGCACCAGCCACTGGCCACAGCAGGTGAGCAACGCAACCGTGCTTAGTGCGCTGACGTACAGCACCGTCAGCCACGGGCCGCGGGTTAGTGATCGCCTGACGCGTCGGGTGTTGCTGCTCATCGGGGCCTGGGCCGGTGCTGTCTCAGGCGCCGTCTGTCGGACGGGCGGCCATGCTGTACATGCGGAGCTTCTTGCGGAGGCTGGCCCGGGTAATCCCCAGCAGCCGCGCCGCGTGGGCCTGGTTGCCGCCCGTGTGTCGCAGCACGCGGGCGAATACCTTCCGTTCGGTCTCCTCGATGGCGTCGGAGTGCAGGGTGTCGGTGCCGCCGTCGATCCTCAACTGCGTGAACGAAACCCAGTCCGTGATGAACTGCCCGCCGTCCGACTCTTCGGAAGCCTGCACTACCGGGTCTCCGGAGAAGACCTCCCGGAGGTCGGCCGCCAGCAGGATGTGCCCCTTCTGCTCAACCAGCGCGCGTTTGAGCACGCTCTCGAGCTCGTCGATGTTGCCGGGCCAGACGTGGCTGCACAGCGACTGCATGGCCTCGTCGGAGATGCTGGGCGACTGCACCCTGAAGCCTCGGTAGATCGGTGCGAGTTTCGCTAGGCTGTGCCGGACCAGCAGCGGCAGGTCACCTCGACGCTGCCGGAGCGGCGGCAGCGTGATGACGAAGGCGTCCAGGGTGTAGTAGAGGTCGGAGCGGAAATCGCCGCTGCGGACTCGCGACTCGAGCGACTCGCCGGTGATCGAGATCATCCGCGCGTCGACCGGCTCGGGGCTGCTCGAACCGACAGGCAGGTAGACCCGGTCACGAAAGACAGGCAATAGCTTGGATTGCAGCGATAGGCTGACCCCGCCGATCTCCTGCAGCACAAGCGTCCCCCCGGCAGCCTTCTCAATGAGTCCGGGTTGCGCATCGGTCCCAAAAATCTCGAGCTCGAGTTGCCGCTCGTCGAATGCGGGGCAATGGATTTTAAGCAGCGGACCGTCGCTCCGCTGGCTGTGGCGGTGGATCTCGCGGGCGATCGATTCTTTGCCGGTGCCGTGCTCGCCGCGGAGCAGGACCGCCACATCCTGCGACGCGACCTTGCCAATGGCCTTGAACACCGCCTGCATGGCGGGGCACTCACCCACTAGCGAATCGGAAGCCTCGGCGGAACAGTCGGCGGACGCATCCGGTACGGTCGCGTTGCGATCAGAGTCGGCGGACACCATCTGCCTGAGTGTCAGCGCGCGACGCAACTGGCTCTTTAGTCTCGATGGGTCCAGCGGTTTGGGGAGGTAGTCAAACGCGCACAGCTTCATCGCCTCGATGGCGGTGCTGCCCGAGCCGCGGGCCGTCACGAACAGCACGGGGACCTGCGGCGCCATCTGGTGGATCTGCTCGAGGACGCCTACCCCCAGACCATCCGGCAGCACGTTATCGAGCACGATGACGTCCGGCTGCTCGGCGGAGATCGCGTCGAGGCCAAGCCGCCCGTCCAAAGCAGTCCGCATGCGGTGCTGGATGCCATCCATGGCGCGACGGACCACGACAGAAATCAGGGGGTCGTCATCAATCACGAGAATGGACGGCCAACCGGCTGTCGGGGTCGCGGTCGCGGGGGGCATATTCTTGGTCTGGTGGAGGGAGCCGGCTTCAAGCTCTCTTGGCTGGCAGTAACCAGGAAACCGATGCAATTGCTGCGCCTGTCGGCGTAGCGGGGCGTCTTCGTGGTCGCAAGCTGTTGCAGTGAAATGCTTTAGGGCTCCCTTGGCATAGCTGCAAGGGACTGCGCACGGCCAGTTTGTCGGGCATGCCTGCCCATAATGTCCGCAATCGGCGAGCTCGGCCTACCTGGTAGAGAGAACGCCAAATGCCCGGGTGGTAACTACGTGTCCACAACGTAAGTGCTTTTGCAGTAGTGGTTTGTAACCTTGGTAAGCCATGCTGGCAAAATGCCGGAGGTTGGAGGTTTGGGTAGAGTCAAGCCGAGTAGTCAATCTGAGCAGCCCTGGTATGTCCCAACGGGCTGATGGAACGACGCTCGACCGCCCAAATAGCGAGACGCATGATGCGTAAGCCCCTTAAATCTTATCCGACTCGGCTGGCGCTCGCGTTGGCTGTGCTGGCGGCGACCCCCGTGGTCGCGACCGCCCAACAACCGCTCCAGATGCCGAGCGACTACCTGTTCGACTCCGTGGCCTCGCCGGCGGTGGCTGTCGACAACGCAGAGCAGATTTCCTATCTAAGCGGCTGCTGTGACGAACCGTCATGCGGTTGCGACTCGGGCGATTGTTTCGACTGCGGCGACGATTGCGGCGCCGGCTGTGGCGACACCTGCGGCTGTGGCTGCCCGACCTGCAAGAAGAAGGCCGCCAAGCCGAGCCCGTGCGCGACCAGCCACAAGGGCGTGTTCTACGCCAACGACTTCAGCTACCTGAAGAAGCCGTGCGGGCCGACCTGTCTCGGCGACTGCATGAAGCTGATGGACGCGCCGATCGGCACGCTCGACATCGGCGGCCAGTTGCGTCTCCGCTACCACCACGAGGAGGGCATGGGGCGTTCGGCACTCAGCACGCCGAGCAACTTGGGCTTCCTTGACACCACGAACGACTTCATGCTGACTCGGTTGCGTCTGTACACCAATTGGAAGGTTAATGATTGGTTCCGCGTGTACGCGGAAGGCATCTCGGCCGACGTCGTGTCGAACGATTCCTACAATCCGCGCCCAATCGATCGAAACTCAGGCGACTTCTTGAACTTGTTCTTCGATGTCGGACTGACGGATTCGACGACCGTTCGGGTCGGTCGTCAGGAGCTGATCTACGGCGCGCAGCGCCATGTTTCGCCGCTGGACTGGGCCAATACCCGCCGCACGTTCGAAGGCGTCAAGGTGATGCACAAGTCGGACGACTGGGCCATCGACGGCTTCTACACGAATTACGTGCCGGTCTCTGCGGACGACTTTGACGAAGCAGACTACAACCAGTCGTTCTACGGCGTCTACGCCACCTACACCGGCGCCAAATCGGCTAGCTACGATTTGTTCTACTTAGGCTACGACAACGAGAACCCCTACGCCGCCGTGCCGCCAGTGTTCGGGGCCAGCGCGGGTAGCGCAGACTTCTCGATCCACACTTTCGGCGGACGGATGTTTGGCGGCTCGGGCGACTGGCTCTACGAGATGGAAGCCGCGTTGCAGACCGGTCGCCAGAGTGGGCTGGGCCTTGATCACCGTGCCGGAATGTGCACCTGCGGCGTTGGCCGCAACCTGGGCGGCAGCTGGTCGCCGACCCTGTGGGTCTACTACGACTACGCGTCGGGCAATGACTCCCCCGCCGATGGTGTGTTCAACCGCTACAACCAGCTGTTCCCGCTGGCCCACAAGTACCTCGGTTTTATCGACGCGGCCGCCCGCTCAAACATCAGCTCGCCGAACTGCCTGCTGACGATGAAGCCGAGCAGCAAGCTCTCGCTGCTGGCCTGGTACTACTACCTCGGCGCGGCCGAGGCGGGAGACTCGATCCCGGGCGTAGCGGTTCCGTCGGCGCAGGTTGCGGGAACAGACTTCGGCAACGAGCTCGACCTGATCGCCAAGTACCAGCTCGATCCGCGGTCGAACATCCTGTTTGGCTACTCCAATCTGTGGCGAGGCAGCAAGATTATTGGCACGGACAACGCTAACTTCTTCTACACCCAGTTGGAGTTGGATTTCTAAGATCGTCATGACCGAGCCGCTCAGGTCGGACCGGGGATTCTGACGACGCGGCTAGATGACAACCTCTTTCGGAAGCTATTGAGACCTCCTTCCCCTAGGGCCGCCCGTGTGGCGGCCCTAGGTTTTTTCTGCGCCGGATCGCGGTTTCAGACGCTAGGCGGCCGCAGCGGCCGCGGCGTCTTTCATGACGGTCGCCAGAGTGACGTAGGTTTCTGTCCATGCCTGTCTTACCTCGGGGGTATAGTCCTCGCCCAGGCCCTGCTCGAGGGTCCACAGCAGCGCCGCTCCAACAGAATCGTAGTGCTCTGGCTTTACCCGGTAGTCGAGGTGCCGCACGCCCATGTCCTGCACCGCGGGGACGAGTGCCTCGAGCTTTGGCAGTCCGTTCACTGCCAGCGACAACATCTGCATCAGCTTCTTGCCCTGCTCCTGCATGTCGCCTTTGAATAGCGGCTTCACCTCGGGCGCAATCTCGAACAGCCGGTCGTAGAACAGCACCGCGACCTGATCGGCGTTTGGCGCCACCCTCGCCCAGGTGCCCTGTACGAGCTCGATTTTTTCCGGGGTCATTTCTTGGGTCCTCTTGTCTTGGTATCGAGGGCGGGCTAGTGTCCCGCCAGGATGTTGAGCTCCGCACGGTAGGTAACGTAGGCAACCGCTCGGCGGAGTTGTTCGTCGGTTACGTCCTCCAGATCGCCGCGGGGCGGCATCAGCCCTCGCCATTAATCACAGTGACGACGAGGGCCTTACTGCCTTTGGTTAGGCGATTCTCCCACGCAGGCAGGTAGCCGAGCCTGGGTGCCCTGCCACGACTGCTGTCGTGACAGGATGCGCAGCCCGACTCGCACACCACTGGCCAGCGGCGTGCTCGCTAGGGGTGGGGGGGAGCCTGGGGCCGCTGTGTTCGCCCTCCGGAGAGCAGCCACAGAACGCCGCAAATGGGATCAGCGCCGACCGGACGCACTGTTGTCGGGCCCACGTGTTATTCGACCGGCACATAAACCACCACAGCGCCCATGACGTCTTCCTTGGCGAACTCGGGGTAGTCGTCGCCTCGGCGCTCGTGCTCGTTGTGGCACTCCCAGCACGCAGCAGCGACCGCGCGGTCGGGGTAGTACTTGGTGAACAGCTTGTTGCCGTCGGCGTCCGCGACCTCGGCGGTGTAGGTCTCGCCCGGGTGCTCACTCAGGAACTCGAACGCCTTGGTTTCCTCGTCGTTCACCGGCTTGTGCTCTGGGTTTAGTGGCCAGAGCGACTTCAGGCTGTACTTAAAGCCCAGGGCCAGCGCGCACTCTAGGGAGCCAGGGCAAGGTAGCGCGAGTAGCCTTCTGTTTGTAGGATAGCGGCTTTTCGTTCGAGGAGCCCCCCGATGTCCGCCGCTTCTTTGTGTTCGCTTGCCGAGCGTCTGGGTAGCTTGCCGGACCCGCGTAGCGAGGTGAACCGACTGCATCTTTTGGGCGAGGTGGTCGTGATCGCGGTTTGCGGGGTGATTGTGGGCGCTGAGGGTCCAACCGCGATCCACCGGTGGGCCGACGCGAAACGGGATTGGCTTGGCGGCTTCCTCACGCTTCCCAGGGGCCTGCCGTCGAAGGACTGCATCCAGCGGGTGTTGTCGCTGCTCAGGCCCGAGGCGTTCACGCGTTGCTTCAGCGAGTGGGTGGCGGAGAACCTGTCGAGTGACGCGGCGGGCCGGCTGATCGCGATCGACGGCAAGACGCTGCGTCGCAGCCACGACAAGAAGAAGGGGCTTGGGGCGATGCACATCGTGAGCGCGTGGGCGAGTGAGGAGGGGCTGTCGCTGGGCCAACTGGTGACCGACGAGAAGTCGAACGAGATCACGGCGATCCCCGAATTGCTCGAGAATATCAGCGTCCAAGACGGGGTGGTGACGATCGACGCGATGGGCTGCCAGAAGGAGATCGCGAAAAAGATCATCGACGCCGGCGGCGACTACGTGCTGGCGCTCAAGGGGAACCACGAGAAGCTGCACGCGGCGGTCGCCGGGCACTTCGAGCAGCTCCACGAGGAAGACTTCCAAGACAGCAACTGCCGTCGCCGCCAGACCAAAGAGAAGGTCCACGGCCGGCTGGAAAGCCGCTACTACTACCACACGCCGCTGCAACCAACCGCCCCTACCTCTACCATTAATGAGTGTCAGATCAAGTCCTGGCTAATGCAGCTCACGCGACCGCCGCCTGGCCGACAACCTGGCTGCCCTCCGACGCTTCGCCATCGGCCTCCTCAAGCGACACCCCGCCAAACACAGCCTCAAAGGGAAGCAGCAAATCGCCGGATGGAACGACAACTTCCTCGCCGAACTACTTGCACTGGAAACAAGTTAGTGTGCGCTGGCCCTGCCGTCAGAATCCGCACGCCATTCTTATCGTACCACTCGCGTGGCGACAGCAGCAGGTCGTCCGGGGTGGCTCCGGAGAAGCAGCTGGTCAGGTTCACACGGTCGTAGCAGTGGCGGGGCTCTTCGCCAACCACGGTTACGCTGTAGTGTGACAAGCCACCGTTGCGGCTCGGCCGCTGCAGCAACGCATGGGTGGTCATGCCGGCGCCGACAATCACGAGTGATTGACGGCCCCGTTCGTGTTGGGGACGCAGCGTTTCTGGCACTGCTCCGCGGGTGACTTGGGGAGTTGATCGCCTGATCAGTAGACGTCGCGAACGTAGCGACCCGCCTCTTTGAGCTTGGCCACGTACTTCGTGGATTGTTCTTCGCTCATGCCGCCGTGCTGGGCAATGACGTCGTGCAGCGCGCGGTCGACATCGACCGCCATCCGCCGGGCGTCGCCGCAGACGAAGAAGCTTCCGCCCTCCTCCAGCCAGGCGAACAGCTCTGCCCCTTCCTCACGCATCCGGTCCTGCACGTAGACCTTGGTTTCTTGGTCACGACTAAACGCGGTGCTCAGCTTGTCGAGCACGCCCTTTGCCGCCATCGACGCGAGCTGCTCCTCGTACAGAAAGTCGGTCGCGGCGTGCTGATCGCCAAAAAACAGCCAGTTCTTGCCCGCGGCGCCGGTCGCTTCGCGTTCCTCTAGGAAGGCGCGGAACGGCGCGATGCCCGTCCCCGGCCCGACCATGATCATGGGGGCATTCGGATCGGACGGGACACCGAAGCCGTGCGACTTGTGCACGTAGACCTTCAGACGGTGATCGGGCAGCGAGCGGTCCGCGAACATCGTCGAAGCCACACCCTTGTAGACGCGTCCCACGCTCTCGAAGGTCGCGCGGCCAACGGTCAGGTGGACTTCGCCTGGGTGGGCCGATGGCGAACTAGCAATCGAGTAGAGCCGCGGCGTTATCTGCGACAGACACTCGATCAACTGCTCGGCGGTGATCTGCGCCGACGGCGCCTTCCGCAGCACATCGAGTACGTCGAGCACGTCCAGCTCGTCGGAGTCAATGAGCCCGCTGATCACCGCACTCTCGGCGACATCGGAGGCGGCCTCGGCCAGCAGTTCGAGCAGCTCGTCGGTGACGCCACGGAGGCAGTAGTTCGCGACGAGCTGTTCCTTGACCGCCTCGTTGCCACCGGCCCCGACCAGCGGCAGGATCTCGTCGACGAGCTCCGGGCAGTTGGTTGGGAAGACTCCCAAGGCGTCGCCGGCGACGTAGTCGAGACCGCTGTCGCCCAGTTCGATCTCGACGTGCGATGTTGCCTTCGACGAGCCCGCGGCGTTGAGGTTGTAGCAGGTCTTGATTCGGGCCGCGTACGGGTTGGTGCGACTAAAACCGGTGGCAACCGGGACGGCCGCGCCATTGGTCGCCGGCTTGGCGGCGCCGTTGGCCGTGGCTCCCCCGCTCTTGACCAGCTTCTTCAGCATCTTGGCGGTCTCTTTGCCGCCGGGCGAGCAGAGGGTGAGATTCTTCTCGTCGCCGCCGGCAATCGCCTCGGAGTAGGTCTGGCAGACGTAGCCGCAGGCGCCGCAGTCTAACTGGGCCATGGCCGCCATCATCTTGCGTTCGAGCGGCTTCTTCTCGGCGAGCTTCATGCGCTCTTCGATCTCGAGCGCGGGATCGTGCCAGGGGAATTCCTCTCCTTGCTCAACTTCGGCCTCGGCGGGCGGCATCAGGGCCGAAGCCAGCGCCTGGCCACGGGCCTGCGGGTCAGCGACGACGCCGGCCCAGCCGGCCAAGAATCCGTTGAGCCACGACCGCTGTTCGGGTGAGAACGGGGCGCTTTCGGGGATGATTGAGATGCTCATGTCGGGTGGGGTCGTGAGGGGACGCTAGGTCAAGGCGGGGGACGCCAGGCACATTTCGCGGAGCGCGTCGATGTCGACGCGGTGGGTGAATTCGACGAACGACTCGTCGGGCGAGATGCGGTTGTCGAGGTACGCCTGGAGCAACGCCGCGATGCGCGAAGGCGTCTGCTCGAACGGCAACGCTGGGAACAGCTCGCGACCGATTGCTCGGCGGACGCCGTACCCGCCCCCGACAAACATGTGGTAGCCCTCGACGGTGTCGCCGTCCGGGTCGGAAGGGTTCTCTACATTGGCGGCAATCAGGCCGATGTCGCCGATGTAGTGCTGGGCGCACGAGTGGTGGCAGCCGGTCAGATGGATATTGACCGGCACGTCGAGCTCCAGCCGTTGCTCGACGTAGTCGGCGATGGTCAACGCGTTCGCCTTGGTGGGGGCGGCGGCGTACTTGCAGCCGGCGGCGCCCGTGCAGGCGATCAGGCCGGCCCGGATGCTGTTGGCGATGTGGTCGAGCCCGAGGGCCTCGATGTCCGACTTGACCGCCTCGACGTCGAGGTCGGGGATGTTCGCGAGTAGCAGATTCTGCCAAACGGTCAGGCGGATATCGCCATCGCCGTAGCGGTCGGAGATCTTTGCCAAGCCCCGCATCTGGTCGCTCGTGACCCGCCCCACCGGGAAGGCCACCCCGACGTAGTTGAGGCCCGGCTGGAGCTGAGGGTAGACGCCAACGTGGCCCTGCCGGTCGTCCGAATCGCGTGGCTGGCACGTGTCGAGCGGCGCCTTGCGGAGCTTGCGTCCGAGGTCTTCTTCGACGGCCTTTACAAATCTGTCAAAGCCCCAGTCGTCGAGCACGTACTTAAGCCGGGCCTTGTTGCGGTTTGTTCGGTCGCCGTTCTTGAGGAACACCCTCACTACGGCCGCCGCTACCTCGACGCACTCGTCTGGATCAAGCAGCACACCGGTCGGCCGAGCGAAGTCTTTGTGCCCGGTGATGCCGCCCAGGGTGAGCTGGAAGTAGACGCCCTCGGGCAGGTCGGTCCCGGCGGCGCGGACCGCTGTGAAGCCGATGTCGTTGGTGTCCTCGAGGGCGCTGATGGCGCCGCCGCCGTCGAAGGCGATATTGAACTTCCGCGGCAACCCGTTGAACTCCCGGTGGTTGAGCAGGTAGTAGTGCATCTTCCGGGCGAGCGGCAGCGTCTCGACAAGCTCGGTCGGATCGATGCCGCTGAGCGGGCTCGCGGTGACGTTGCGGATATTGTCGCCGCCCGCGCCGTAGTTAATGATGCCCAGGTCTCGCAGGCCGGTGAGCACGTGGATTGGGTCGGCGGGCCCGATCTCACGCAGCTGCAGGTTAGCGCGGGTGGTGCAGTCGGCGTACCCGCCGGCGTGCTTGTCGGCGAGTTCAGCCAGCCCGCGGAGCTGGTAGCTCTTGATGGCGCCGCCGGGGAACCGGAGACGGCACATGTACGAGTCCTGAGCCGGGGCGACGTAGAACATGCCGTGGAATTTGGTCAGGAAGACGTCGGTCCCCTCGGGGAATTCGCCGGCGTTGGCGCGGGCCTGCATCTCGTCCCACATGTCGCGTGGCGGCTTGGCGCGCTTGGCCTTTTCCTCGGCGACCAGCTTGCCGCCGGCCGCGACCTGGCGGTCCTGCGCGTCGGCGTGCAGGTCCATGACGTCGGTCGGGAGTTCGCCGGCGGCCCTGGTCGGGCCGGCGCCGACCGTCACGGTCTGGCCGTTTGACGCGGCGCCGCTGTCTGAGATCACCGGCAGCCCGCGCACTTTGCGTGCGACGTCGGACCCGAGCGCGAAGCCCTGGAGGAAAGTCTGCTGTTCTTTTGTGAAGCCGTTTTGCTCGCTCATGACTCTCTGCTCAGTTAGCGGGGGCGATAGCGACCGCGCAGTCTTTGTAGCTCGGCTGGTGGGAGTACGGGTCGAAGTGCGGAAGCGTTAGGCGGTTGGTCTCCTCGTAGTGCATCGGGATGAACAACTGCCCCGGCTGCACGGTTGGCGTGACGAACACGGTCGCCTTCAGCTCGCCACGGCGTGACCAGACGCTCGCCTTGTCGTAGCTCTCGAGGCCTGCGATCGCGGCGTCCTCCGGGTTCATCTCGACGTACACGCCCTGGGGGTAGAGCTTCCGCAGCACAGCCGACTTGCCGGTGCGGGTCTGGGTGTGCCACTGCGAGGCCGCGCCGCGGCCGGTCAGCAGCAGGAATGGGTACTCGGTGTCGGGGGGCTCGGGCATCGCCCGGGAGTCCTCGAACAGAAACTTGGCGCGGCCGTCCTCGTGGTAGTAGTGCCCGTCCTCAAAGAGGCGACGCTGTTGGTCGATCGCCTCGGGCGACTCCGTGCACGGCCACTGCACCCCGCCCGCGTGGTCGATCGTGGCGTAGTCGCCAATCTCGGTGATGTCGCACGGCTGGCCGCGTGATAGTTCCTTGAGGATCCCGAGTGTCGCCTCGGGGGTTTCCCAGCGGCGGAACATCTCGCCGACGCCCCAGTATTCGGCAACAAGTCGAAAGATCGAGAAGTCGGGCAGCGCTTCGCCCGGCGGGCGGCGGACCCGTTTCACGACCCCGTACCGGCGCTCGCTGTTGATAAAGGTGCCTTCCTTCTCTCCCCACCCGGCCGCCGGCAGAACCAGGTCGGCCTGCTGTGCGGTGTCGGTGGTGTGGTACATGTCCTGAACCACAAGGAAGTCGAGCTTCTCCAGCAGGTCGCGGGCGTCCGACTGATGGATCCAAGAGTGGGAGGTGTTGGTGCAGATCACCCACAGCCCCTTGATCGTACCGGTCCGGATCCCTTCGAGGATCTGGTGGTAGGGGAGGCTGTTCTCGGTGGGCAACTTCTCAACCGGGATGTCGAGGATGTCGGCGACCTCCTGCCGGTGGGTCGGGTTGAGGAAGTCACGCCCCGCCAGCAGACCGGTCGTGTTGCTGAAGATCCGCGACCCCATGGCGTTGCACTGGCCGGTGACGCTGTTCGCGCCGGCGCCCGGTCGGCCCATGTTGCCGGTCATCAGGGCGAGGTTGATCATGCTCTGGGCGATCCGCACGCCCTCGTAGTTCTGGTTGACGCCCATCGTCCACCAGAATGAGACCCGCTTCCCCTCGTGGATCGTCAGCGCGACCTTCTCGATGGTTTCGGCCGGGATCCCCGATTCAGCCGCCGCCCGCTCCGGCGTGTAGGCCTGGACGAACTGGGCGAACCCGTCGAAGCCGTTTGTGTGCGCGTCGACGAAGTCGCGCAGGATCCACCCCTCCCGACACAGGATGTGGGCGAGCGAGTAGAAGAACGCCAGGTCCGACTTAGGCCGGATCGGCAGGTGCAGGGTAGCGGCCATGGCGGTCTCGGTCCGCCGCGGGTCGACGACGATGATCTCGGGGTTGTTCGGGTTGCGGCAGACGCGTTCCCACATGATCGGGTGCGCCACGCACAGGTTCGACCCGACCAGCACGATGACGTCCGATTCTTCGAAGTCCTGGTACGTGAACGGCGGGGCGTCGAATCCAAACGACTGCTTGTAGGCGGTGGCCGCGGTCGCCATGCACTGGCGGGTGTTGCCGTCGCCGTGCAGCATCCCCATACCGAACTTGGCCAGCGATCCCAGCAGCGCCATTTCTTCCGTAACGAGTTGCCCGGTGCTCAGGAAGGCGACCGACTCTGGTCCGTGCTCCTCGCCAATCTGCTTGAACTTGTCGCAGAAGGTCCGCAACGCCTTGTCCCACGAAACGGCCTTCAGCTCGCCGCTCGCATCCCGCAGCAGCGGCCGCGTGGCCCGGTCGTCTGCGTCGAGCACATTGAGGGCTTCCCAACCCTTCGGGCAGGCCATGCCAAGATTAACGGGGTACTCGGTTGTCGGCGTCAGGTTGACTGCCTCGCCCTCTTTAAGGTGTACGCGGAGGCTGCAGCCGGTCGAGCAGTAACCGCAAACCATGTCGGTCGTGGCGTCCGGCTTCAAGCGGTCGGGTACCTGACCGAGCCCAAATCGGCCCGGCGATCGGATCAGGTCGCGGGTGAGCACCCCGTCCTTCTGGTGGATGATGCTCAGCACCGTGTCGAGCAAGCCGGCACGTGCTTTGCCATCGTTCGGAGAATCTTTAGTAAGCGTGTGGCTCATGACCTGACGCCTCCGGGCATCTTGAGCGGTATCACCGCGCTGAAGTAGAGGGCCCGCTCGGCGAGTTCACCGAGGAGCAGGCAGCCAAACCCGACCGCCGCCATCGCTGCGCCGCCCCAGGAGCCCACGCCGGTGATGCTCAACACGATCGGTGTCAGGACGCCGCCAAACAGACCCAGGCCGAAGCGGGCGAGGGTCAGCGGAAGCAAGTCGCGTTTCATCAGTCGGGCGGTCAGCGGCAGCGATCCCTCGGTCTGGGCAAACACCAGGGCTTCGTAGGTAAGCTTGGTGAGCGTCGCTACCAGGACAACGGCGAGGAGGACGCCGCCGCTGGTCGACTCGCGGGTGGCTGCTGCGTTGGAGGCGACGCAGGCCAGCGCGAATGCGGGCCCGAGGACCAGCGCGACGCCCGCAAACTTCGCAAAGGTCCGCGGTCCGCGCCAGAACTCCCGACCGGTGAAGATGTAGATCATTGCCGAGCAGAACACGCCCGCTGCCCCAGCGAGCACTGCGGCCGCCTCGGCCAGGGGCCGCGCCGGAGCGGGCAGCACGGTAGCCAGGAGCCCCTCTGCTGACTCCGGCAGGTAGCTTTGGATGTAAGGGAGGACAACGTAAGCCGCGGCGTTCATCGCCATCGGTGCGTAAGCGCCAAATACCAGGGCTTCGCGGCTGAGCCAAGAGTGGCGCCATCCGAGGATCGACCGGAACGCCAAGTGCGGGCGTCCCAGGTGCAGCGGCGCCAGCCCGAGTCCGGTGAGCCCGGCTAGCACGCCGAGCACGATTGTGAACCCGGCGCCGGCGTTCATGCCAGACCAGCGGGCGGCGGAGCCAAATGCCACCGCGCCGACCGACAACTGCGTCAGAACCAGCATGACCACCAACGGAACGTGGGCGTGCTGCGGCTTGGCAAAGTTGGCGTCGGCCGCCTGCAGATCGTCTGGCAGCGGCTTCGCGCTGTGGTAGACGGTTGTCGGGTTGGTGAGCGACGCCGGGGGAGTCGCCGGCAGGAACGTGCCCGCGTTGGTCCGGGTGACCGTCTGCCCTACATCGACGATGCTGATCTTGATGGCCTGGTTCGGGCACGCCTGGACGCAGGCGGGGGCCTCGCGCTCGGCCAGCCGCCCGTGGCACATGTCGCACTTGCGGACGATGCCCTTGGAGGGGCTGTACTGCGGGACCTCGTACGGACAGGTCATCGTGCAGTACTGGCAGCCAAAGCACTGGTCGTCGAGGTGGCGGACGATCCCGGTGACCGGGTCTTTCTCGTAGGCGTTGGTTGGGCAGCCGTTCAGGCAGCCGGGATCGACGCAGTGGTGGCACGCGGTCGTGACGTGCTGGATGACCGGCAGCCCGTTCTGCCCGTACAGCTGGCCGACGCTGCGCCAGGTCTCGGACGGCTCGAGTCCGTTGAGGCTGTGGCACGCGCTCACGCACGCCTTGCAGCCGCTGCACTGGTCGAGGTCGACCTCGAAAGCGTACTGCTGGCCTTCGGTGGGCGCGGTGAGCGGTATGAGGTCGCGGTAGTGCTGCGACTGCTCGGGCAGCGCGTTGTCGTCGTGCTGCTTGGCGAAGCGCTCGACCGCGGTCAGCTCGCGGGTCTCGGCCAGCAACGCCGACAGCAGATCGCCGGCAGGCGGTCCGCTTTCAGCGATCTTATCCGGTTGTGTGTCGGTGATGGCCGACATGCGATACCTCTCCGGTGCGGCTTGACCTATCCGAACATTGCGACCGCGGCGACCAACTGGTCACCGACGAACACAGGGACGCCGAGCCCCCATTGCATGCCGTACTCCTGGAAACCCTCGCCGCGCGGGAACTCGACACCCTGCAGATCGGTCGTCAGTTTGGGTCGCAGATCTCGGTAGACGAGCCCCGCGACACCGTCTCCGAGTTTCAGCCGGCGGCGGCGACTTTCCGGCGCCAAATCGATGTAGGGCCCGTAGTCGGCCGAGACGATCTTCAGCGACTTCTCTTGCGGCTCCTTGGCCCAAACCTCGACGACCTTTGCCAGCGGCGTCCGCGACGCCGACAGCAATACCAGGACCGCTTCCAGGTCCATCGCGGACTTCATGAACGGGATGCCGATCGCCGTCGACAGGCCTTCGGCTTTTGCCCCGGCCGCGCGGACGAACGCCTGCGAAGTGGCAAGCGACCCCATCACACGCGGGAAGCGGTCGGCCCAGACCTTGCCGGGGAGGCCCGCGCGGCGTGGGAACTTCACCAACTGGCTGATGCGGCCGAACCGATCAAGATTGGAGTACCAGTTCTCGGCCAGGCCGAGCTCGTTGCGTTCGTTAATTCGCCACAGCTCGGCTGCGGCCTGCCCCTGGTCGTCGCAGGCCAGCAGCGCGACGCCAAGGCACTCCCCGCCGCGAACGGTGGGGATCGCAATCAGTTGCGCGGGGGTTTCCTCGAGGAACTGCCCGTCGAAGTCGCCTTGGGTCGCCGCGCCAAACACGGGGACGCCCGACTCCCAGGCGCGGCCGATCACTCCCTGCCCCGGAGAGTACCGGAAGCCGCACCGCGTCTCGCCGCCTGATTCGTGCGTCGTGCCACCGAGCTCGAGGTGGCCGCCGTCTTCGGTGGGGCGCCAGACCTCGACCCACCGCACGAGGTTCGCCGTCAGTTGTAGCGTCATGTTGTCCAAGGTTGAATTCCCGCGTGGGGTATTGGGCCTAAACGCCGGCGTCGACTAGCTGGGTGGGCGAGGACTCGAGCGCAAGGTGCGGCGTTGGGACGGTGTACTGCGTGGCGGCCATCGCCTCGACCATGTGCATGGTGTCGTCCCAGGAGGAGGTGTCTTCGGCGGCCTCCTGAGGCTCTTGGCGGTGGTCTTGCTGCTCGAGGAACGAGACCAACGCCCCCCGCAGGTCGTAGTAGAGCGGGTGCTCGAGCACCGCCTCGCGGCGGCGTGGGCGTTCAAACGGCAGGTCGAGCAGCTGGCCCACGTGGGCCTTGGGGCCATTAGTCATCATGCAGACGCGGTCCGACATGTAGATCGCCTCGTCGACGTCGTGGGTTACCATCATGGTGGTGATCCGCTCGCGGTCGAGGATGCCGAGGATCACGTCCTGCAGCCCCATCCGCGTCAGCGAGTCGAGTCGCCCAAACGGCTCGTCGAGCAGCAGCATCCGGGGCTTCAACGCGATGGCGCGGGCGATGCCCACCCGCTGCTGCATGCCGCCGGACATCTCGCGGGGGTACTTGTCCCTCGAGTGCGTTAAACCGACCGCGTTCAGGTAGTACTCGACAATCTCCCGCCGCTGGTGCTTGGTCCCGTGCGGGTAGGCCTTGCGGACGCCGAGCATTACGTTGTCATAGGCGGTCATCCACGGAAGCAGACAGGGCGATTGGAACACGACGGCCCGGTCGGGGCCGGGGCCGTCGATCTCGCGGCCCTCGACCGCGATGCTGCCGCCGGAAATCTCGTTCAGTCCGCCCACCATGGTGAGGACCGTGCTCTTGCCGCAGCCCGAGTGACCGATGACGCTCACAAACTCGCCGCGGCGCATCACCAGGTCGTACCCGTCGACAACGCGCACGGCCTCGCCGTACGGGTTGGGGTACGCCTTGATGAGGTTGAAGATCTCAACGTAACGGGCGTCGTGGTGACTCATTCCAATTGCCTTGCGGATTGGGCGTATTAGGCGATGCTGACTTGGGGGCCGGGGCGGACCGGTTGGATGTCGGGGAGCGGGAGCTCTACGGTCGACGACAGCCGGCGAGCCTCCTGGTCGAGCGACACCATGTAGTTGGTGACCTGGTTGCGCAGATGCTTGAACTCTGGGTTGAAGTTGAGCGTTGCGCGGTCGCGGGGACGCGCGAGGTCCACCGCAAACTCTCGCCCAAACGTCGCGGAAGGGCCCGGCGTGAGCGGCACGATCCGGTCCGCCATGATCACAGCCTCGTCGACGTCATTGGTGATCATCACCACGGTGCGGCGGTCGACCTCCCAGATGCGGATGATCTCGTCTTGCAGCTGCGAACGCGTGAGCGCGTCGAGCGCCGACAGCGGCTCATCTAGCAGCAGCACCTCGGGCTTGATCGCCAGCGTGCGGGCCAGGCTCAGCCGCTGCCGCATGCCGCCGGAGAGCTCTCCGGGGAGCTTCCACTCGCTCCCGCTGAGACTGACCATGTCGATGTAATGCTGGATGTAGTCCTTGCGTTCGTCGCGGCCCATTTTGGGGAACACCTGCTTGACCGCTAGCTCGATGTTGCCGTAGACACTTAGCCAAGGAAGGAGCGAGTAGTTCTGGAACACGACGCCCTTGTCGGGGCCCGGCTCGCCGACCGGCTTGCCGCCGATACGCACCTCCCCGGAATCCGGCTGCTCCAGGCCGGCCAGCAGCGAGACCAGCGTCGACTTGCCGCTGCCGGAGAAGCCAATCACCGCGACAAACTCATTCTGCTCAACGCTCAGAGTCGCCTGCTCGAAGACCTCGTAGCGATTGGACATCGGGCCAAAGCCAAAGCTCACGTTGTCGAGTTCTAGATAGGGCATTTGTGGTTTCCTGCCGTCTGGCGGTGGTCGAGAACGCCGCCGTTGGTTGCTAAATCGCCGTCGGGGCGCCGTCGAAGCTGACCAGTCGCTGGAAGACAATCATCATCCGGTCGAGCGCCAGGCCGATCACGCCCACCACAAACACCACGACGACCATCTTCGCGAACGAGTCGCTGGCGCCGTTGTTGAACTGGTCCCAAACAAACTTGCCGATGCCCTCTGACGAGCTCAGCAGCTCGGCGGCGATCAGCACCATCCAGCCGACCCCCAGCGAGATCCGCAGGCCGGCGAACACCAGCGGCAGGGCCGACGGCAGCACGATCTTAAACAGCCGGTCCCAGAAGCCGAGCCGCAGCACGCGGGCGACGTTGATGTGGTCCTTCTCGACCGACGCCACGCCAAAAGCGGTGTTGACCATCGTGGCCCACAGAGAGCAGAGCGCGACCGTGATCGCCGAAGCGATGAACGCGGGGTTGATCTGGTACTTGCCGAGCCACGGCAGATCCCACAGCCACTGGATCAGCGGGTTCTTGTCGGGGTCGGGGATGAACCCGCCGACGATGATCAACGCGACCGGCAACCAGACAATCGGCGACACCGGCTTGAAGGCCGCGATGAAGGGCGTCATGGCCGCCATGAAAGTCTTGGAGAGCCCGCACAGCACGCCAATCGGGATGGCGATCGCGGAGCCGAGGAAGAACCCGAAGAACACACACAGCACGCTGCGGGCCGTTTGGAACGGCAGGGTGGCCGGCTTGGCGTACTCGGACGTGGCGATGCTCTCGATACGGTCTTCCGATCGCACGACCGACGTGGCCGCGCGGTAGAGCTCAGCGGGCGGGGCCGCGTCGAGTTTTGCCTCGGCGGCGGCCAGCTTCGCTTGTTCCTTCTCGATCTTGGTCGTGCGGTTGCTGGAGGTGAGCTGGTCCTGCATCTTCTGCAGGTACTGCCGTTCCTCAGCCACGGCTGTCTGGGCGGCCAACGCGGCGGCGACCTCAGGATTCTTGACCGCCCGGAGGGCCGAGATCTCGGACTTCAGGTCTCGCAGGTGGTCTTTTTCGGTATCGAGCCGCTTCCGGTGCGACCGCACCCCCGCTAAGTAGTCGGTCTTGGAATCCTGGACGGCGGCGGTTGCGGCGAGCTCTTTCAGCTCTGTTTCTCGAGTCTTCTTGGCCGCGTCATACTTCTGCTTCAGTTCGTCGTACTTAGCCTGCAGCGGGGCGATCTGTTCGGTTAGACTGTCGGCCGCCGACTGCTTGGCCTCGGCTACCAGTTCGTTGGCGGAGTCGACGCGAGATTGCAGACCCGCGAGCTGCTCTTCGACCTCCTTCAGCTTATTCTCACGGTCTTCGCCGGTGAGGTTGTAGGCCTGCTGCTTGTCGTTCTCACGGGTGTGGAACTGCAGGATCGACTTGGCGGACTGCCAGGTCTCGAGCGGGTCGGGCAGCTTGCCACTCTTGGTTTGGATCTTGTCGGACACGACAAACCACGCCGCCACAAACACGCAGACGGCGAACGCTGGCACCACAATGAATCGGCCGATGTCCTTAAGCTGCTTGTGGGGCTCCTCGCCGTAGCAGAGGCGGACGACCGGGGTCAGAAAGTTGAGGCCCGCGACGTCAATCGCCTTGACAGTCCGGTGTTTGCCGGCGATCACCGATAGTCCGACCAGGAGTCCGATGGCGACAAAAGTTAGTACGAGTGCCATGCCTTGCGTTTCAGTGGGGAGACTGGGGGGCGTTGGTAGTAGCCGCTGCGAGGCCACGCGACGCCGCCTCTGAGGGGAGCGGCGCCGCGGCGGCCGTCGCAACGCGGTTGACGATTCCGTTCGCCAAGGACACTACTCCTGATTTCCAATTTTGTGGGCCTGCAGGTACTCGAGCGGCTGCTTGCCGTCGTACGTGACGCCGTCGATAAAGTCGTCGGTGGCAGGCTTGTAGCCGTCGGTGTCCCAGGGGACCTCGTCCTCTTCCAGCAGGCCCTCCTCGACAAGCAGCTTGGCCGCCTCAAGGTAGATTGCCGGCTGGTACACCTTCGCGGCGGTTTCGGCGTACCACTCGGCCGGCTTCGGCTCGGTGATCTGGCCCCACCGCCGCATCTGGGTCAGGAACCACACGCCGTCCGAGTACCACGGGTAGGTGCAGTGGTGCTTGAAGAACACGTTGAAGTCCGGCATCTCACGCTTGTCGGTCTTCTGAAAGTAGAAGAAGCCGGTCATCGAATTCTTGATGACGTCAAAGTCGGCGCCGACGTAGTCCGGACGGGAGAGGATCCGCGCGGCTTCCTCGCGGTTGACTAGCTTGCCGCTGGCGTCGGTCTCGTCGAGCCACTTGCCGGCCAGGATCAACGCCTTGATCACGGCCAGGTGCGTGTTGGGGTTCTCGTCCGACCAGCTCTTCTTGACGCCGAACACCTTCTCGGGGTTGTTCTTCCAGATGTCGTAGTTGGTGGTAACCGGCACCCCGATGCCCTTGGCGACGGCCTGCTGGTTCCACGGCTCGCCCACGCAGTAGCCCTGGATGTTGCCGGACTCGAGGGTGGCGGGCATCATCGGCGGCGGGGTGACCGACAACTCGACCTCGGCGTCGGTGCGGCCGCCGGTGTCGCTCTTGGTGTACATTCCGGGGTGAATCCCCGAGGCCGCCAGCCAGTACCGCAGCTCGTAGTTGTGCGTGGAGACCGGGAACACCATGCCCATCTGCAGCTTATCGCCGTTGTCGAGCATCTCTTCGACGATCGGCTTCAGCGAGTCCGCCGAAATTGGATGGGACGGCTGCGGGCTCATCAGCTTGGAGTCGTTCTCCTGCATCTGCTCCCAGGTCGAGTTGGATACGGTGATGCCATTTCCGTTGAGGTCCATCGTGAACGCGGTAACGACGTGCCCCGGCGTGCCGATCCCAATCGTCGCGGCAATCGGCTGACCAGAGAGCATGTGGGCGCCGTCCAACTCGCCGTTGAGCACGTTGTCGAGCAGCGTCTTCCAATTCGGCTGGGCAATGACTTCGACCTGCAGGCCCTCGTTTTCGAAGAAGCCTTTTTCCTTCGCAATGACGATCGGAGCGCAGTCGGTCAGCTTAATGAAGCCGAAGCTCAGCTCGTCCTTTTCAAGGTCGAGGAGGACCTTGTCTTGTGCTGCGGAAAAAGACGGAAGTGTCGCCGCAATGCTCAAAACGGTGGCAAAACGGAGAACCAACCTCCGATTAATCGATGGCATGTTGGACTTCTTGGGGCTGAGGCGGAGAGATGGCGAGGGACCGGGTAGCGGCGGTCCACCAACTGCTGATTGCCACTAACGCAGCTCGCAAGCCAAAGTCTGGCATGGGCAGAGAATGACCCACGCGCATCCACAGAGCCCACAAGGTGAACCCAGGTGAACAGCATTCGCCCAGTAGGGCGCCACCGGATCTCTGCGCGTGCATAGAAGCCGGGCAGCGGTGCACGAATCGTTGGCGTTGATGAGCGACGCTTCGTAAGGGCAACGAAAACTTGACGGTCCGCGCTGCGTGAACTTGCCAACTCATCCAGCACGACGGCGCCACAGGAACATGCGGAAAGGTCGGCGAGGTTGCAGTTCGAGTTCGTACGCAGTCACGGAACCAGGGAGTTCTTGGTTTTCTGTGTGCCGCCGTGAAAGGGCCAGGAGCAGTCGAAGTCTCTGTCCAAACAAGAATAGAGTCTCGCAGGGGCTCCGGGCGCGGCCTGCTTCGAGGCACGAACTTCATTCTCGACCTACGCGCACGCGCATGGTCCCGGACAGCACCTTCGTCGCTGGATCATCTAACTACAGGTGCAGGGAGTGGCTAGCCTGATTTGCCGCCTGCTCGCGGCTGTAGTGTCTCCCAGCGGCGCCGCTGCCTTGTCGGCAATTCCTCGGCGAGGTTGGGAGCGAAGCCGGCGCGCCATGCTACTCATCAGATCCTCATCAAATTTGAAGGCATTCTTAACTCGGCCTTCACCTAGCCGCAGGTTCTAGCTGCTATCGTACTCACCCGCGCAGGCAATTCGTCGTTACGCGCAAGATGTAGGTTTGGTTTGAGGTCGTAGGAACAGACGCGGAAGAGCTACTCTTACCAATCGCTCAGCAGGATGCAGCCTTACCAGTCGCCCCCGATTGGTTGGCAAGGACAAACACCGCCATGAGTTCTCCTATGACACCGACACCGCGTGGCGGTAAGCCGAAGGTCCAAGTTGCGCGGGCTTCTCAGGGCATGACGCTTGTCGAGTTGCTGGTGGTGATCTCGATCATCGGCATCTTAGTAGCCCTGCTCTTCCCGGCGGTAAATGCCGCCCGAGCCGCGAGTCGGCAGACCGCCTGCGCCAATAATCTCCGCCAGTTCGGCATCGGTCTCCACTCGAACGCTTCGCGGGTCGGCGCTTTTTGCACGGGTGCCTTTGACTGGAAGCACGAGGGCGCCATTACGGAAGTAGGCTGGGTCGCCGACTTGGTTGACCAGGGGTCGCCGGTTGGGCAAATGCTCTGCCCGGCGAACGTGTCGCAGGTCAGCGAGACCGTCAACCAACTGCTGACGCTCACCGAGTCGTCGTTCGGCGAGTGCGTCGATCCTAAGGGGAGCGAACCCACCAAGAAGCCCGATGGCACGCCCGTCATCAACCCGTGCCGCGAGATCCTCGAGGGGGCCCTGGCGGCTGGCGGCGCGGAGCGTGTCGCGGTCATCCAGGGCAAGGTGATCGACAAGTTCTACAACACGAACTATGTGAGCAGTTGGCTGATGGTTCGAGGCGGTCCCCGGATCGGGAGCGGCGGCAACCTGAGCTCGAGCGACCCCAGCTGCCCCCCGTCCCTAAAGAGCCGGAGTTCTACGTTCGGCCCCCTCAAGCTGTCCCAGCTTGACGCGTCGAAGGTCCCGAGCAACTTGATCCCGCTGCTCGCCGATGGCGGCGTCGCCGGCCAACTGACTGCCATGATCGGCGGACTACAGCCCGGGGTAGAAACCGCCGGCAGTGTAACCGGGGGGCCGGTCCAGACCAGTGACCTGAAGCCGCCCAGCTTCCCCGACGACACGCCTCGCGGCGGGCCCGACGGCTGGTGGGCCGGCTGGTCGAAGACCCGCCAGGACTATCGCGGCTTCGCGGTCGCGCACCGCGGCCAGTGCAACGTGCTGATGGCCGACGGCGGCGTGCGGCCGCTCGACGACGAGAACGACGACGGCCTGCTGAACAACGGGTTTCCGATTGCTGATGGCGGCTACGAGAGTGACGCCATCGAGATCGACGAGGATGTCGTGTTTAGCAAGCCGGCGCTACGCGGGTACTGAGATCGCAAGAGCAAGGCCGCCAAGGCCGGCCGCTTTGAGATCGGCCCGCAAACGCCGGCGCCGCCGATCAATCCCGAACCACACACAGAACCAATGAGCCAGCAAAGGAGGGTCGCTATCGCCTGAACGCAACGCTACCCGCCGCGTCGCGCGGCGAACGCTATTTGTATTTCGTTTGCTGACTTTTTGTACTTCCAAGAAATGGGCGCGAGCTCCGCTGGCTAGGGTGGCTGCCCGTAACCTAGCGAAGCTCGCACCGCACACACCCTTATTTTTAGGCGCCGGGGCCACGGAGGCAACGCCGTTCCCGCCCGCCCGAGGAGAAAAATCTCAATGAAAGCTACTCGTTCGCGTGGTTTCACGCTTGTTGAGCTGCTGGTGGTGATCGCCATCATCGGCATTCTTGTCGCGCTGCTGCTGCCGGCCGTCACCAGCGCCCGCTCGGCCGCCCGCCGCGCCGCCTGCCAGAACAACCTCCGCCAGTTCGGCGTCGGCCTGCTGCTGTTCGCCGACCGCGACGCCCAGGGCCGCTACTGCACCGGCGCCAGCGACTACCGTCGCGACGGCGCGATGGACGTCTACGGCTGGGTTGCTGACCTGGTCAACGCCCAGGCCGCGCTGCCCGGCGACATGCTCTGCCCTGCCAACCCGCTCCGCGGTTCGGAGAAGCTCAACGACCTGCTCGGCAACGACACCACCGACGGCAAGGGTGGCGCTGATCCCACCAAGCTAGCCCAGGGCGTGGCTGGTCAGGCAACCTACAACGGCGCAAGCGGCGGCAGCGGTTCGACCTTCGCAGGCACCGCTCCAAACACCCCCGAACGCGCCAATCTGATCGCCCGCGCCATTATGGCCGAGGGTTACAATACCAACTACGCTGCTGGTTGGCACCTCGTGCGAACCAAGCCGCTGATGGATGCGGCTGCCGCCACGCCGAACACTTTGTCGAGTGCCGGAAGTCAGAAGGACACCATCGCTACCGGCGGGCCGCTGACGCTGCGTCTTGCCGAGAGTGCCAAGGTCGTCACGGCGAACATCGCCCTCCTCGGCGACGCCGCCCCTGGCGACGCGGACGAGGCGACCCTATCGCAGACTCTGTCCTACGGACCGACGGACCCATTCGCCAACGGCACCAACGACTCGCGTACCTTCATCACCCAGGGCGAAGGCTTGACCGAGGCGTTCAACGACGGACCTGCCTACTTCAGCGCGTCGACCAACACGGTCAACCTGGTTGCCAAAGGCGCCAGCATGGTTGATCAGCGTGCCTGCGAGAGCAGCCAAGACGAGTGCACCGGCGTCCCGGTGGGCCCGGACGGATCGGCTGGTCAGCAGCTCTACCTGCAAGACACCCGTGACTGGTTTGCTGTGCACGACGGCGTCTGCAACATCCTGTTTGCCGACGGTGGCGTCAAGCAATTCTACGACACCAACAATGACGGCTTCCTGAACCCTGGGTTCCCCGTCCCGGCCAACCTTACCGACGCCGACTACGCTAAGGTCGGCTTCCGGGGCCCGGATCCGGAGCTGGATCGCCTCCGTATCTACAACGGCATCTTCCTCGAAGGCGTCTCGAAGTCGGGCGTGTTTGAAAACTAGTCTGGTTGAGGTTCTCGCGGCCGAGCTTGGTGAGCGAGAACGGGTAATGGTCAGCACGCAGCCGGCGCGGTTTTCCGCGTCGGCTGCACTGCTGCTTCTAGGGGACCGTTGTCCCAGTGAAGAGAGGATCTGAGGATGCCTTCGCACGCATCGAGTGAGCTAGACATGCAACCGAGCAATTGCGCATCGCACGCAGCGTTGGCGGGATCGCCGCCGCCCATCGACACCCCCGCAGGCGCCCGCGAGCTGAGCTGCCCCGGGTGCCGCTCGGCGGCCAACCAGGCGGCCAAGTTCTGCGGCCAGTGCGGCTTCCGGCTGTGGGACCCGTGCCTCGACTGCGAACACCAAAACTCGGTCGCCGAGAAGTTTTGCGGCAGCTGCGGTAGCGAACTAGCCGCCCGGCTCAACGGAGTGCTGGCCGACGCCCAGAGCAGGTTCGCCGAGGCCGACAGGCTGGCGGAGTTTGGACGCCTGGTAGACGCCGCGGCCCTGCTCGACGGGCTGACGCTAACTGCCCACTCGCGGCTGGCGAACTTGGTAACCGAGCGCGACAACCGCGTCGCCGCCTACCGCGAACGCCGCGAGGCGGTCGTGCAGCAGTCCTCGGGCGTGCTGGAAGAGGTCAATCGGCTGATTGCCGCTGCCGACTACGCAGCCGCGCTGGCTGAGGCCGACAAGATACCTCCCGCCCTGCGGGTGGCTGAGCTGGCGGAGCTCCACAAGCAGGCCGCGGAGAAGGTCGAACGCAGCAACCAGCTGCGGGCCCAGCTGCGGGCCGGCGTGCGTGAGAAGAAGTACGAAGGGCTGCTGCGGGTCGCGCGGCTCCTGGCCGAAGTGACCCCGACCGACCCGTTGGTTGAGAAGCTGTTGCCGCAACTCGAACAATGGCAAGCGTCCGCCGATAGCCGACGCGCCACGGCGTGCGTTGCCGGGGCGGTAGAGGCACTGAAGAACAACGCGTACCGGAAGGCCGAATCGCTGCTCGCGCAGTCTCCGCCGATCACCGATGAGACGCTCGCGAAAACCTACCAGGCGGCCCGCGAGCGGGTGTGGTTGGCGACCCAGATCGCCGACGCCCCTTACGCGACCAAGACTCTCGCGGCCATCGCTACCAGGCTGGCCAAGCTGCAGCCGAACGATCAAACCGCTGGACGTATCGCCCAGCAGGTTAGCGAGCGAGCGGCCAAGTCGGCCGCAAACCCGCGTGGGGTCCCTGCGCCATGGGGCAAGGACCGCGAGCCGGGCCCGCTAGGTGGATCGCTCGAGGTTTGCCCGTTGCCGCCCGCGTTGGTCGCCGCGTGCGTCCAACGCAAGGTCGCCGCGCATCAAGTTTCGGTCGGGTACGGGCTCGGGCTGCAGGCGCTCGGCGGGGCGGCCCTGCCACTCAACCTGATGCCTGTCGAGAAGAAGGGCTGGCTGAAGAAGCTGGCCGCCGGTCGCGGGCGGGGCGCGAGCCGGGGCTGGGGCCTGGACATCGGCGGGCGGTCGTTGACGGCTGTGTGCCTCGAGTCGCCGGCGAACACGGGCGACCCGCCGGCGGTCGGTGTGATCGAGGTCATCCCCTACGGCGACGACGTGCAGGCCAACACCGCGCCGCGGGACGGCGGGCTGGCGCCGGCAGTCCAGCATGCCCTTTCACAGCTGGCCGAGCGGCACGACCTGACTCAGACGCCGGTGGTCGCTAGTCTGTCGGGACCCAAAACTCTGGGGCGGTTCTTCGCGTTGCCGGCGCCGACCCCGTCGAAGTTCGACCAAGCCGTAGAGTTTGAGGTCCGCTCCGGGGTGCCGCTCCCGCGGGAGTACATTGTCGCTGACTACCACGCGCAAGTGCTGCCCGGCGAACCGGACGACGTCGACGATGTGCCGATGCGATGGGTGACGCTGGTGGCCGCCAGTCGCAAACTAGTCGCGGCGCGGATGCAGTCGCTGGTGGGGCTTGGCTGGGGCCAGTTGGCGGTCGGCAGCAGCCCCATCGCCCTGCTCAACACGGCCCTGTCACCCGGTGGGGCCGCCGCAGACCGCGCGGCGCTGGGGGACGGCGTCGCCCTGCTCGACGTGAGCGGCGGCAGCACGAATTTGGTGATGGTGACCGCCACTCAGGTCTGGTTCCGAGGAATCCATTTCGGCGCCGACACGATGATCGCGCAGATTGCCAAGGCGATGAAGATCGACCAGCCGGCGGCGAGCAAGCTCTACTACCGACCCGAGTCGGCCGCTGCGATGCACACGCTGCACGATGCCCTCGCTCCCTCGTACGACGAGCTGCTCGGCCAGCTTACGCGATCGCTAGAGCTGTGCCGCGCCGACACGGGCACCCGCCCCAACCGAGTGCTAGTTACCGGGAGCGAAACCAACGCTCCGGGGATGTTGAGCCACCTCCGAAATGGGAAGTAAGCAAGAGCAAGACCCTCCTATGACTCTATCGAACTACCTGCCGTGCCGATTGATTGCGGCAATCACCGTGTCGGTCGTCGCGACCCCGATGGTTGGCTGCGGCGGAAACAGCGCCGACGCCTTCCGCGCTAGAGCTATCCAGCGACCGCCCGATGACGAGGAAGACTCTCTGCCGGCCCAGACGGCTCCGACCGTAGTCGCGGCCAGCAGTGCCCCGCCATCCTCGGTAGATCCCACAGCCGCCGCGGCGGCGCAACCGGCGACAGCAGCAGTCGCGGCCGCGCCGGCCGCCGAAGCTGCCCCCAGCCGCGAGCTGCCCACGACCGTCGAGGGACGCGTAGCGCGGAGCGCCGAGAACCTGGAGCGGATCGCTGCGGCTCTCGAGGCCTACCGGAAGGATAAGACCGTTTACCCCGCTGCCGCGGTCATCGACGTCAGCCGCGCGCCGTTGTTTAGCTGGCGGGTCGAGCTGCTCCCGTACCTGGGCCACGAGCAACTCTACAAGCAGTTTGATCGCACGCAGCCCTGGTACGCCCCGCAGAACAAGGCGTTGCTCGGGCAGATCCCCGCGGTGTTCCAGAGCCCAGATCGCGGCGGCACAAAGACCAACTACCTGGCCACTGTCGGAACCAGCACCATCATCAAGACGCCCCGCTCGCTCAACGCCGTGCGGGTCGAAGATGGCTTGTCGAACACGGCGTTGGTTGTTGAGGCCGACGACGCGCTAGCGGTCGAGTGGACGCAGCCTGAAGAGTACGCAGTGGACCTGAACGCACCAAAGAAAGGGCTCGGCACGCTCAGGGGGGGCCATGTGTTTCTGATCTGGGGCGGTGGCATGGTGGGCTCGATTCCTCTCAGCTCCCCCGAGGAGGCCTTCAAGGCGGTCTACACCGCCGACGGGGGCGAACCGTTCACGATGGCTTCGCTCAATCAGCCAATCTCCCCGGAAACCATGTCGGTGGCGCCAAGACCCGCGGCGCCGGAGCCGTTGACTCAGTCGTTGCCGGATTCCGGTCCTGTTAGACAACGCACCCGGGTCGCGGCGGTTCAACAAGACAAGCTCGTTTCCACCTACCTCAGCGCCGCCGCAGCCGCACTGGAAAGCAGCGACGCCACTTCAGCCTGGCAGTGGACCTACGCGGCGGCGGCACTCGGGGGGATCCCAGAGCAGGGCTACGAGTGGCGCCCTGCCCTGCGTCGGCCAGCGCTCGGTGTCCACTACGGTATCGGGATTACGGGGAGCTCGCAGGGCGCCGCGCGGCCGGGCCCCTCTCGGTCGGAGCTCGAGGCCGCGACAACGCCGTACGGCCACCTGCTGCTGGACGTTATCGAACGGCAGGCGATGCAGGATTCGTTCGCCCAGCGTCTGCAGGTTGGTACGGAACCGCAGAAACGGACCCCCGCCCGGGGACGCGGGTTCGATTCGCGGGCGGCAATCTCGGTGCTCGAGCCGGGAACGGAGTCGGTGCTGCGGCACGAGGCCGAGGACGCGGGCTGCGACGTTCTGGTGCTGCTCGAGGTTGACGAGAACGCCCAGCGGACCCGCCGCAGCCTGCGGCTGAAGCTGCTCGACCTGGCCGCCCGGAAGGAGCTGTACTGCAGCCGCCGGCTGGACTACTCGTCCAGCGACCGCGACCGTGGCGCCCCGGGCGACGAGGACTCGCTCGACCGCGTGAAATGGGAGCTGCAGGACCTGGTGGAAGACGGGTTGTCTGCCCAGCCGTGGCCGGTCCGGATGGACAAGCGAATCGCCGCCCGCCGAGTCGCCGCGCTCGGCCAGAGCAAGGACCCCTATACCCCCAGGGTCGTCGGCGAAATCCAGTACTACCGCCAGCAGGGGCTGGTTGACACGGCCGAGTGCCTTGCCGCAGTCGAGGCGTTGCTGGGCGATCCTAACGGGGCCAATCTGCTGCTGGGCAGCGAAGCGAAGAAAAAGCGGGAGCTGCGCGAGTGGCTCCCCGCGACTGACCCCGGTGCGTTTGTCGCCGGCGCCCCGAGTCGGGCGGTCAAGTCTGACGACCGTTGAAATCACGCGCGCCGCAGTCGAGCGTCGCTGCGATTGTCTCGATCTGCGCTCGAAACTCCTAGTGAAGGTTGGCATCCATGTTCTGCGCAAAGTTCAGGTTGCGAGTCGTTTCTGCTGTCGCTCTTTTCAGTGCAATCGTCTGTGGACAGCCGACCGCGGTCCTGGCGGCCGACGTCGACGCCAGCTGGGACGGAACCTTCCTGAACAAATGGTCGGAAGGCGCCCGCTGGACCACGGTACCCGACGTCTCGCCCCTGGCGCCCAACAACGTCGCGTCGACGTTCTCCGCGACCGTCAACCTTGGTAACGTCATTGTCGATGTGCCTGGAGGAGTCACGCTAAACTCGCTGAATCTGATCGACGCGTTCGTATCGGGGGATCAGACGGTCACGATTGTCGGCGAGCCAGGCGTCCCGTCCCGCTGGACGGGGGCGACCCAGAACTCCGAGTTCAGGAATCCTGGCGGCCTAACCGTCGGCGCCGGGGCCGAGCTGCTGATAGGCGGCAGCGGATTCAAGGCCCTTGGGCAGCCGGCCGACGGCGACAACAATGCGGACGTCGTGACGTTGAGCGTAGAGGGCTCGATTGAGTTTGCGGGAGGTGGATCATTCAGGGCGGCCGGCGAGGGCGCGGCGATCGCCGTCGCCGCGGGCGGTGCGTTTAACTGGGGCTCCGACGCCGACCTAGCCGGGACCGCGTCGGGCGAGTTCAATATCGCCGGCGCCCTGACCAAGTCTGCCGGGGCAGGGATCGCGACGGTCGGATCCAATTGGTCGGTCGTCAACACGGGATCCATCGACATCCAGAGCGGCGTGTTCTCGCTGAGCAGCGGTGCGAACGGGCTCGCGAACGACGGCTCAATTCGGGTTAGCGGAGTCGGCACGGAGCTCCGCGTCGGCGGCGGGCAGTCGAGCGGGAGCTGGGAAGTTTCCTCCGGCGCGACACTGAGCGTCTTCAGCGGCAACGCCGCCATCAAGCAGCGGCTAACCGGCGCCACGGCGGTGCTCACCAACAACGGGATTTTGTCGGTAAACGGCGCGATCGAGTTTTCTGAGGGGGCCTCGCTGGCGGGCGGCGGTGCGTTGAACCTGGTCAGCGGGTCGATCGGTGGGGACGCCCCGATTTACGTTGAGAACCTTAACTGGACCGGCGGCGCCGTCTCCAGCACGGGCGGCCTCACGGTTCCAAGTGGGGCGACCGCGATGATCGCCGGCGGCAGAGACAAGTTTCTCCGCGCCAACGCGGCGCTTGAGATCGGCGGCATAGCAAGCGTGTCTGGCGCAGGCGACCTCGTGACGACCGCGGCATCGGGCGTCCCAGCGGGGCTCGTGATTTCTGCCGGCGGGGAACTCGATATCCAATCCGACGCCGACCTGACCGGCGGCAATCAGTCGGGGCGGAGCGGCCTGCTGAACAACAGCGGTATCTTCCGCAAATCGGCTGGCGATGGCGTCACCCAGATCGAGTCGGCCTGGTCCATCAAGAACTACGGGCTGATCAGTATCGAGACCGGCGTGCTGCAGATCGACGGACCCTTGGATCACGGCGGCACCAGCGAGATCTCCGTTTCGGCCGGGGCCGAGCTCCGGCTCGCCGGAGCGGTCATTGGTGATCAGGGCTTTGGCGGGGAGGGGCTGGTTGAGTTTCGTGACAGCTATAGCCCCGGCGAGGGGCCGGCCGAAGTTTCCTTTGGCGGCGATGTTAGCCTCGTCGAGGGTTCAGAATTGCTGCTTGAGCTCGGCGGGACCGCCGCGGGAGCCTACGACTCGCTCACGGCGAGCGGGGCCATCGAGTTTTTGGGCGCCCTGAGCGTCAGGCTGGTTGACCCACTCGGCGGCGAAGCGGTGTTCGCCCCATCCGCGGGCGACGCCTTTACGCTGCTGACTGCCGACGGAGGACTGACCGTCCCGAGCGGCCTGGGTAACGTTACCCTTCCCGAGGCGCCGGCATACACCGATTGGACTCTCGAGATCGTCGCGGACACGCTGCGGCTGTTGCTCGTCGCGGTGGAGAGCGGCGACTTCAACGGCGATGGGCTGGTGGATGCGGCAGACTACACGCTCTGGCGGAGCAACGACGGTGCTGGAACCGGCACGCCGGGCAGCCTCACCCCAGCCGACGGCGACGCCAACGGCGACGGGTTCGTCGACGCCGACGACTACGGCGTTTGGCAGTCGCAGTACGGCGCCATAGTGGCTCCGTCCTCGGTTGACGTGAGCTCGATCCCGGACCCGTGCTGCGCCGCCCTGTTGGCTCTAGGAATGGCCCTCAGCGTCCCTGCACGGTCGGTGGGCCGCGGCGCCCTGTAGCCCTGTGAGACCGCCACGCGTCCCACGGCGGCGCCTCGTGTAGGGGCGTGCAATCCAAAGTCGCACGCTCGCCACCGGCTCGATCTTGGTTCGCCAGCCGTCGCGTCCGACCATAAACGCCGGCGCAGCCGTCAAAACGCAAATCTCCCCCCTTGCACTTCTCACCCCACCGATCGCCACTGATAAGCCCTAAGTGGAATGCTAGATTAAGGTTTAGAGGGCTTGATGGGGGCAGATTTGATGGGCATACTTAGGTCTTAACTGGATAGATCAGAGGCGGCCGATGTGTCTGCCGATGCATAGCGGTAGGTGAACCCTGCCGGCTAGGGAGGGTCCCTCCCAGTTGCGGTCAGATAGCTCAGTTGGTAGAGCACGGCCCTGAAAAGGCCGGTGTCCCCGGTTCGAGCCCGGGTCTGACCACTTTAGTTGATAGGCGAAACGCAACAGACCCCGGCGGGTATCCCGCCGGGGTCTGTTGCGTTTGCGACTTCCTACTCGCACACGGCCGATCGGAGTGGCCCGCCAGGCGTCGCTTAGGGCCGCCTGGCTGTGGGCGAGGGGTTGTTCGCACAAATACGCCTGCCCCCGCTAGGGGCGGCGTTGGGGCCTTGCAGGCCGCCTACAAAAAAAGGACGCGCGAGCGGGCTCGCGCGTCCTTTTTGTCTGATTTCTTCGCCGTTCCGCCAGAGTGTTCCGCCTAGTGGAGGAGTCTGGACGAGCAGTCGCAATGCAAGCCTAGGAAACCATGTCCTTGAGCTTCTTCAGAGCGGTAACCTTGACGGCCTTGCTAGCGGGCTTGGCCTTGAAGACGGTCGGCTCGCCGGTGAACGGGTTGATGCCTTCGCGCTCCTTGGTGGCGGGCTTGTGCTTGACGGTGATCTTGCACAGGCCAGGGATCGTGAAAACCTCGGGGCCACGGCGGCCGAGAGCCTTCTCGATCTGGCCCGACAGGGCGTCGAAAACCTCGCCAACCTGCTTCTTGGTCAGGCCGGTCTCCTCCGCGATGTTCGCGAAGATCTCTGTCTTGGTCGGTGGCTTGGGGGCGGCTTTCGCCATAGCGTTGGATCCTCCAATCGATGGTCAAATCATTTACTGGCACGGGCCATGATCGGCTGATCCTACCCGCGAAGAGGTGATTAAAAGACCCGCCATCATAAAATACAAGCGGGAATTCGTGGTCTCTACCGGAAAAAACGGGAAGGTCGCCGCTGAAAGGTGGCTAATTCCCCTGATTTCTTGGTGGTTCGCCTCGCGATCTCGGCAGCGCATTACCGGACGCGACTCAGGTTGCTTCAAGCGTAGAACGCAGAACGGACCGCGGCTTCCAAGAAACGGAATATTCCTTAAGTAATTGCTTTGAAACGACTTATGTCGGTGATCGTTGCTCTCGAATCGCCCCCGCATCTGGCCGTAGTAAGCCGTTGGAATCGATTCGCCCCGCAGCTGAGAGGTCGCAATCTTCGCTTGTTGGACCCGTGGCAGGCTCGTAGACTTCAACTATCAGGGTGGGGCCAAATAGTTTGGAAATTCTTCTGCCGAGACGCCCATTGCCCGTTCTCCACCGTATGTCGGCCGCAAGTCTGCCGCCGGTTGACCTCACCTCCCGGCCCGTCCGTGGGACGCGGATCCGACAGACTGGCATGCTGTTGGTCGCTGTTTTTTGGCTGTTTGGCTGCTGGTTTTCCCTTGCTGCGGCGGTCGCGGTTGAAGAATCAGAGGCCGACCAGGCGACCCTCGCGGACCGCCATTCGCTGTACTACGGCGTCCATTTGCCGGAGGAGCGGGTGCTCTCGCGGGGCGTGACGATTGCCACCCAACTGCTAGAGGATGCGCGATACGCCGAGTCGTTGCCGGTGCTCATCCGGGTGCTGCACGCCCCCGAAGACGCTCTGCCAAGCTACTCGGCGGGCGACGCTCAGCCGGGCGCCTCGGCCGGTGGGGACTCACCGTCGGCGTTGAGGAGTCTGAAAGCTCTGGCCGCCCAGATCATCAAGGACCTGCCAGAAGAAGGACGCCAAGCCTACCAGCTGGAGGTTCGAGCCCAGTCAGAGCGGGAGCTCAGCAAGGCCCTGAGGCAGGGGACCCACGAAATCAGAGAGGTGGTCGCCAGGTATCCGCACACCGAGGCCTGCCGCCTCGCACTCTGGGTGTTGGCGCAGCGGGCGTTCGAGGCGCGCGAATTCGCCGAGTGTGTGGTGTGCCTGGATCACCTGCTCGAGTGCGAGCTTCCCCCTAGACAACGCGATCAGGTTTTGGGGCAGCGGACGCTTGCGCAGCTGGCATCGCTTTCTGCGGCCGAGCTCCGAACCCTCTCACCCGAGCAACGCTCGGACTACGAGCAGATGCTGAAGCAGGCGGGCTCGTTCGCAAATACGGCCGACGCGGTGCGCGCCGCCTTCGCCGACTTTAGGGCAAGCGACCGCCAAGAGTGGTTGGCCGCCGGTGGCGGCCCACGCCGCAATCCGGTGCTGGCCTCCGAGACCCCGCACCTGTGGGCGGGGTGGGTCAGCTCGGCCGCCAGCCTCAAGGGGTGGGTGGCGGCGGCCTCATTGTCCCGCGACGAGGCTCCGCAGGCGAGCGCCGCGAGTCCTTTAGTGGTTGGAGACTGGGTCGTGGTCAGGGCGCGAGAGGGGTTAGAGGGCATCCACCGCCACACGGGCAAGCTCGTTTGGCAGTGCGAGCTGCCATCCCACGAGTCGGAATCGCCGTCGACCCACCAACTCCGCCGCATCCAGGGCGACGCCGCCTCCTTGAAGAACGCGCTGCGGAGCGAGAGCCGCGACGCCATCTCGTCCCGCACTAGCAGCAACGGGCGGTTGGTGTTCGCCGTGGCCGCGCGGGAGCCGCAGTCGCGTCGCACCACAGTGAACGCGTGGAGCAACTTCCGCGTAGGCGCCCGCTCGGCAGATCGCGGCCTGCAGAACCAGATCGTGGCGGTCGACGCCCTGTCCGAGGGAAAGCTGCGTTGGCGGACGTCAGACCAGACCGCGCTGGATGGGTTCTACTTCCTGGATTGCCCGCTGGTGATCGGCGACAGGCTGTTCGTGCTTGGTGAGCAGGAGCAGTCGATCTGCTTGCTGCAGCTCGATCCGCGTTCTGGCCAACTCTTGTGGACGCAGACCATCGCAACGGTCGACAGCCCAGTGCAGGAAGAGGCGATGCGGCGGATGGTTGGGGGCTGCCTAAGCTACGCAGAGGGGAGGATTATCTGCTCGACCGGCGTCGGGCTGGTGGCGGCGGTCGATCCTCTGCGACGCACACTCGAGTGGGTCTACCGTTTCCCGGTCGAAGGGGGTGTTCAGCTCGGCAGGAGCACCCCGTGGGGACGCCGTGGCTCGGACCGATGGCCCCGCGACGCGGGCCGGCAGTGGCTGTGGAATCAGGTCCTGGTGACCGACGGTCAGGTGCTGGTCGGTTCGCCCGAGTCTCGCCGGCTGCACTGCATCGGGCTGGCGGACGGCGGCGAGCGCTGGGCCGCCAGCAACTCTTGGCCTCAGCTCCTCTGCGCGGCGGATGCGGGGATCGCTGTCGTGGCGCGCCCCGACGCGGTCGTGGGCGTCAGCATCGCGGATGGCAAGTCTCTGTGGACGGCGCCGATCCCGGGCGGGGCCCACCCCGCGGGCAAGGGCGCTTGGTTCGAGGGCGTCTACCTGCTGCCACTCTCCACCGGCGACGCCATGCTCATCCACCCCGGCAATGGCGAGGTCGCGGCGGTCCTCCACGCGGGGCCCGACGGGGTGCTCGGCAACATTGCCTTCGACGGAGTATCGATCTTCTCGCAGTCGTTTACGGGGGTCTCCCGCTTCGACGTCCAACAACAGCCGGGGTCCTTGCTGCTCCAGCAGGCCGAGATCGCCTCGGTGCAGGGGCTTCACGAGCAGGCTGTTACGCGCCTGCTCGAAGGATATCAGCAATCCGGAGCTGGGGCCCTCTTCGCCCACCGCATCCGCGAGCTTGTGTCGCGTCAGTTGGGTTTGGCGGGTGGCGACAAGGCAAGCCTCGAGCAGCTCGAACAACTCTATAAAGGTCGTCCTTCGCCGTTCCTGCTCAGGCAGGCGCGGCTGGACGCGGCCGTGGCGGCCAAGGATCGGGCGGTCGTACTCCGCGAGGTGGCCGACTACTGCCGCTCACCCTGTATGGGCGATTTGGTGGCCGTGGACGCAAAGCGGGCTGTTCGGCAGAGCGCGATCTACCGGCTCGCGGCGCGGTCTGTACTCAGCCGCGAGGAACGAGAACGCCTGCGCCGAAGGTTGCTGGTGGACGCCGGTCCGAGGCGTCACGAGGTTGTCGACGCGGTGCTTGGAGACGCGGCAGGGTCCCCCGCTTCCGACGCCCCCCAGGCACGGCCCACCGACAAACGTTGGGCCGTGGCCCAGGTAGGCTACGAGGTGCGGCCCCGCGTCGACCGGGTGCGCCGACGCAGCCGCACCGGATCAAACCTCGGCGAGTTCGAGCTGCCGCTACTGCAGAACGCGGAATCCCAGCCGCCGCCGACCGATCGGTTTGTCATGTCGACTGCGGGCGAGCTGCTGATCCTCAACGAGCTGGGGGAGATCCGCTCCCAGCTGGAACTGAGCAAGAGTTCTCCCGAGCGGCTGATGAGGCTGGCTGCGGACGGCGAACCGGTGGCGGGACGGATTGGCGCGCACGCCTACCTCAGCACCGGGGACGACGTGCTGTCGGTGGACCTTGGTGACCCCGAGTCCGGCGCCCAGTGGTCTGCGAAGCGGGCATTGCAGCAGGTCGACGTGGAGGGCGTCGCCGACAACGCGGTCGGTCTGACGGTGGTCGCCCGGGCGGCGGCGCAGCGCGAGGTGCGGCTGGTCGGGGTCTCGCCGCGGGGCGTTACGGTCGCGGGCCGGGACATGGTGGCCTGCCTCGACCCGGAGAGCGGGCGGGTGGTGTGGATGGTTACGGGCGTCGAAGTCAACGAAACGCCTTCCGCGGACGAACGCTTTGTCTACTCTGCCGCGGGCGAGCAGCAGGGCTGGCGGCTCGACCTCGCCAGCGGCGTCCGCTCCGGGCACACCTCACCCCGCGGCGATCGAATTGCCGAAGCACGCGGCAGGGTCGCAACAATCGAGTCCGATGGTGAGCGTGCAGTCTTCAGCGTGGTCGAGCTGGCAACCGGCCGTTCGCTGCTCGAGGTCGAGATCGGCCCCAACCCACTGCACTCCCGTTCCGGTTCCCTGCTCTCGTTGCTCGACGCGTCGGGTGAGCTGCGGGTCATTGATCTGCAGGACGCCGAGTCGGGCGCGGCGCGGGTGGTCGTCCGCGACAAGCTTCCACTCGACGCAGAGCCGCTGTCGCTCACTGCCGAGCGTATCAGCGGGCGGCTGCTGGTCGGCGTCAACACGACCCCCGCGCACGTGCACCGGGCGGCGGGCGTGACGCCCATCGACGAGAACCCGATCCAGACCGGGCCGCTCTACTGCTACGATCTCGCGACCGGCGAGCCGTCTTGGCCGGCGCCGGCGACGATCTCGGGCAAGGCGTTGCTCGCTCGTCAGCCGCCGGTCAGCCCCCTGGTGCTGCTCGCAGCCAGCGTCGAGTCGCGTGACGCAACCGGCCGCTACGACTCGTTTCAGTTGGTCGCGGTCGACCTCTACTCGGGACGGACCCTCCGTCGCGAGCGTGGCCCACGCGACGACAAGGGGCGGCGGTACCGGATCCAGCTGAATGAGGGTCCTCGTCCGTTCTGCCTGATTGCGTTGGACAACAGCTACCTGATGCTGACTGCTGCTGCCGCCCCGGTTGCTCCCGGACCTCCGGCGGCTGCTAATGCGGAGCAGTCGATTGAAGGGAATCTGTGGAACGTTGGACGGGCGATCGGAAAGCTGCTGGGCGACGTCCCCAAAGGCGAGGATGCGCCAGAACCGGAGGACGACGACTAGCGGCCGCTGCGGCGCCTGGCGGTTTTCGCGCTGAAACTTTGCGGGATAGGCAATTCTGGTTAGTAGCGGGGCCGATCTCCGCCTACAATGAAGGCGCCGAAGGGAAAGCCGCCGCAGCTTGCGCGTTTGGAAGGATTCATGACTCTCTCGCTACCGCGTCACGCAACATGGGGCGTCGCCATCTGGCTGTGTGTCCTCGTTGCGTGCCCCGAGCGCCAGTGCGGCGCTCAGCCGCAAGACGCATCGACCCAGGAGGTCATCGACCAGGGGCTCAGGTGGCTCGCTTCCGAGCAGCACCGGCTCGGTCACTGGACGGCCCAGGGGCGGTACCCGACCGCCATGACGGCGCTCTCGGGGTTGGCCTTTCTGTGCGAGGGGTCGACTCCTACCCAGGGGCCCTACGCGGACAACGTCCGCAACGCCGTGGACTACCTCATCCGCCAGGCCCGTCCCAATGGACTCATCGGCGACCCGCTCCGCGACGACCGCTACACCTACGGGCACGGCTTCTCGATGCTGTTCCTATCGCAGGTGCTGGGAGAGGAAGAAGACTACCAGCGGCGCCAGGAACTGGTGCGGGTGCTGACCAAGGCGGTCGAGTTCACCGGCGAGGCGCAGACCGCGGCCGGCGGCTGGGGGTACGTCAGCGCCAAGGACCAGTCCGGTTTCGACGAGGGCTCCACGACCATCACCCAGGTGCAGGGCCTGCGCGGCTGCCGCAACGCCGGCATCCCGGTCCCCAAGCAGGTGATCGACAAGGCGGTCGAGTACATCCACAACTGCACGCTGAAAGACGGCGGGGTGCAGTACAGCTCGAAGGGGGGCGGCGGCCGCCCGGCGATCACGGCGGCGGCGATCGCCTGCCTGTACAACGCCGGTGAGTACGACGACGAGTACGTCCCGCGGATGCGCGAGTACTGCCGCCGGCACCTCGACTCGCACAACCAGAGCAATTACGGCCACTGGCACTACGCCCACTTTTACTACTCGCAGGTGCAGTACCGCGAAGGCGGAGAGTCGTGGGACAACTACCGCAAGGCGACCGCGTCGAAGCTGCTCCGCGAAGCGAGCCGCGTGCAGACGCCTGCCGGCCAGGGAGTGACCTGGGGCCAGGGGTATATAGGCAACGTCTACACCACGGCGCTTAACCTGATTATCCTCCAACAGGACAATGCGGTGCTGCCGATCTACCAGCGTTGAAGCCTCCACCCAAACGAAACTGCAACACGGAAACCGAGCATGGCAGAAGAGCATGGACCACCGGACGAGTCGCCGTTTAGCGGCGATGTGGTCGAGCGGGTGCGCAACGCGGCCGAGTCGATCCGCTCCCAGCTCCGTCGTGTCATCGTCGGGCAGGAAGAAGTCACCGAGCTGCTGCTGATCTCGCTGTTCAGCCGCGGCCACTGCCTGCTGGAGGGCGCCCCCGGCCTGGCCAAGACGCTGCTGGTCAGCACGCTGGCCAAGAGCCTCAACCTGACCTTCAGCCGCATTCAGTTCACGCCCGACCTGATGCCGGCCGACATCACCGGCACCGAGGTTATCGAAGAGAACAAGTCGACCGGCGCCCGCGAGATGCGGTTCATCCCCGGGCCGATCTTCACCAACGTCGTCCTGGCCGACGAGATCAATCGCACGCCGCCCAAGACCCAGGCCGCCCTGCTCGAGGCGATGCAGGAGAAGCAGGTCACGATCGGCCGGATGCGGCACCTGATCGGCGAGCCGTTCTTTGTGCTCGCGACCCAAAACCCGATCGAGCAGGAGGGGACCTACCCGCTCCCCGAAGCGCAGCAGGACCGGTTCATGATCAAGGCGCTGGTCCGCTACCCGACTTTCGAGGAAGAGGTCGAGGTCGCCCAGCGGACCACCACCGGCGGCGCGGTGGAGGTCGAGGCGGTCCTCTCGCCCGAAGAGATCACCAGCCTGCAAGAAGTCGTCCGCAGCGTCCCCGTGAGCGATCACGTCACCCGCTACGCCGTGGCGTTGGTGCGTGGCACCCGGGTTGGCGAGCCGGAGGTCACGGACTTCTGCCGCCGCTCGCTGTCGTGGGGCGCCGGGCCCCGCGCGGTGCAGTTTCTCATCCTGGGGGGAAAGGCCCGCTGCCTGCTGGACGGGCGGCCGTGCGTTTCGATCGAGGACATCCAGGCCCTCGCCTCGCCCGTGCTGCGGCACCGGCTGATGCTCGACTTCGCCGCCGAGAGCGAGGGCGTTACCCCCGACGACGTCGTGGCCGACCTGATCAAGAACACCTCCACAAACCCCGACCGGTTGAGCGATGACCCAAGATTCCGCGGCGTCCTTGCTTCCTGACGTCGTCCGCCGCGTCGGGCGACTGGAGGTCCGCGCGCGGTACGTCGTGGAAGGCTTCCTGAGCGGCCTGCACCGCAGCCCCTACTTCGGGCAGTCGCTCGAGTTCCGCGAGCACCGACAGTACACCCGCGGCGACGACCTCCGTCACGTCGACTGGAAGGTGTGGGCCCGCCAGGACCGGCTTTACGTCAAGCAGTACGAGGAAGACACCAATCTGCGGGCGCTGATGCTGGTGGACCAGTCGGCCAGCATGGCGTACGGCGAGGGCCCGCTCAGCAAGCATGAGTACGCCGCCACGCTGGCCAGTGCGCTCGCCTACTTGCTGCTGCGTCAGAACGACGCCGTAGGCTGCATGACCTTTGCGGACGGCGTCGTGGGGCTCGCGCCGCCGCGATCGAGCAAGAGGCGTCTCACCGCGATCGCCGACCTGCTGCGCGCCGAGCCCGCCGGGCAGGTGTCGGATATCGGCGGCGCCGCCACGGCGGCCGCTGCGCAGATCCCGCGCCGCGGGATGGTCGTCCTGATCAGCGACCTCTTCGCCGACCCCGCCGGGCTCGACCGTGGGTTGCGGCAGCTCCACCTGAAGGGCCACGACCTTGTGGTGCTGCAGCTGCTCGACGACGACGAACTCGATTTCCCGTTCAACCGCGCGTCGCGTTTCGAGGGGCTGGAGTCCAACAAGCACCTGGCCTGCAACCCACGGGCGTTGAAGGCCAACTACCTGCAGGCCATGGAGCGGTTCCTCAACGAGACCCGCCGTATTTGCTTGGCCAATCGCGCGGACTACCAGCTGGTGCGGACTAGCTCGTCATTCGACGCGGTGCTGACCGCCCTGCTCTCTCGCCGCCAATTGCGGAGCAGGTCACGTGATCGCGCCTCGCCGCCAACCGGCGCCCCTTCGTAAGCCCCGTCCACCCACGTCCACGGCCTCCCACCGGCTGCTTCACTTGACCTTTGCGTTCCCCTCATTGCTTTGGATCGGCCTCCCGTTGCTGGCGGGCGTGGTCGCCATCCACCTGCTCAACCTGCGGCGGCAGAAGCCGATCAAGTGGGCGGCAATGGACTTCTTGCTAGAGAGCGAGCGGGTCAACAAGGCCTGGATCAACCTGCGGCAGTGGCTGCTGCTGGCGGCGAGGCTGCTGGTGATTGCGCTAGCGGTGTTCGCGTTGGCGAAGCCGGCCCTCAAAAAGTTCACCTTGTCGGCGCTCGCCGACAGCCGCGTGCGGCACGTCGTGGTGCTGGACGACAGCTACTCGATGTCGGACGAGGGAGCCGGCACGGCGGCCTGGGGCGACGCGGTCGCCGCGGTCGATCGAGTGGTGGGTTTTGCCGCCGAGCGGCCCGGCCACGAGGTGAGCCTGATCCGGTCGAGCGCAGTCGGCGACCCAGAACTGGTCGCCGGTGACGACGACCAGGGCAAGACTCGCTTGCGGACGCTGCTCTCCGCCTCGCGGCCAAGCCAGCTTGCTGCGCCGCTCACGCCGGCCATCCAGGCAGCGCATGAACTGTGCGAGGGCGCGCCGACCGGCGCCCGGACGATCGCCTACCTGGTGACCGACGGGCGGCGGCGGGAGATCGAGCCCCTCAGCGAAACGGTCGCCGCGGTGGAGTCGCTGCAGCAGTCGGGCGCCGAGGTGCGGTGGGTCTCGTGTGTCGCTTCCCACAACCCCAACCTGACGCTGACCGACCTGTCGCCGCTACCCGGCCCAGGGGCGGCCGGCGTCGAGGTGAGAATGCAAGTGACGGTCGCCAACAACGGGTCCGCGCCCACGACCGACGCCCTGGTGCAGATCACGCGCGACGGCAGCGCGTCGCCGGCGGTCGAGATCGGCCGTATCGAACCGGGCAAGCAAGCGACCCGGCAGTTCTCGGTGCTGTTCCGTGAGCCGGGGCCGCACCGCGTGACCGCACGGCTCGAAGCCGACGCGATCTCGGCAGACAACGCGCGCTACTCCGTGCTGCCGTTGGTGACCGAACGCAAAGTGCTGCTGGTCGACGGTTCGCCCAAGGGTCGCGAGTCGGCGCCCTACGCGGCCGCGCTGCGGCCGAACGCTAAGTTGAACACCGGTTGGGCGCCGGAGCGGGTCTCCCCACGCGAGCTCAGCCCGGCGGCCGACTTTGACAAGTACATGGCGGTCTTCCTGCTTGACCTAGAGACGCTCCCCGACGGCGTCGCGGAGTCGCTGTGGGATTACGTCCGACGAGGGGGTGGCCTGTTCATTGCCGCGGGCGAGAACGCCGACCCCAACTACTACAACGCGCAGCTGCTGAACTCTCGACCACAGGGGGCCGCGAACAGGGCGCTGCCGTTGCGGCTCGAACGCCAGGTGCGTCCCCCCCGCGCAGAAGGGGGCGACATGAGGGGCAGCGACCACCCCTTGTTCAATGTGTTCTCCGGCGACCGCGACAGCTTCCTCGGTCTGGTCTCGATCAACTACCTGCAGAGCGTCAGCCCGTTCGATGAGAACCTCGCGACGCGGGTACTTGCCAGGCATTCCAGCGGCGCTCCGTTGGTGATCGAGCATTCCGCCGGTGAGGGACGCTGCGTGGTCATGCTAACAACCGTCGGGCAGAAGCCGCGACGCGACGAGAGCTGGTCGAATCTTTCCACCCTGCCGGTGTTCCCGGTGCTCGCGTTGGAGTTGGCCGCGTACCTGGGTGAGCCGGCAATCGCCCCGCACGGCCTCACGGTTGGCGCCGCCTGGAAAGACGCTGTCCGAGAGGGCGCGAGTGCACCGGTGCGGATCAGCCGCCTCGAACGCGGGTCCGCGGCGCCGATCGCCGACGCCCCGGCCGGCGAGCTCGCGTCGCTGCCGCACCCGGGCGAGGCCGGTTTCTACAAGGTTGAACTGCTGGGCGCCGATCCAGCCAGCGATCGCTGGTTCGCAGTCAACGTCGACCCCGCCGAAGGGGACCTGCGGCTTGCTGCCCCCAACGAACTCAAGGACGCGCTCGCTCGTATCGGTGTGCCGGTCGAAACAGCGGTCGCGTTGTCGGCCTCGGCGGGAGACGACGGGCCGTCACCGCTGCCGCCATTGTTGGCGATGGTCGCGCTCGGGTTGCTGCTCGGCGAGCAAGTACTCGGCGTGTCTGCCAGCTACCACCAGACGCCAAGCGGGAGGGCCGCACGATGATCCTCGCTCAGGCGCTTGTCGGCCCGGCCCCGCGGTACGAATTCGCGACCCTCGGCCCGTGGGCGGACAACCCCAACGCAGCAATTATCGCCGCGTTGGCCGGCTCGGCTTTGCTGGCCGCGATTGCGCTGCTGTACTGGCGCGAACGCAGTTCGCTCTCCCCCGCGGCGATGCTCCCGCTGCTGGTGCTCCGCGTGGGCGCAGTGGTCGGATTGGTGCTGTACGGCCTCGCGCCTGAGAAACGCGCCGCCAGAGAAGAGACCCAGCCCTCGCGGGTCACGGTGCTTGTAGACGACAGCCTGAGCATGTCGCTAGCGAACGACGGCGTGGCGTCGTCGGACCTGACACGCGCCGAAGCCGCCGTTCGGCTTCTCGAGGAAGGCCTTCTCGACACGCTCCGCAAGCAGCACGAGGTGCTCGTCGCCCCGACGAGCGACGTCCGGTCGGGGGCTGTGTTCCCAATGGTCGGCCAGCGTGACGCCGCTCCGGCGGAGGCAGAGAACACTTTGTCCCCGCCGATCGCCGACGCGCTCGCGCCGCGCCGCGCGGAGACGCGGCTCGGCGCGATCGCCGACGCGCTCGCGCCGCGCCGCGCGGAGACGCGGCTCGGCGACGCAATCGAGCAGAGCGTCGCGCTCGCCGCTGGCGGACCGCTGGCGGGGGTGGTGCTCGTTTCCGACGGCCAGAGCAACGCCGGCGCTAGCCCGGAACTAGTCGCGGGCGCGGCCGGGGTAGCCGGCACACCACTGTTCACGATCGGCCTCGGCAGCGAGACCACCGCCAAGAATGTCTTGGTGCGCGAACTGATTGCGCCGGCGCGGGCCTACCCGAAGGACGAGATTCAGCTTGCTGCGGTGATTGAGCAGCAAGGCTACGACGAGGTCGACTGCGTCGCCTCGCTGTTTGTGCGGCGGTCGGAATCTTCGGATGAAGAGCTGCTGGAAACGCGGACTGCTGCGAACGTCAAGCCGAGCGCGCCGCTTCCTGTCGATTTCAAGGTCCGGCCGGAGCAGCCCGGGGGCTACGTCTACCGGATCAGCGTCAAGCCGGTCCCAGGTGAGCAGAAAGAGGAAGACAACGCCGCGGAGGCAGAGGTGCAAGTGGTCGACCGGCTGCTGAAAACGCTCATCATCGCCGGCGGACCAACGCGTGACTACCATTTCCTCCGCGACCAGCTCAGGCGGGACGATTCGTTCATGGTTGACGTGTGGCTGCAGTCGGCGCCCCCCTCCGCGGTCCAGGACGCCGAGCACATGCTCGCCGGCATCCCAGAGGACGAAGAAGACCTCGGCGAGTACGACCTGTTTGTCGCGCTGGACGCCGATTGGACACGCGTCTCGCACGAGGCGACCGAGGCCCTGTCGCGGTGCGTCTCACAGCGGGGCGCCGGGTTGCTGTTCGCTACTGGGGCGGTGAACACCCCTCGCTGGCTCCGAGAGAACCGCGGGCAGTCGATAGTCGCCCTGCTGCCGGTGCGGCCGGCGGCGGCCCCGCTCCTGCTGGGCCCCACCGAGGCGAGCGCTGCCACCCCGGCCAGGATCAAGCTGACCCGCGCCGGACAAGAGGCGTCTGCCCTCTGGGTGCTGGGAGATCAGCAGTCGAGCGTCACGTTCTGGGAGGAAGAGCTGCCCGGCTTCTACACCACCGCCAAGGTGGATGCCGTGAAGCCGGGCGCGGTCGTCTACGCCGAGGCGGTCCCGGTGGGCGACCCGGGAGGCGAGAACCCGCTGGTGGTTTTTGCCGAACAGTTCTACGGCGCCGGCCGCTGCTTCTACATCGGGGCTCCAGAGATCTGGCGACTACGCAGCGAGTCGACCGCCGCCATGCGGGCGTTTTACACCAAACTGCTGCAGCACTTGGCTCAGGGCCGACTCCTGGCCGACTCGCCTGCCGGCAGCCTGCTGTTTGAACGCGATCGGTACAACGTTGGGCAGACCCTTACGCTCCGGGCGACGCTAACTCCGGCGGCCGCTGCCGACCTCGATCCGGCCAAGCCGCTCGATGCGCAGCTCGAGCTGCCAGACGGGACCGTTCAGACGCTGCGGCTGCGTACAACCGAGGCCGCCCCGTCGGTCTGGACGGCGGGCGTGCGGGCCGAGTCAGAGGGCGCCTACCGCGCGACGCTCTCGCTCGCCGTGGACGACCAACCCCTTTCGGCCAAGACGCAGGTTCTTGTGCCGGCGCTCGAACGCTCGCAGACCCAGCGGAATGCTAAGCTGCTCGCCGAGATCGCCGAGCAGGGCGGCGGCCGCTACTACCCGACGCTCGAGGCGGTGCTGCAAGGCGGCGATCAGCTGCCCCCGCTGCCCGAGCTGTTGGTGTCCCGCAGTGAGACCATCGTTATCTACGGCGCGCCCGACGAGAGGTTCGCTCGGCAGGCTGCCCGTTGGCTGCTCGGGCTTATCGCGGGCTGCCTGCTGCTAGAATGGATCTGCCGCCGGGCAATGGGACTCGCCTAGCCAGAACCGCACCGCATGCCGCACCGCCAAGCCCTCATCCGCCGCACGATCGATACCGTCCGAGCCCGGGTGCGCTTCGCACTCGCCGGCGAGACCGCCGCGCGGACGACCGTGGCCCTCGCGGTGTTCTTGTGGGGTTGGCTCGTGATCGACCGACTGCTGGAGCCGCCGGTCTGGGCCCGGGCGATCGTGTTCACCGTTGTCGCGGTGTGGCTGGTCCGCTGGCTGTGGAAGCACTCGCTCTCGGCACTGGTGACGCGTCTGCCCGACAGCGTGATCGCGAGCTGGGTCGAGCGCCGCTGGCCAGAATTGGGCGAGACGCTGCTCACCGCACTAGGTGCCGACGAGAACGACCCCGACCCGATGCACCAGCAGCTCGTGAGCGCCGCCCGCGAGCGGGCGGAGGAAGTGCTGCTGCTCCACGACGAGCCCCAGGTGGTCGACACGCGGCGCCTGCGACCTTGGTTTTGGGGCGCCACTGCCGCCATCGTTTCCGCTGGCGCCGCGTTGGCGCTGACGCCGACCGGCGCCGGGGTGTACTTGCGGCGGCTGGCGTTGTCCGAGGAGCTGTGGCCGCGGCAGGTTGTTCTGCGGGCCGACGCGTTTGTGATGCGTGAGGGCCGATTGGTGTGGCGGGCGCCCAAGGACACGCCGCTCGAGTTAGAGGTCTTCGCCGACCTGACCGGCGGGCACATCGCCCCCGACACGGTCGAGGCGCGACTCCGCCGCGACGATGGGGGCCGTAGCCGGCGGCAATTGTCGTCGATTGGCGAGGCGACCACCGGGCCCGATGCTCATCAGGCGTACCGCATGAAGATCGACCGGCTAAGGCAAGACCTTGAGATCCGTCTGCGTGGCGGTGATGCAAGGCTCGGCCCCCTGCTGATCGAGGTTGCGCCGCGGCCGACGGTCACGTCGGTTGAACTGGAGGTGACCCCGCCGGAATACACCGGCGACCGAACCTACCGCCACACCGCCGACGCTATCGACCGCATCCCAGAAGGCGCAGCGGTGGTGTTGCACGCGGTGAGCAACAAACCCCTGAAGAAAGTCGCGGCGACAATGACCCGCGGCGAGGGCGCTGAACTGCTGGGCGCCCAGATCTCTCACGACGCCATGAGCTTCTCGATCGCCGTCCCCTCGCTCTCCGAAGCGGGCGCCATCGAGATAACGCTGCTCGACCAAGACGGCATCGACAGTCAGCCGCCGTACCGGCTGCCGCTGAGGGTCGAGGCCGACGCCCCGCCCCGGGTCGAGCTGACGCTGCAGGGCGTCGGCCGCGTCATCACGCCCGACGCCGTCCTGCCGGTGCGGGTCGCCATCCTCGACGACTACGGCGTCGACGACGCCGCGCTCAAACTGACGGCTCGCGACCGCACGCTCTCGTTCCCGCTCGCGCTGGGGCCGTCGCCCGACTCGCTCGAAGCGGCGCCGCGGGTCGATCTGCTCGCCCTGCGGTCCGACCCCGAACAGTCGCTTCCGCGACTGGAGCCGGGCGACCGGATCCAGCTGCAGGCGACCGCCCGCGATCACTACCAATCGGCGTCCGACCCGCCGGCGGGCCCGCACGAGAGCACCAGCCAATCCGAGGCGTTTGCGATCGTGACGGCCGAGGACCTAGTCGCGCGCCTCGAAGAACGCGAGGTCAACCTGCGGCGGACCTTCGAGCAAATCTACGACGAGGCGCGATCGGCCGAACTGAGCGCCGACCGTCTCGACCTCAAGCAGCAGGACACGACCCCCGAGGACGCCGCCCGCCAGCGGCGCTTGGGCCTTTCGCGACTGGTCGAGCAGTTCAGCAAGCTGACGCACGACGTCGCGAGCGTCGCCGCCGGATTCGGCGAGATCCACAACGAGCTGGTCAACAACCGCATCCAGAACGACGACCTGAAGGAACGCATCGAGCTCCGCATCGTCCGGCCGCTCGAGAAGATTGCCGCCGGCGGTCTTCCGCGTCTGGAACGCGACGCTAAGGACGCCGCCGCGTCGCTCGGCCAGCGTCCCGACGAGCCGGCGTTGCCCGAGCAGGTGCGTGAGCAACTCGCCGATGTGGTGGCCCAGATGCAGGGCGCCCTCAATGAGATGAAAGCGGTTGAGACCTACAACGAGGTGCTGGCGCTGCTGCGGGGAATCATCGATGACCAGCGAGAAATCTCCGACAAGACCGGCGACGCCCGCAAGGCGTCGCTGAAGCGGCTGCTGCTGGACTGAGCCGAACACGGGACCAAGAATCATGCACACGCGCTCCCCGACCGCTTGGCGTCGCCTCCTTGCCTGCGTCCTGTTGTTCGCCACCTGCGGAGCGTACGCCTGCGCGCAGCCCGCGGACCTGTCGGCCGAGCAGGCGCAGCTGCAGGAGAAGTTTGAGCGGCTCGAGTCGCTCGCGGTGCGGATCGCAGAGCTGGTCGAGATCGAGAACCCCGATCGCGCACAGCAGCTCCGCGGCGCCATCGCAACCAGCCGAGAGCTGGCCCTCAGCGATCGCTTTGAGGCAATTGTTGGCCTGCTCGAAAACGAACGCTATGCCGCTGCCCAAAGAGACCAGGGCGAGCTTGCCGACAACCTCGAGACACTGCTCGGGCTGCTGCTGGCCGATCCGCGCGAGGCCCGGCTGGAGGCAGAGCGGGAGCGACTCAAGCAAGCGATCAAGGATGTGGGTCGGCTGATCCGCGAGCAGCGATCCCTGCGCAGCGAGACTCTCGACTCCGAGGATCTTGCCGACCAGGCGGGCAAGCAGGACGCGCTCGCCGACGATGCCGAGGGCGTCGGCAAGGCGTTGGGCGAAGGCGCGCCCGCCGGGGAGTTGTCGCCTGATGGCCAGCCGTCGCAGGCCCAAGGGGCTGAGGGCGAGCCCGCAGGCCCGTCACAGGACCAGGGCGCGCAGGCGAAGCAACGCGCGTCACAGCGGTTGTCCGAGGCCAAGTCGGCCATGCAGAAGGCCTCCGGGCAGATGGGCGAGGGCGACTCCCAAGGCGCCAGCGACGCGCAGACCGAGGCCCAACGCCAGCTCGAGCAGGCCCGCGAGGAACTGGAGGAGGCCCTGCGGCAGACACGCGAGGAAGAGGCGACCCGGATGCTGACCCGGCTCGCTGCGCGGCTGCGTGGCATCCTCTCCGAGCAGACCGAGATCAACCGCCTGACGATCGAGGTTCACGAGTTGCACGGCGAGGTTGCAAGTCCCCAGAAACGCTCGGCGACCGCCGGACTCGCCAAGCGGCAGGACGAGGCCGCAATGATCGTCGAGCGGGCCCGGCGGCTGGTCGAGGAAGAGGGGAGCAGCATCGCATTCGCCGAGGTGCTCGATCAGGTGAACGAAGACATGGGCACGGTCTCTGGCAGGCTGCAGGAGAGCGACGCCGGCGGTCTTACCCAGGCGATTGAGCAGGACATCGTCGCCGCGCTCGAGGACGCAATCGAGGCGCTCGACGCCCAGCTCGCCGAGATGGCCAACCGCGAGCAGCAACCGCCGTCCGAGGGGCAGCAGCAGGGCGGGCAGATGCAGGAGCCGCCACTGGTGGATCAGCTTGCGGAGTTGAGGATGATCCGTTCGTTGCAGCGGCGGATCCTGCAACGCACCAAACGCGCCGAGCAGATGGGGGAGGAACTGAGTGAGCAGGAGCTACTTGAGCTCCTCCAGCGGCTATCATTGAAACAGCAGCGGGCGCTGAAGGCGGCCGAACGCCTCGTTGAAGAGTAGATCCCGCCAGTACGTGCGGGCCTGACCCCTGGCGGGTTTTCGCCCCACCGCGTCGAGAACGGGCAAACCGCTAGATTCTCTCCCGGATTCGCGTTGTCGCGTTTGTAGAGATAACCGATACTAGAGGTTAGCAGGCGCGGGAGGAGGAAGAGGTCCCTTATGGAGTTCCCCACACCAAATTTCCCGCTCAGCGTCCGACCGCGGTCGGGCCTGCTGCTGTGGGGCGCTATGCTCCTAGCGACGCCAGGGCTGGCCGCCGAAGGCGCCACACCCGATCTGGCCGCTAACAGCGGGGAGTCGAACCCCGCCCGATCGCTCTCGCTGGAGCAGCTCGACGCGCAGATTCGCAAGCTCGCGGCAGACGTTCCGCTGGCGGCCCAGGTGATGGCGGCGGTCGACGCCGGCCACCCGCTCGAATCCCCCACGGCGCTCGCTAGCAGCGTCGACACCGACAGCCGGCTTACCAGCGACCTGGCGCTCCGCGTCGCCGCGGAGTTCGCCGCGGGCCGCAGGTACGAGCCATGCCTGGGATGGTTGGAATTCGTCGCGCCGGACGACTCGAGCTCCCCGATCCTCTACTGGCATTACCGCGCGGTCGCAAACCACCAACTTGTCAGCATGGTCGACGCGGGCGATGCGGCGGCAGAGGTCCTCCGATTCGAGCAGCCCGGCTTCCGACGTGTGCGGGAGTTGGCCGAGCTGATTGGCCGCGACGCCGCCAACCACAAGGCCGGGTCGATCGACCACATCACCCACCAGATGAGCGATGTCGAACGCCGGCTGGCGTTGGGGGAACCCGGCGAACAAAACCAGGAGCTGCAGCAGGAAGTCATCGACTCGCTCGACAAGATGATTGAGCAGATCGAAGAACAACGTAAGGAACAACAGAAGCAGCAGCAACAACAGCAACAGATCGCGCAGGGGGGACAGGGGAGCTCCGCGCAGCCTATGCCCGACAGCCGGCCCGGCGAACTGAAGGGGCCGGGCGAGGTGGACGAGCGAGAGATCCCGCCCGGCGGTGATTGGGGCGCGCTGCCGCCCGCCGAACGCGAGCGTGTCGCCCAGCAGATCATCCGAGACTTCCCTGCGCACTACCGCTCAGTCATCGAGGACTACTTCCGCTCGCTCGCAACATCCCCCGACGACCAGGAGGGCGACCGTTGAGCGGCAAGCCCTGGGCAACTCGACTCTGCGGGGCTGTGCTGTGCGCGATGGTCTCGCCGTTGCTTGCCGAGGACGCAGCGGTGCTCACTCTGAACGGTGAAGAATTTGTCGGCGCCGTCGACGCGATCACCCCCGACACGGTTCGGATCGTAACTAGTGAGGGCCCGGTCGAGGTGGCGACCGGATCGATCCACTGGCTCAGGCTGCAGGGGCGGGCGGCGTCGATGGCCGACGAGGGGCTGGGGCGGATTGAGCTGGTGAGCGGGTCGGTGTTGCCGGCCACGTCGCTCGCGGTCGCCGACGGCCGCTTCCAGGCCGAGCTGGCGCCGCCGCTGTCGTTGGGGCCGACCCGCCGCATCGAGGCGTCGTTCGAGCAACTGGCTTCGTTCGTGTTTCATCTCGCCACGCCGGAGCTGGCCGACCAGTGGCGTCGGATCCGCCAGACCGAGGCGACCGCCGACCTGATTGTCGTCAAGCGACGCGACGGCCAGACGCTCGACTTCGTCGAGGGGATCATTACCGCCGTTTCCGACGCCGCGGTCACCATCGAGCTAGATGGTGAACCGGTCCAGGTGAAACGCGAACGCGTCTACGGCGGCGTGCTGTTCCGGCCGGCGGCCGCCAGCGTCCCCGATCGGCTGCGGGTGCTGTTCGGCGGCGCCGAGCTGCACGGCGAATCGGCGCGGCTCGTCGATGGCGAGCGGCTGGAAGTCTCGCTCCCGATCGGCGAGACGGTCACCCTGCCGCTGGCGGAGGTTCGTGCGCTCGACTACTCGCGCGGCGGCGTGCAGTCGTTGAGCGACCAGCAGCCGATCGTCGACGAGTGGCGGCCGTACTTCGCCCCCCCGGGCGACGTCGCCCTGCTCAAGGAGTGGGGCGGCGCGCGGGGCGACCAGGCCTACGACGGCGGGCCGCTAACGATCCGCGGCGAGGACGGGCGGATCGTGCGTTTCGCGCGTGGCCTCGCCATCCGCAGCCACGGCGAGGTCAGCTACGCGGCGCCCGCCGGCTTCAACTGGCTGCGGGCTACGGTCGGTCTCGACCCGGCGCCCCGCGTGCGGGCGAACATCGTGCTGCAGGTCAGCGTCGACGGCCAGGAGGTGCTGACCCGCGCCATCACCACCGGCGACGCCCCCTACGAGTTGGAGGTCCCGATCGCCGGAGCCGGCGCGGTGACCCTCGAGGTCGACTTTGGCGAAGGCGGCGACGCGGGCGACAACCTCCACCTGGGCAACGCACGATTCACCAAGTAGGGCCCATGCAACGAATCCTCATAGTGATAACCGTCCTCGCGGCGTCGGCGCGGCTCGCCCCGGCCGCCGGCCCCGAGCTCGACCCTCGCATCGAGCAAGCCGAACAGCAACGCGTCCAAACGGTTCGGCGGATTACGCCCGCCACCATCGCTGTCTTTGACAACCAAGGCGAGGGCGGCGGTTCTGGCGTGATTATCCGTGCGGATGGGTTGGCGGTCACCAACTTCCATGTCGTGGCGCCGTGCGGGCCGTTCATGACCTGCGGCCTGCCCGATGGCCGCGTCGTCGCCGCGGTGCTGCTCGGCGTCGACCCGCCCGGCGACGTGGCGCTGATCCGCCTGATTGACGACCGCCCATTCCCGGTCGCCGAGATCGGTGACAGCGACCGTGTCTCCGCGGGGGAAGAGGTGTTTGTGGTTGGCAACCCCTTCCTGCTCGCCGACGACCTGCAGCCGACAGTGACCTGCGGCATCCTTTCCGGCGTGCACCGCTACCAGTACCCAGCTGGTTCGATCCTGGAGTACGCCGACTGCCTGCAGACCGACGCCGCCATCAACCCGGGCAACTCCGGCGGACCGCTCTACGACAGCCGGGGGCGCCTGATCGGGATCAACGGCCGGGCGTCGTTCGAGAAGCGGGGCCGGGTTAACGTCGGCGTGGGCTACGCGATCTCGATTAACCAAGTGCTGCGTTTTGCCGCGCATCTCGAGAGCGGCCGGATTGTCGATCACGCCCGACTAGGGGCGACGGTTTCTACGCTGTCGCGGGGCCGCGTGGTGATCGACGACATCGACGCCGATTCCGACGCCTACCGGCGTGGGCTCCGCTACGGCGACCAGGTGGTGCGCCTGGCCGGACGCGACGTGACCTCAGCCAACCAGGTGCAGAACATTGTCGCGACCTACCCGCCCGGCAGCCGGTTGGCCATTACCTGCCTGCGGGCCGGCGGCGAGACCATCGAAACTACTGTCCGCCTTAGTCCGGCGCACGAGGCCAGCGAACTCGAGGAGATTGTCGGCGCCCAGCTCGCGCAGCCGCCCAAGGAGCCCCCCATCGGAGACGTTTTCGAACCTCGGGTTGGCTACGCCAATTACCTGCCCAACCGCGCCCACAGAGATCTGATTCTTCAGACCTGCTTGCTCCGGGTCGAGGCGGGCGCCAGCCTGCCGTGGCGGATCACCGGGACCGACGCGAACCGCGGCAAGGTCGCCCTCGACCTCGCCGCGGACCGGGTCACCTTCAGCTCGGAACGAAGCGAGTACTGGATCGACCCGAACGCCGATCTCAGCACCCAGCGTGACCCTCCTGGATCGGGAGGCCTGCTCGCGGCGCTCTCGCTGATGCGTACGCTCTTCACCGAGGGGCCCGCGGGCCTGCAGGACTGCTACTACGTTGGCGCGCTGCCCCGCGGCTCGTCGGACGAGCTGCGGGACTGCATCGTGGCGCACCACCATGGCGCCACCGCAGAGTTTTACTTTACCACCGAAGCGTGCCGCCTAGAGCGGATCGAGTACTTCAGCGACGCCGCCGCGGACCCCTGTGTCGTGCTGCTGAATTGGCCGGATGCATCGGCCCAGCGGCCGGCGGGGCTGCGGGTGTCGGTCGGTGACGATGTCTGGCTCAACCTTGACGAACTTCGTCTGACCGCCAGCGCGGAGGCATCGCCGTGACGCCTCGATGGGCTTTACTATTGGCGGCTGCCGCCAGCCGCGGTCTGTTGGCATTTGCGTTGGTGCTGCTCGTCGCTGGGGACGCATCCGCGCAGTCGGCGCCGCCCGACGTACTCGACCGTGTGCAGCAGTCGCTGGTCAAGGTCTACGGCGCCGGAGGCATCCAAGGGATCGAGGCCTACCAGTCTGGCTTCATCGCCGGCGAGAAGGGACGCGTCGTGACCGCCGACAGCCTGGTCCTCGAACAGGGCGAGGTCACCGTGGTGCTGGCGAGCGGGGACCGCTACGCCGGGCGGGTGGTCGGGGCCGATCCGCTGCTGCGGGTCGCGGTGGTCGAGTTCGACCCGGCCGGCGAGTCGCTCACCGCGATCGACCTGAGCCGCCCCCACGAGCCACAGCCCGGCGAGCCGCTGCTCGCGTTCAGCAACCTGTTCAACATCGCGGCCGGCGCAGAGCCTGGATCGGTTATGCGGACGCACCTCTCGGCCGTGACGCCGCGTGAGATTGCGTTTGGATTCTCCGCCCCGCGTGGCAGCGACCGCGTGCTGCTGGTCGACTCGGTCACCAGCAACCCGGGCGCGGCCGGCGGCCTGCTGACCGACTACCAAGGCCGGCCGGTTGGGATGATCGGCAATGAAGTCGAAGGACGCGTCACCGGCGGTTGGCTGAACTACGCGATCCCGGCCTCCCAGGTCGCCGCGAGCGCCCAACGCATCGTGCAGGGCGAGCAGATCCGCGGCGCCGACCCGGTTCCGGCGGCGCTGGTGAGCCCGCTCGATCAGTGGGGCTTCGCCCTAGTGGAGGACATCGCCCCACGGACGCCACCCTACGTAGAACTGGTCCGCACGGGTTCCGCCGCCCAGCAGGCCGGGATGCAGTCCGATGACCTGGTGGTGATGGTCGACAACCTTGTCACGGCCACCGTTAGCGAGTCTTTGCGAGTGCTCACCGTGCGGAGCCAGACGCGAGGAACCAAGCAGTTGCGGCTGACGGTCGAGCGAGAAGGCCAACTGATCGAGATCGTTCTGCCCGCCCAGGAGGCGTCATGAGACGACCGAACACCCGCCTTGCGATGTGCGGCTGGATGCTGCTAGCCACGTCGGCAACTGGGCAGACTTTAGACCCTAGCGGCGACACCGCTCCACCGGAGCAGGCAACCCAAGACCCCCGCGAGCTAGCCGGGCTCTACGCCGAGGCGGTCCAGGCGGCTGTGGGCCGGGTCTCGCCAGCGCTCGTGCAGGTCCGCGTCATTGGCGACTACCGTGGGCTCGGACGCAATGCGTCCGGGGCGATGAGCGGCGTGCTGCTCGACCCCCGCTGGATCATCACAAGTAGTTTCGGCCTCGAACGCCGTCCCGACGTGACGGTGGTTGCTTTCGCCAATGGTGATACGCGGTCCGCGTCGCTCACGAGCATCGATCACAGCCGGCACACGGCGCTGCTCCGATTATCGGAGGACGCCCCCTTCGAAGCCCCTCCGCTCGAGCCACGTTCGGACGCACTCCCCGGCGAGACCGCCATCGGCGTGGGCGTCGCCTACGACCCGGCCAGCCCAAACGTATCGGTCGGGGTGGTGAGCGCCGCGAACCGGCGGCTCGGCCGCGCCGTGCAGACCGACGCCGCCGTGTCGCCCGCCAACTACGGCGGGCTGCTGGTCGACCTTCGCGGCCGGGTTCTTGGGGTTCTCTGCCCCGCGGGGGAACCAGGCGACCCGGCCGGCGGCGCCGAGTGGTACGATTCGGGCATCGGGTTTGCCACGCCACTGGAAGACATCCTCGAGCGTCTCCCTAGGATGCAGGAAGGCGACGACATCCACGCCGGCCGGGCCGGTTTGGCGTTCCGTCCTGGCAACGAGTACACGGAGGCGCCGGTCGTCACCGCCGCGCTCAAGGGTGGGCCGGGTGAGAAGGCGGGCCTGCAGGCCGGCGACCGCATCACGTCGGTTGACGGTGAGTCGGTGGCGAACCTGAAGCAGTTCCGCATCGCCCTCGGCCCGCACGATGCAGGCGATGAGCTGACAGTTGGCCTGCTGCGGGGCGAGCAGGGACTCACGCTCAAACTGCAGCTGGTCGCCGCCTCCGAGCTGCCACGGCCCGAGCCCCGCCAGCCTTCGATGCTAGAGCGTCTCAAAGAGAACCTGCCGCAGCCCGAGTGAGGCCGCCGGGAAAAAGTCGTCGACGTAGCCCTGCTGGGCGAGACTCGCGTGGTCAGACGGTTCACTCGGCGGCGGGCATGACTTCAGCAACACCAGCTCGGCGTTGTAGACCGATGCGACCCGCGCCGCGATCGAGTCGCTAGTCACCTGCCACCCGACCGGCAGGCGAACGCCCTCAAGGTGTGGCTCGACTTCGTTGAGAAAGCGGTCGACGATGCCTACAGCAGCGCCCTCGACGACCGGTGAGTCGGCGAGCTCGACTTCGGGGAGTCCGAAGATCGACGACAGGCAATCGGCGTTGTAGTCCATCTGCCGGATCGCCTCCCAGTGGGCTTCGGTTTCGTCTAGCTTGCCCCTGGCGGTTTGCTCCCGCAGCCAGTCGACCGGCGCCCCCCCGCCGCAAATGAACAACAGGCGGTGGGTAGCTCGGGCAGATTGAATCCAGTCGGGCAGTTGCTCCATGGCGGGGGGCCGGTCCAGGAGGCTGCCGCCAACCTTCACTACGCGCAGGGGGAGCGTCATGTGATGGCCCCCTCACCGGCGAGGAAAGCCGCCCCCTCACCGGCGAGGAAAGCCGCCCCCTCACCGGCGAGGAAAGCCACTGCCCAGGCCGGCGCACAGACGCTCGCGGCCTCGCCGACGAGCGAGCTGAGCGTTGTGACCTCGGCAGCCGGCGCCACGTTCGCGACTGCCTGACGGGCCAGCCATTCCCCGGCCCCGGATACCACGAAGAAGCCATCGCTGCTCGCCTGGAGGTGGCGGAGTGCGTCAGCAAGGCGATGCTTCAGGGCGCCCATTACGTCTTGTGCCAGGCGGGTAATCTGCTCGCTCGTCAAATCTCCTGCGTCGGCGCAGATCATTCTTGCCAGTCGCGCAGCAGAACACGCCCGCGTCAGGGGCCGGCCGTCGGCGCCGAGTGTGTTGGACTCGGGCATCAAACCTAGCAGCACCGCGGCGTCGGCGGTCGTGGCGAACAACTCGGCGGCGACCGGGCACTCGCGGCCGTCGAGCGGCAGGGTGTGTGTCAGCGCCGCGACCGGCGTGCGGCCCACGCCTTGGTACAACAGCTCACCAGATAGGAGCCGGTCGGTGTCGGTGACCGAGTTGCTTAGAACGCCACTAGGAGCGAACCGCACAACGTCAGTTGTCGTCGAGCCGACGTCGATCAGCACGCCCGGCTTCCGAGCAAGTCTTCCGCAGGCAGTCGCCAACGCGTGCCAGTTGCCGGCCGCGACGCCGCGGACGTGATTGGCTGCCTGGTCGGGGCCGATGAAGCCGCTCAACGTCAGATCGTAGACGCGCACGGGCGTCGGTCCCGCCGCCTCCGTCAGCGCGTCGGCGATAGCGGCGACACCCTCCCGCTTCGACGCGTAGCAGTCCGCCAACTCGCCGGTCATCGTGGCGGCGACGCCGCGGCACGGCGGCGCCGAAGCGATGAGCTCCGCAATCGCGGCCGCCAATTCGTTCGGACGCTGCCACAGTGGGAACTCGGTCTGCGCCGCAAACCCAGCCGTGGTCGCCGCCTTGAGGTTGGCGCCGCCGACGTCCAGGCCCAGCCATGGCGCGGCTGTGTTCATTCGTCTAGGTAACTCACGATGCCGTCGGGGTCGAACAAGATGGGCCGCTCGTCGAACGCCAGGTTTGTCGACTCGCCCCGGGCCGCATGGACCATCGCCTCGGCCAGGCTGGTACGGGCAGCGAACCTGAGGCCCGCGTACGACGTGGTGAGTCGGGGGTTGATCTCGATGACGTAGTCTTCGGTCCCGGTCGGGTCGGCGCCGAGCACCAGGTCGAGGCCGACGTAGCCGCTGGCAGGGGGCATCGCGCGGACCGCGTCGAGCGAGAGCTGCTGGGCCCGCTTCACCAGCCCCGGGGCGAGCGGCGCCGACCCGCCCAGGTAGCGGAACCTGCCGTCGGCCGACAGACGCTGGCGGCACGGCATCAGTGGCTTCGGGCCGGCCTCGCCCAGCAGCACCGCAACGCTCGCCGCCATGCCGTTGATGAACGGCTCCAGCCTACGCGCCCACGCGTACGGGGGTGGCGTCTCGCTGCTGTCGTACATCAGGTACGTGTCCTCCGAGCCCGCCCCGTCGATCGGCTTGATCACGGCCGGGTACGGGTGGTCCGTTGGCAGTGGCTCTCCCTCGTCGACGAGCACGCCATCGGGCACACGGACCCCGGCGGCTGCGAGCCGCTGGGCGGTGTCCATCTTGTTGGCGGCGATCGCGATGAACTCGCTGCCAGGGGAGATCAGCCGCGCCCCGAGCGACTCGGCCTCGCGGCACAGCCGCAGCAGGTGGCCGTCGGTCTCCGGGGCGATCAGCAGCACCGCGTCGGCCGAACGCATCTGCTGGTCCAGCACCTCGTCACGTTCGCTTGGGCTGTCGACACCAATCAGTTTGCAGCCCTTCGCATTCAGGCCCATCACGCGGATGTCGCGGAGCAGCGCGACCTCGGCGCCGGGCAGCCTGGCGAAGTCCTCGCCGACCGACCGCGCCATCGCGGTCCCCTCGCGCAGCAGCGACGCCGGCAGCGGGCCGTCCTCGCCGAGCAGGCCGCCGCCCGACACCCATTCGTAGATCAGCACCTTCATGGGCGAGCCCTGCGGGGCCCCTGCGCTGCTTAAAAGATGCCGAGCTGGTCGCGGGCGTCCTCGGTCATGCGTTCGGGGCTCCAGGCCGGTTCCATCACCAGCTTGATGTCGACCTCGCCAACCTCCTCGATTCCGGCGATGGCGTCCTTGGACTGGCTGAGGATCTGCGGCGCGGCCGGGCAGGCGGGGCTGGTCATCGTCATGTCGACCGCCACGTCCGACTTGCCTTCGGCGGTCTCGGTGATCGTGACCTCGTACACCAGGCCAAGGTCGACGATGTTCACGAACAGCTCGGGGTCGATGACCTGCTTCAGTGATTCGCGGACTTTGTCTTCGGCGATGGGCATAGGGGCCTCCTGGTGCGTGGTGAGGGCGGCTGGCGGCCACGGCGAGTAGCGCCAATGATTGTTTCTGCTCCTGATCTCTATTATCGTGGAATGCCTACCGGCGGTCCAGCCGCCGAAAACCTTCTCCCCAGGGATCATCTGATGCGCACCAGGTTTTTGGCGGGCCTTCTGTTCTGCATTCTCACTTGCCAGGCGATCGTGCCTCAGACGCTGCTGGCTCAGACCGGTCGGGTGTACGACGACCTGTCACTCGAGAGCGAGATCCTCGGCGAGACCCGCAAGTTCGCCGTCTACCTGCCGCCCGACTACGACGCGTCGGAGCGGAGCTACCCGGTGCTGTACCTGCTGCACGGCTCCGGCGACGACCAGTCCGGCTGGGTGCAATTCGGCGAGGTCCTCAACATCGCCGACCGGGAGATCAACGCCGGACGGGCCACGCCGATGGTGATTGTCATGCCGAACGCGGATGAGACGCACCGCGGCTACACGAACCACATCAGCGAAGACTTCCGCTACGAGGATTTCTTCATCGAAGAGCTGATGCCGCACGTCGAGTCTGAGTACCGCATCCGCCGCGAAAAGCGTTACCGGGCCGTGGCCGGGCTGTCGATGGGGGGTAACGGCTCGTTCATCTACGCCTTGCGTCACCCGGACCTGTTTGCCTCGGCCTGCCCGTTGAGCGCCTACGCCGGCCCGCTCAGCAAGGACGAACTTAAGGGCCGCCGCGGGGGCGGCGAGGCGACTGAGGAGCAGATCGACGCACATTACGAGAAGTACTCCATTCTCGAACTCATTAACAACATGCCGGACGACCAACGCGACGACGTCCGCTGGTACATCGACTGCGGTGATGATGATTTCCTGTACGAGGGCAACTCGCTGGTTCACATCGCGATGCGGAAGCGGGGCGTGCCGCACGAGTACCGCGTCCGCGACGGCGGCCACCGCTGGAGCTACTGGCGATCGGCCCTGCCGACCGTGCTGGCGTTCGTGTCGGATGGGTTCCATCAGAACTAGAGCGTCTGGCGGAGCACACCCTACTGCGGCAGCAGCCGCACCTGCGTTGGGGCGTCGCGGTCGCAGCTGAGCCAGCCTTCCTCCTCGAACAACTCAACCACCTGGATCGAGCTGCGGCGCTGCTCCGACGTGTCCTTACGGGCGTCGGGGCCGCGGCGTCCCGGGTGGGTGAAGTAGAACAGGAACGCCCGATCGCCGCTCACCACGACGTCCGGGTGCTGACCGATCACCTGGTCGTCCTCGCCGGTCCCGGGTTCGGCGAGCAGCGGCTCTGGCTGCTGCTCCCATTGGTCGGCGTCGACGGAGCGGAATACGCCGATGCCCCGCCAGAGGTCCATCACTAGCCAGTAGTGGCCGCGCCAGCGGAAGACCTTGGGACCCTCGCCACGCTGGCCGATCGCCTTGCCGCGGTCGACCCACTCGGTGAGGTCGTCGCTGCTCGCCTGCCAGATCGACTTGCCGTCGCGTTCGTTGTTGTACCACATCCGCCACTCGCCGCCGGGCGTCTGCAGGACGGTGGCGTCGATCACCTTGTCGTTGGCCAGCGGCAGCGGCTTGGCGTCGGACCAGTGGAGCAGGTCGTCGCTCCGCAGTTCGACGATCCGCCGTGGGTGGGACCAGTCGGCGAACACGCCCGGCACGACCGTCAGGTACATCCGCCACTTGCCATCGCCGACACGGGTCACCTCCGGCGCCCAGTAGGTGGGGGCGTCGCTGGCGGTCTCTGGCGGAACATCAATCTCGGCAGTCCCGACGTACGACCAGCTCGCCCCGCCGTCGGCCGACTCGGCGATGCCGATTGCCGTGCCGTGCACCCACTCCACGCCGCGGAGCCCTGCGGCGGTCGCGCGGCGGTTGGTGTAGAACATCCACCACTTGCCAGCCTCCGGGTTGTAGACCAGGGAGGGGTCGGCCGCGCCGTCGAACACCGGGTCGCGGTATAGCGGCTTATCGGCGACTTTGCCGGAATTTTCTGCTGCTGCGGTTGCGGCGAAGCAACATGTCATGCCAAGGCAGAGTCCTAGAAACCCCAGTTTCAGCAGGTTGATTGAGTGTCCGAGCATGGTTGCCCTGTCAGCTGCGAAGAATGCAAAGTGGAGAGGATCAACGCCGCTGGTGTCGTCCACTGTCAGGCGAGCAAACTGCCGCAAGCGGCGCCGCTGGGGATAGGTCCGAAGCGTTTTGTCCAAGAACACGAGCGAAGGGGACAAAACCCTGGACGCACGGCTCCCCGGCATGGCCCCAAGTACTTTCACAGCAGTGGTTTGTGCTGAATTCCCGCGATTGGACCGTGGGGGTTTTGTCCGGAAGGGGCACACAACTCCGGCATCAGTGCGGCCGTGTGGCGTGGAGCCCCTTCTCAGCGCACCGCGACATCATTCACCCTCAGGCGATTGCTCACGTTCAGGGGCAGTCCCTCTGTTAATTAGATCGTGCGGAATGGCCATTTTCCACAACAAACCCCGGACGTTCAGCGTCGCGCCGTCCGCGCCGAGCCGGTGGCTCTAGCCGACGAGCCTAACCAGCACCTGACCATCCTCGACCTTCACCTCGTGCGCGGCGGTAGCCTTGGTGGCGGGCATCGTCAGGGCGGCCCCGCTCTTGAGGTCGAACTTGGCGCCGTGCCGCGGGCAGGCGATGGTCTTTTCTTCCGGATCGAGCGGCCCGTCGGACAGCGGGCCGCCGTCGTGCGTGCAGACGTCGTCGAGGGCGTAAAAGTGGCCCGCCGCGTGGATCAGCACCACGGGCGCGTCATCGACCTCGACCAGCGTCGAGGACGGGTCGGGGAAATCGGACGCGGGACCGACTGGATGGAACGTCATTGTCGGTCCTACAGACTGCTGAGGTCTTGCACGCGGGCGGCGATCGCCTCGCCGAGCGCGTCGCGGACGCTCTGGATCGTGATTCGGTCGAAGATCTGCTGGAAGAAGCCGCTTACGATCATCCGCACCGCTTCCTGGCGGGTGTAGCCGCGGGTCATGGCGTAGAAGATCTGCGACTCGTCCACCCGGCCCGACGTGCTGCCGTGCGTGCAGCGGACGTCGTCGGCCTCGATCTCCAACCCGGGGATCGAGTCGGCCCGGCAGTGCTCCGACAGCATCAGGTTGTCGTTGCGCTGGTAGGCGTCGGTCCGCTGGGCCGGCTTGTCGACCTTGATCATCCCGCGCCACACGGTGCGGGACTTGTCCTGCAGGGCCGTCTTGTAGAGCAGGTCGCTGCGGCAGTACGACGCCTCGTGGTGCTGGTGAGTGTTGTAGGTCAGGTGCTGGCGGCCCTGGGTGAACATGGCCCCGTTGACCTGGGCCTCGGCGTCCGAGCCCTCGAGCGCGACGTGCTGGTTTACCTTTGCCAGCTTGGCGCCAAGCGCGCCGATGGTCCACTGCAGCTGGCCCTGCTTGCCAACTACCGCCTTCTGGTGGGCGAAGTGCCAAACCTTGTTGTTCCAGTTCTGCAGGTTGACGTACCGCAGCTTGGCGTTGGGGCCGACGATCAGCTCGATCGCGCCACAGTGCAGGCCGGCCGCGTCGGTCGAGGCGCTGGCGGTCTCGGCGAGCAGGGTCGCCTCGGCGCCCTCTTCCAGCACGACCAGCGTGCGGGACAGGTCGGCCGATTTTTCCGCGCCGAGCACCGACAGCATGTGCAGCGGCTGCTCGACCGACACGCCCTTGGGCACGTACAGCACCGAGCCGCAGGTCCAGAACGCGGCGTTGAGCATCGCAAACCGGTCGTACTTCGGGCAGACGATGTCCCGCTCGATCGACGGGCGGAGCTTGTCGCCGTGCTCGGCCAGCATCCGTTGCATGCCGCCGAACAACACGCCCTTGGCCGCCAGTTCTGCCGAGAGGTCCTCGCTGACAAGGTTGCCGTCGACCGACTGCACGTGGCCGCCGAGGTCGACGCCGTGCGTCAGCAGACCGGGGTCGCACGGAGCGGCGGCCGCGTCGTCCGGCTTGGCGAACTGGTCGAGCTTGAACAGCCGGATGTCGGTCCGCATCCACTCCTCGTCCTTCGACGAGGGCCACGGGGCGTTGGCGAACGCCTCGAACGCGTCGCGGCGGCGGTCGGTCATCCAGGCGGGTTCATCGAGCGAGGCGAGCAGCGCGTCGAAGGCTGCCTGGTCGTATCCCTGGGAAGTAAGCGTAGCGGTCATGCTGGCGTGTATAGGTAACTTGCTGGCGTGTTGGGTGGGGAGAACGAAGGCGGTGCTAACCGACGCTGCCTTCCATCTGCAGCTCGATCAGACGGTTCATCTCCACGGCGTATTCCATGGGCAGCTCCTTGATCAGCGGCTCGATGAATCCGCTGACAATCATGCTGCTGGCCTCGGCCTCGGTCAGGCCGCGGCTCATCAGGTAGAACAGCTGCTCCTCGCCGATCCGCGAGACACTGGCCTCGTGCTCGATCTGGACCTGCTGCTCCTCTACCTCGATGTAGGGGTAGGTGTCGCTGCGGCTCTCGGGGTCGAGGATCAGCGCGTCGCACACCACGTTGCTCTTGGTGTTGATGGCGCCGTCCTCGACCTTGCACAGGCCGCGGTAGCTGCTGCGGCCGCCGTTCTTGCTGATGCTCTTGCTGATGATGCGGCCCGAGGTGTTCGGGGCGCAGTGCACCAGCTTGGCGCCGGCGTCCTGGTGCTGGCCCTTGCTGGAGAACGCTATCGATAGGATCTCGCCCCGCGCGCCCGGCTCCATCATGTAGACGGCCGGGTACTTCATGGTCAGCCGCGAGCCGAGGTTGCCGTCAATCCACTCCATCAGGGCGTCCTGGTAGGCCATCGCCCGCTTGGTCACCAGGTTGTAGATGTTGTTGGCCCAGTTCTGGATCGTCGTGTAGCGGCAGCGGCCGTTCTTCTTGACGATGATCTCAACCACGGCCGAGTGCAGGCTCTCGGTCGAGTACATCGGCGCGGTGCAGCCCTCCACGTAGTGGATCTCGGCGCCCTCGTCGACAATGATCAGCGTCCGCTCGAACTGGCCCATGCTCTCCGCGTTGATGCGGAAGTAGGCCTGCAGCGGGAATTCGATCTTCACGCCTGGCGGCACGTAGATGAACGAGCCGCCCGACCAGACGGCCGAATTGAGCGCAGCGAACTTGTTGTCCTCCGGCGGGATAATCTTGCCGAAGTACTCGCGGAGCAGCTCGGGGTGCTCGCGGACGGCGGTGTCGGTGTCGGTGAAGATCACGCCCTTCTTGGCGAGGTCCTCGTGCAGCGAGCCGTAGACGACCTCGCTCTCGAACTGCGCCTTCACGCCGGCCAAGAACTTCCGCTCGGCCTCGGGGATGCCGAGCTTGTCGAAGGTGTCCTTGATCTCTTGCGGGACGTCCTCCCAGGTCTTGCCCTGGCCTTCGGTCGGCTTCAGGTAGTAGTAGACGTCGTCGAAATCGATGCCGATGTCGCCGCCCCACTCGGGCATCGGCTTCGACTCGAAGATCGCCAGCGAACGGAGCCGGAACTCGAGCATCCACTCGGGCTCCTTCTTCATCGCCGAGATCTGACGCACCACCTCTTCGTTCAGGCCCTTGCGGGCTTTGAAGACGCCGGTCGTCTGGGTGACGAAGTCGTACTTGTTGATTTCGCCGACGGTGTCCTTCGGCGCTTCCTTGAACGGCAGGGTTTCTGTAGCCATATCGAGTACCTTGTGCGGTGCGTGGGGCGCACCAGAATCGTTTGCGATAGTCAGCGGACGGAGTCCTGCGGTTAGACGGCCGCCGGCTCCTCGTCCTGCATCTCGGCCTCGACGCGGGCCTCGACCGGGTGGTCGGCGCGGATGCGGTCGTAGCCGTTGGTGTACAGCTCGCGGGCCAGCTCCTCGCCGCCGGTCTCGACCAGACGTCCGCCCAGCATCACGTGCGTGAAGTCCGGGGTGTTCTGCTCGAGCAGCTTGTCGTGGTGGGTGATGATCAGGATGCCCATCTCGGTCCCGCCCTCGGTCTCCTGGGCGATCGCGGCGATCGACTGGCTGGCCAGCTTCACGGCGTCGACGTCCAGGCCGGAGTCGGTTTCGTCGAGGATGGCGAACTTGGGCCGCAGCATGGCGAGCTGCAGGATCTCGGCCCGCTTCATCTCGCCGCCGGAGAAGCCGTCGTTGACGTAGCGGCGGGCGAACTCGGTGTCCATCTTGAGCTGACCCATCTTCTCCTTCAGCTCCTTGCGGAACTCACGCATCGGGATCAGGTCCTCGCCCTCCTTGCGGTCCGGGTTGCGGACGTTGGTCGCGGCGTGGCGCAGGAAGTCGGCCAGCTTGACGCCGGGGATCGCCATCGGACGCTGGAACGCCATGAAGATGCCCGCCCGGGCACGCTCGCTGGCGTCCATGTCGAGGACGTCCTCGCCGTTGATCTCGATCGTGCCGCCGGTCACCTCGTACGACGGATGACCCATGATGGCATTGCCGAGCGTGCTCTTACCGCTGCCGTTGGGGCCCATTAGGGCGTGGGTCTCGCCACGGTTGATGGTCAGGTTGACGCCGTTGAGGATCGGTTTCCCCTCGACGCTGACGTGCAGATCCTTGATTACGAGCGTTTCAGTCATTGCTTCTCGATAGCTAAAGCGTTGTTACGGGACGTTTGTTTCGGTGCGACCAATCAACCGACGGTTGGCCGTTGCTGTTTGCTTCTATTTCTTATTCTTAGCGGCATCGGCCGGGTTGGCGACCGCTGCGTTGGCGGATGGTGCCACGACAGGCGTGCCGTCGGCGTCGGCGTCAACGTACCCACTGCTCGGTTCGAACGAGCAGCAAGTGCCGCCGTCGAGCCGGCACTCCGACAGCCGGACGCTCTCGCCCAGGGCCTCGGAGATCATGAGTCGTTCCATCGCACAGACGCTGCGGTCGGTCTCGGCGAGACCGGGGTACGGGCAGGCGAGTGCGTTGAGGACCGGCAGTCCGCCCGACTCGTCAACAACGAATGGCAGCTCTTTCTGGTCCATCAGCTGGCTCAGGGCCCGCATCTTCTCTGCCAAGGCGCCCTGGCCTAGCTGGCTAGCGTACCCCTGCGCCAACCGATTGGCGAGCCGCTTGAGCAGCCCGCGGCGGACCTCGATGTCCTCAATCTGCCGGACCTCGTCCCACAGCACGTCAACGAGGTCGCCAAAATTGTCGCCGGACATCCGCTCCCCCTTAGGGGTAAGCGAGTAGCGGTAGCTCGGACGCCCACGGGGCTGCTTCTCAACGACCCGCTCCAGCACCCCCTTGGCCATCAGCCGGGAGAGCCGCTGCCGGACCGCGGTGCGAGTCACGCCCAAGAACGCCTCGAGGTCGCCGACGCTAGCGGAGTTAACCCGGCGGAGGTGATCCAACAGGTCGCGGTCGGTTGATTCGGGAGCGATAGCAGCCATTACGTCTCAATCGTATCGGTTTAGGCATTTTTGGCAACCGGATGTTTCTTAAATTGCGCAATTCAACGTCGATGCGACGTAACTTGTTGATTGGTATTGCTTTATCGCCGCTAGTCGGCAAGATTGGGGCGAAAGCAGGGCGATGAGCGCTGCCCGCACTGCTGGCACGACCCTGATTCGCGGGTTTTACGCCGCAGAGCCCCACCGCGAGCCGCCCGGACCCGCAGAGAAGCCCACGCATTACGCCCTTACGCTCCTAGGACCCCTCAAGGACCCCGCGATGCCGTTCGCCCCGAGCCACCCTGCCCTGAGCAAAATCTTCCTGAGCGTGATGCTGGCGTTGGCGACTTTGGGGTCACCGACCCCGCTCCTGGCCCAGGAGCAGGGTGAAAACGCCACCGAGTCGAACCCGGCAGTCGCGTCCGACGAAGCCCCTGCCGAGGCGGCAGACGGAGACTGGATGGCGGATGTTGACGGCTGGTTTGGCGAGTACCTCGTGGGGCCCCTCGTGGCGGTGCTGTTCTACGACTTCAATTCCAAGGAATGGCTCGGCACGAGCGTCCCGGTGGTCGTGGTGTGGCTGTTCTGCGGGGCGGCCTTCCTGACGCTGCGGATGATGTTTATTAACGTCCGGGCGTTCTGGCACGCCATCCGGGTCACGAAGGGCGACTTTGACGGCGACCACGACGACGGCGAGGTCTCCCACTTCCAAGCGCTATCCTCGGCTCTTTCGGCCACGGTCGGCCTCGGCAACATCGCCGGCGTAGCGATCGCCGTCGGCAGCGGCGGCCCGGGGGCCGTGTTCTGGATGGTGCTCGCCGGCCTGCTCGGCATGTCGAGCAAGTTCACCGAGTGCACGCTCGGCCAGATGTACCGTCATGTCGACAACGAAGGTCGCGTGCTCGGCGGCCCCATGCGGTACCTGAAAGAGGGCCTAGCAGAGATGAATATGGGGCCGCTGGGAGCGGTCTTGGCGTTCCTGTTCTCGGTGCTCTGCATCGGTGGGTCGTTCGGCGGCGGGTGCGCGTTCCAGGTGTCGCAGTCGCTGGATATCGTTAAGTCACAGGCGCCCTGGCTTCAAGGCCGCGAGTGGATTTACGGCGCGGTGCTGGTGGCGTGCGTCGGCGTGGTGATTCTGGGCGGCATCCGCCGGATTGCTTCGACGGCAGAAAAGATCGTGCCGCTGATGTGCGTGGTGTATGTGATTGGCGCACTGATCATCCTTGGGACCAACGCCGACGAGATCGGCGGGGCCTTCGCGACCATCTTCCAGGAAGCTTTTAAATGGGAGAGCGCCTACGGCGGTCTGCTGGGCGTGATGGTGATGGGCATCAAGCGTTCGGCGTTCAGCAACGAGGCCGGCATCGGTTCGGCGGCGATCGCCCACTCGGCCGCCCGCACCAAGTACCCGGTGCGTGAAGGCATTGTCGCCCTGCTGGAGCCGTTCATCGACACCGTGGTCATCTGCACCATGACCGGGCTGGTGATCGTCATTACCGGCGTCTACGACACCGAGCGCTTCCCCGAGCACGCCGAGCTGATTGCCGGCGACCAGGGCGCGCGGCTCACGAGCATCGCTTTTCAGTCGGTGGTCCCCTGGTTCTCAATCGTTCTGGCCGTTGCGGCGATGCTGTTCGCTTACTCGACAATGATCTCGTGGTCGTACTACGGCGAGCGGTGCTTCACGCACCTGTTCGGGGTTAAGGCGTCGCTACCGTACCGTATTCTCTTCCTCTGCTTCGTGTTTCTGGGAGCAGTGGTCACGGCCCAGAACGCCAACGTGTTTAGCGAACTCATGATCCTCTCGATGGCGTTCCCCAACATGCTTGGCCTGCTGCTGCTTAGCGGCAAGGTCAAACGCTCGCTAGACGAGTACTGGGGCGCCTACAAACGGGGCGAGATCAGAGCAAACGGGTAGACGCGGCGATCGCAAAGCCGTGGTCGGCACGCCGTGGAGATCGCGCGACCGGCCGCACGGCGGGCAGCGATGCGTGAGGGACCGTCGTTGCGCGAGGCGTCAGGGGCGGCGACCCATTCGGTCAGCGCGGGTCGCGACCCTCCCGTTGACCAAGCTTAAGCCGCGGCCGGCGCCCCGTTGGTGACGCCGGGTATCCCCGTTCTTCGCGCTCCCATGGTTCCCCCGGCGGGCGTCCTGCAGGCTGAATCGGCGGTGTTTTTTCGGGAAAATGCCCCACTCAGCTCAGAATCCATGTAACCTCGCAGGTTTGCGCATCACCTCACGGCCACCGCAGAGAATTGTGAAGATTTCGTGTGCGACCTGTGTGAAATTGCCTTGTAGTATAAATGCTCCGGAACGCTTTTCGTTAGCGGCAGAGAAGTATCTACAAGAGGCGGTTTGTAATGCGGAAGCGACTATTTTTAGAGAACCTCGAGTCGCGTGACTTGCTGGCGGCCGACCTGATCATCAGCGAGTTCATGGCTTCCAACGATGGCAGCCTAGAGGACGGCAACGGCGCGGCCTCGGACTGGATTGAGGTCTACAACAACGGCGACGAGTCGGCCAACCTGTTGGGGCACAGCCTGACCGACGACCCGGCCGACCTGAACAAGTGGAGCTTCACGACGCCGCTGGTGCTGGCCCCCAACGAGTACGTCGTGGTGTTCGCCAGCGGGAACGACGCGCCTGACTCGAGCGGCGCGCTGCACACCAACTTTGCCCTCTCTGCCGGCGGCGAGTACTTGGCGCTCGCCAACCCCGGCGGAGTCATCCTCTCGGAATTCGGCCCTGCCGGGACCGAGTACCCGCAGCAGACGTCAGGCGTGTCGTACGGGTTGGCGTTCAGCTCTTCCTCGCCGGCGGTGGTTACGCCCGAGAGCGCGGTCCGCTACCTCGTGCCGACCAACAGCTCGGTTGACGCGACCTGGACTCAGCCTGGGTTTGATGACGCAACCTGGGCCGCCGGCGTGGCGAGCGTGGGGTACGAGTCTTCCGGTTCGGACTACGCCAGCCGCGGCCTGCTCGACACGGTGCTGCCAGCGGGAACCACCAGCGCGTACGTCCGGATCCCGTTCACCGTCACAGACGCCAACACGCTGCTCAGCAAGCTGCAGATGAAGTACGACGACGGCTTCGTCGCGTATATCAACGGCACACTCGTCGCCAGCGCTAATGCGCCGCAGTCGCCGCAGCACAACTCGACCGCGACCGGCGAGAACCCCGACGCCTTCGCCGTCAGGTACGAGGACTTCGACCTCAGCGGCTACTCCGGCCTGCTCACGCAGGGCGAGAACGTCCTCGCGATCCATATGCTGAACCGCAGCGCCGGTAGCTCCGACCTGCTGGCCGCGGTCAATCTGCTGACCACGTCCGGCGGCCCGATCGCGCCAGAGATCATCGGCTACCTCCAGCAGCCCACCCCCGGCCTGCCGAACACCAACCTCCGCGCGTCAGATGTCGAGTTCTCGCGCGCCGGCGGGGCGTTCCCGAGCACGTTCGACCTGACGCTCAGCACCCCCGACAATACCGAGACCATCCGCTACACCACCGACGGCTCGGCGCCGACCGGTTCTTCCCCCATCTATACGGGGCCGATCACGGTCTCGTCGTCGGTGCAGATCCGCGCCAGGGCGTACGGCGCGGAGGGGCAGGTCGGCGCGTCTCACACCGAGAGCTTCACGCGCGTGGACGCGGCGCTGAATGGCTTCACCTCGGACCTGCCGATTGTCGTGCTTGAGAACTACGGCGACGGCACCCCCGGCACCGGCGATTTCGAGGACGCCGCGCTCAGCCTGTACGACGTCGACCCGCTCAGCGGCCGCAGCGCAATCTCCGCCGAGGCCGACCTCTCGATGCTGATCGGCCAGCACCGCCGCGGCCGCAGCACCGCGAACAACCCCAAGACCAACCTCCGCATCGAGCTGCGCGACGAGAACGGCGAGGACCAGAGCGTCGAGCTGCTGGGCATGCCCTCGGAGTCCGACTGGATCCTGTACGCCCCGTACAACTTCGACCGCGCGATGCTCCGCAACGCGACCTTCTACGGGCTGAGCAACCAGCTGGGCAAATGGGCGCCCCGCACGCGATTTGTCGAGGTCTACGCCAACTACGACGGCGACGAACTTGAAGCGGGCGACTACCTCGGCGTGTACGTGCTGATGGAGAACATCAAACGCGACAGCAACCGCGTCGACATCGCCGAGCTCACCCCCACCCAGAACAGCGAGCCCGACATCACCGGAGGCTACATCATCGCCTTCGACGGCGCCGACGGCGAAACCCCGCCCGACGGCTCGTGGAGCACCGACCGCAACATCCCGACACTGGGCGACTCGTCACTGCTGCACGAGGATCCCGACCGGACCGAGCTGACCCAGGAACAGGTCGACTACATCCGCGGCTACGTCCAGGACTTCGAGGACGCCCTCTACGGCCCCAACGCAACCGACCCAGAGGTGGGCTACCAGGCGTACTTTGATGTCGCCTCGTCGATCGACCACCATATCCTGCGGGTCCTGTCGAAGGAGCCGGATTCACTCCGCCTGAGCACATTCCTTACCAAGGACCGCGACGGCAAGCTCGCGTTTGGGCCGGTTTGGGACTTCGACCGCTCCAGTGGCGCCGACAACGACGGCCGTTCCTCCAATCCCGAGGGGTGGTACCTGCCGGACGTCGATTTCTTCGAGTCGGACTGGTGGGGCGAGTTGTTCGACGACCCCAACTTTGCCCAGGAGTGGGTCGACCGCTGGCAGGAGCTCCGCCAGGGCGTCCTGAGCGACGACGGCCTCCGCGGCACGGTCAACGGGCTGGCGTCTGAGATCGCCGAGGGCCAGGTCCGCAACTTCGACCGCTGGCCGAACATCGCCCCCAACGGCGGGGCCTACGCCGACCCCGGCCTCACCGGCTGGGAGGCCGAGGTGAGCCACCTGGCGAACTGGCTGGTGATCCGGGCCAACTGGATCGACGAGCAGCTGATCGGCGTCCCGCTACTCGCCCCCACGCCGGGCAACGTCAGCAGTGGTCAGCAGGTGACGCTTTCGGCGGACCCGGATGTGCAGATTTACTACACCATTGATGGGACGGATCCCCGTGCCGACGGTGGCGGCCTCTCACCGACAGCCGTTCTCTACAGCGGACCCCTCACGGTCACCGACACGACGCTGCTCTCCGCGCGGGGCTACGGCGATCCGGGCGGCACGATTGAGAGCAGCAGCAGCTACCCGAGTGGGGAATCCCCCGCCGACGCGATCGACGGCGACCCGGGCACAAAGTACCTCAACTTCGGCGGCGCCAACTCCGGCTTGATCGTTACCCCGCAATCGGGGTCGTCGGTGGTGCAGAGCTTCCGCCTGACCACCGCAAACGACTTCGAGAACCGCGACCCTGGAACGTGGGAGCTGTACGGCACGAACGACGCCATTCAGAGCAACGACAACAGCACCGGTCTGGCCGAGAACTGGACGCTGATCGACGAAGGCAGCGTCCTGCTGCCGTCAGCGCGCGGAACCGACGGCCCGGTCGTGCCGATTGCGAACGTCAGCGCCTACACCTCCTACAAGCTGATGTTCCCGACCCTCAAGGGCGCGGCCGGTGAGATGCAGTTCGCCGAGGTCAAGTTCTACGAGTCGTCTACCGGCGCCACGCCCAACATCCTCTCCCCGAGCGACGCTATTCTGGCGGTGCACGTGCTGACCGGCGCTTCCGCCGATGGCATCTCGAACTGGAGTTCGCTCACGCAGGGGCTCTACTCGGTCGAGCAGCCCGCCGACGCCAGCAGCCTCCGCATCAGCGAGGTCCACTACCACCCGGCCGATCCAACGCCCGAAGAGCTGACGCTCGTGCCGAACGCCGACGCCGACAGCTTCGAGTTCGTCGAGCTGGTGAACTCCAGCAGCAACTTTATCAGCCTCAACGGCGTGCAGCTCGGGGATGGGATCACGTTCGACTTCTCGACTTCGGCGGTTACCTCGCTGGCGCCGGGGCAGGCCGTGGTCGTCGTCGAAGACACCGAAGCCTTCACCGCCCGCTACGGCGAAGGGATCCTGGTAGCCGGCCAGTACGACGGGAAGCTGTCGAACGGCGGCGAGCGGATAACGCTGACCGACTCGTCCTCGGCGGTGATCCACGACTTCACCTACGACGACGTCGCCCCGTGGCCCACCGCCCCCGACGGCGACGGGCCGTCGATGCAGGCGGTCGACCTGTACGGCGACTACACCTCTGGCGCCAACTGGACGGCGAGCGCCGTCGACAACGGCACGCCCGGCTTCCACGGAGTGCTGCCGGGCGACTACGACGCCGACGGCATTGTCGACACCGACGACTACGACCTCTGGCGTTCGACTTACGGCTCGACCACGCTGCTGGCCGCCGACGGCAACCACAACGGCCGGATCGACGCAGGCGATTACACCATCTGGCGGGACAACGAAGGCGCCTCGATCGCCCCGCAGTCCACGCTCGCGGCCATTGTCCTCGCGGCCCCATCGGCCGCTTCAGCGGCAGTAGCGGTGAGTGAGCCCGCCGCGGATGAACCGACGCCGACCGCCGTCTACTTTGTATCGCCGGACGCGACGATCGCTACCGCACTGGCGGCCAAGGCGCCGGCGACGATTGGCCCTGTCGGCGGCCCCTTCGCGGCGGTTGAGGACGACTCGCTACTCCTGCTGGACGCGGCGTTCTCGAATCTGCTTGCCGAACGTGAGCTGGTCGAGACGCTGCTCGCCGAGCCTGCCGAAACGCCCGATGATGTCGACCTGGCGCTCGAGCAAGAGTTCACCGACGCGGTTTAGACTCCGCCGGCCGCCAGCGTCGCCGGCCGCCAGCGTCTTAGCCGGCGGCCGCGTGCTGCTCGCTTGGGAAGTAGTCCCGCACGACCGCGTAGAACTGGTCGGCGGTCTCGATCGTCGCGACGTGCTTGCGGAACTCCCGCGCGCCGCGGCGACCCTGGGCGTAGCAGCAGGCGTACTTGCGCATCAGCACGGCGCCCTTTTCCTCGCCGAACCGCTCCTTGACCAGCTCGAAGTGGTGCACCATCAGCCGGCGTTCGTCCTCGAGCGTAGGGTCAGGGGGGATCGGCTCACCACGCAGGGCGGCCTGCGCCTGGGCGAACAGCCACGGCTTGTTAAGGCACGCCCGGGCGATCATCACGCCGTCGACGTCGTACCGCTGGAACGCCTGGACGACCTTCTCGGCGGAGTCGAGGTCGCCGTTGCCGATCAGCGGGATCTTCTTTAGAAACGGTTTGACCTCGGAGATCAGGTCCCAGTCGGCCGAGCCGCGGAACATGTCGGCGGCGGTGCGGCCGTGCAGCGTGAGCGCCGCGGCGCCCGCGCCCTCGACAATCTGGGCGACGTCCTTGATGACGATCTTGTCTCGCGTGCAGCCGAGCCGCGTCTTGGCGGTGACCGGCGTTGGTCCGCAGGCCGCAACCACCTGCTCGATGATCCGCCCCATCCGCTCCGGCTCACGCAGCAGGTACGAGCCGCTGTGGGCCTTCTCCGTGACCTGCCGCACCGGGCAGCCGAAGTTAATGTCGACCACGCTGACCTTGTACTCGTCGACTAGCCGCTTGCCGACCCGGGCCATGATCTCGGGGTCGTTGTCCCAGATCTGCACGGCCAGCGGCCGCGGCTCGTCGGCCACGCCCCACAGCCGGTCGGGGTGGGTCGCCTCCTGCTCGTCGAGCCAGACGAAGCCCTTGGCGTTGACCATCTCGGTCGCCAGCAGCCCGGCGCCGCCGAACTCGCGGACAATCTGCCGGAACGCGTAGTTGGTGAAACCCGCCATCGGCGCCTGCAGCACCGGCGGGTCGACCAAGAGGTCGCCGATGTAGAACGGGGGCGCAATGGGATTCGCGTCGGGCATCCGACCATTGTACCAGCGATCTTTACCGTCGGAACCGCAAGTCAGTTCGCCAAACAGCTGTCATAACAACTGGCCCCAAGAGCCGGCGGCGTCAGCCGCCGGAGCAGCCTTCCCGGCACGCCGCCGCCGAGGGTTCGGCTCCCCCGGCTGACGCCGGAGGCTCTCGGTGACACGGCGCGTGGCGTTCGCCTTCGTTTTGTCCGAATACTCGCAGCGAGGGGACAAAACCCCCGCCGTCGGATTCCGTGGCGGCTTCGTCTTGGCCTTCCACCGCGGGCTCGACCACGGATCCCGGCGCGCGCCGCACCGGCGGTTTTGTCCCACGCCGCGCCGAGGCGGCGACGCCCTCGGCGAGCTCATTGAGGGCCGCGGCGACCGGTGAGCGCCGCTTCAGTTGTGGCAGGCCGGCGGTGGCGGCTGGCTCCCTCGGCTGACGCCGGGGGCTCTTGTCGATCGCGCAGCGCTCGCCGGCAGCAGGTCGCGCGGAAGCGATCGCTTGGATCTCTTGCTCGAGGTCCCACGGCTGCGGCGGCTGATGGGGCTTGGGCTTCGGCCGCTGCTGCTTGCGCTTGACCTGTTCGCGCCGCGCCCGCCGCTCGCGCTCCTCCTGGCGGTCCTGCCGGTCGACCAGCCAGGCCGCGGCCCGCCAGTGCGTCGCCGCCGCCTGCCGAACGGCCTGCAGCGGCCCGAGCCGCGCATGCATCCGCGCCCGCCGGACCCGCTCGTCAAAGCCCTCGTCCCGCCGCTGCTCCCGCCGGATCGTCTTCTCGCAGCAGCCCAGGTAGTCGGCCGCTTCGCGCACCGTCATCCCCGCGGTTAAGAGCGCACAAACCTCCCGCTGCTTCCCCTCATCCAGCACCCGTGGTCGCGCCATCATCGGCCCCCTGTGGTTGGCGTGTTGCTTGCAGGTGTATACAGGTGTGCACGCCTTCATTTTCGCCGACCGAGCGGCTCATTTCTACCGAAAAGCGGTTAGAAAGCAGCTCCACTCTCCGAGTGGAGAACGGGGGGAGGTCGAAAGCCTAGAACTGGATGTGTCATTGTTTTGCCTGCTGTTTGCCTCCCGTGGAATTTGAACCAGTCCTCGCCCAATGGTATGATCTCGGACCCGCAAACGCCCTCAAGGAGCCGTGTCATGGCTCGATCCCCGTACACGAGGATCACGTTCGTATGGTTTGCCGGCACCGTTGTGCTCGCCCTGATTTTTGGCGGGTATGAAGCCTACAAGCGAATCAAGTTGGGCGTGCTGGTGTCGCAGGCCCATGCTGAGGACCAAGCGACGCGCGGCTTGGCCCGCCATCAAATCGAAGGATGGGGCTCCGCGGCGCTACCACACTTGATACGCGAATGGAGCGACGAATCCCAACGCGACCGCCATTGGGGGATCAGGCCTACGCTTGATGGCCATTCAATGCCTGCGGTCGCCCAACTCCTGAAGGATCTTGGCGCAAGTGGCTACGAGGCGAGGGTCAGGGAGGCAGTCGAGCCGGATTTCGAGAGTGGGCTTGAAAGAATTCGGAGCCTCGCCGCCTACACGGTCGCTACGAAGAATACCTGGAAGACTCCACCTGGCCCGAGTGAGCCGTCCCCCGAACTCGTCCAGCATCTGATTGGTTCCCTCGACGACCAAGACCCCCTTGTCCGGCTCTGGGCCATCTACGATCTCGGCTCGTTCAAGACGCCGCCCGTAGCAGCCCTTCCCCGTGCGCTCGAGTTCGTTGATGACCCCGATCCCCTTGTCCGTTGCCACCTCATTGCTCTCTTGGTGAAACTCGAACGCCACAAGCCCGCCAGTGAGGGCTTGGTCGCTCTGCTCTCGGACACGCATCCGGTCGTCCTTGGAAAGACGTTGGAGGCCATCGGCTCTCCGCGTCGGTTGGTTCATATCACGGAACGCCCCGTTCGTGTCACAGAGCTGCTCCTGCATGAAGAGCTGATCGTCCGGCATCGCGCCGCTTCGGTGGCGACTCGCTTCGGACTAACGGATTCGGATGCGGCCGCCATAGCTGCAGCCGTTCGCGACGGTGGCAGAATGACCGACTGGGACGCCAGAGACCCGCTGGTACTCTCTGCTAGGTCGGGCTGGTCACGAACTTACTTGCCCAACAACGACATCATGCGTGGGCTGGCGTCGCTGGGAACGGCAGCAGCCCCGTTGAAGCCAACCCTCCTTCAGCTGGTTGACGAGAAAGGCGACATCGAAGCCCTCAAGTCGCTAGTCGAGCTGGCGCCAGACGAAGGAATCCCACGCCTGGTAAGCGCGGCGAGCATGGGCGACGGCGAAATCCCCGCCGAACGTCACGCGAAGGCAATCCGGCTGCTGGCTGCGACGACCGCTCGCGAGACGGACGGCCTAGAGCCGGACGGTCTGCGGGGGCAGGCGGTGACAATCTTCCGCGGCTTTCTGGATCACGACGACCGCATGATCCGGCTGCGGTCGGCAATCGCGCTAGCCGAGCTAGACCCCAAGGATCGCTCCACAGTGGAGTTGCTGGCGGACATCTACCGAGACTTGCGAGCCAATCCGCCGAAGCCAATCGGTGGATACCGCTGGTCTTCCTGCAACCCCGAAGCGCCGTTGAAGGCGTTGAGTCATCTCGGCGGCCCCGAGGCCATCGACGCTCTGATCAACGCGGTTCAAAGCGACAACGACATGCTGCGAATCAACTGCCCGGAAATGCTCGTTGAAGCGTACCGAGTGGAAGACCTGCTCGATCAAGAGCTGTTGGACCGCGGCGTCGAGGCGTTACGCCAGATGATCTTCGGCGAGGGGAGTGGTGAGTCGAAGTTCAGCCTGAACCCCACGAACCAGATCGGACGCTTGGTCTACCGGGCATCCCAAGTGGGCGCCGCGCCGAGCGACCCAGCAGGCCTGACAAGCATGTTGATCAGTGTCTGCGAGGGGAACCCGGACGGCGCCGTACGCAACGGGGCCTCCGTTTCGTTGGTCGCCTTCGGGGAACTGGCCAAAAGCGGCGGACCGACATTTGTCCGTTGGCTCGACGAGCCGAACCAATGGCGATTCGGAGCCCGATGCATCGGCGGGCTCGGTCCTTCGGCTGAAGACCTCGTCCCAAAGTTGCTCGACGGCCTCACACAGGAACCTTCGCACACAAGCGAGAGCGTCAACGCGCTGGCGGCGATCGGCCCCGCAGCCCGATCCGCTCTTCCCGACGTCGAGGCGTGGCAACCCGGGGGCGAAACGCTCGCCGAACTCAAGCGGTATGCCTTGTCCCGGATTGCTCCCGATAAGTACCCCGCTGCGGGCTTATCAGATGATCTGGTTGAACGTGCCCGCCCCGACTTGATCGCGCATCGTGACCATCCCCCCGCCTGGCGACTTGCCTTGGGCAAGCGGCTCGAGATGCTCGGCCAACTGGGGACGGGTGCGGTCGCATCGCAGCCCTTCCTCGTCGAAACGTTCGACATCGCGCAATCGACGGGGAGCTGGCAGCTCCGCTGGTACGCCGTCAAAGCCATTGACGGAATAACGCGGCCGTCAAGAGAAGCCCGACGCGTCCTTGAGACCGCGTCTCTCGATTCAGAAACGCGAATTCGCCGATCTGCGGAGATCGCGCTGCACCGGCTAAAGATTAGTGAGGGGGGATCCAATGACGGGTCAGGCTTGCCAGGGCGATTACTCGAGTGAATCGTCACCTCGCGCACGCGTCAGGGAGCAAAACGGGGACAGTCTCAATACTGTTCGGCACGCGATTTGCGCACGCCAATTCGTCACTGCGAGGCGATCTAGTCGAGGTTGCGCCCTGGACGGGC